>MNIJ01000143.1 GCA_001919715.1 Acidobacteria bacterium 13_1_20CM_58_21
CGACGCACGGTGTGCTATTGCCGCGTGTCATCCCAAGCGCAGCGCCCGGATTTGAAGAACCAGCGGCGGATCGTGGAGCCGCTTTCTCTGAGCCATCGGGCGAATTGAGGGAATCGGTCGCAGAACTGCGTTTGGCGCTTTTTGAATGGGCGGGCCCGGATAAAGCAAAACCGATATCATAAATCAAGCGGGTGGCAGGCAGCAACCGAGAGAGACCTTGGGCCAAGCGGCTGCCGGGTTCGAACTCTTGATGGAAGCGGACCAGTCTCCAGTTGTCAATTCCGCACTCGCGCAGCAGGCCTTCGGCGCTGCTGCGGGCATAACTGCGATTGCTTCCGAAGTTTTCAGGTAGCAGACCGAGCCTCCGCAGCGGGTTGTGCCACCAATGATGGAAGTCGATGATGCCGCGGCCCTGGTTCGCGAGGGACTTTTGAATCTGTCCGAGCAAGGCCCTTTCATGGTCTTTGCCGCGAACCAAGGTGTCTAGACACAGCAGGCGATCAATCGTACGGCGAAATGGCAAGGCAAAATAGTCCACACGCAAGAAGAAGACATTTTGAGCGCCTAACCGGCGGCACTTCGCGGAGGCGTAACGCAAAGCGTCCAACGAGAGGTCACAATGGAGAACGCCCTTGAAGTGCTGCGCGTAGGACAGGGTGTAATCTCCGATTCCGGCAGAGATGTCACCGAGGATCAAATCCTTTAGTAATGCTCCGTCACTTTGCAGTATGGAAAGTACGGCTCGCGCTTGGCGCTCGCGATGGAGCCTCCACGACGGTGGGACTTCAAGGCCCCAAGGGATAGACTCTCCTTGATTTTCAAAGGTTTGGTGAAACAGCGAATGGTAAGCGGCTGCATATTCCGCATTGGGCCCGGGTTCGGCAGGTTCCCTCGGGAGGAGCTCCAAGATCATTCCTTCCTGGAACGGGAAGATTCTGTCGCACTGGCTGCAAGATAGAGCCCCACTCACGGCGCGCAAGGATTCTTGGTCGTCGGGACAACAGAGGTGCGAAGCGACTTCTTCGCTAGGAGAGCGCATAGGATTCCAGTTCTGAATTGGTCGCGATGGTCAGTTTATCTTTGTTTGCCGCCATAACTGCCAGCAATTCCTCTAGCCGATCCCACTGACGCTCTTGCTCAATCTCCCAAGAGTGTCCCCAGAGGTGAAAAACGCCACCACGGCTGAGAGTCCGCTCGAGCAACTTCCTGGCGAGCCGAAGCCAGGTGCGCCTGTAGAATAAAGCTCCCGTGCGCATCAAATTTACCAAGGATCGCCGCTTGAGGGCATTCTTCGTATAGGCGAGCGGCGAATGGGGGTAGGCCTGAACGGTGGTGGAAATGAGTGCGAGACCCTCGACACGGCGTGGAAACTCAGTAGAGAGCAGTTCGGTGGTGCGCGCCGACAGATAGCCCGCTTCTCGAACCAAGCTCAACTGCTCCTGGCGGTATCTGCCCCCAGGAAAACAGATTGTTCGGCAGGGCTTCCCAGTGACTTGTTCGACCCACCCGCGCGAACCCGAGAGTTGCTCGCGGGCCTCTCCATCCGACAGTTGGTCAAGCATGCGGTGTTCGAGCATGTGAGAGCCGATTTCGAACCTCGAACTAACGTCGCGGATCTGCGCCGAACTCATCACCGGCCAGCTTACTTGTTTCGGCACGTAGAAAGTGCCGGTAAGTCCATAATTGGCCAGCCGGTCGGCGATGCGGATATCCAGGGGATGCCCGTCATCCCAGCTGGTCGTTACCACCGAGAGGCCCCGGTCTCTCTTCACAGTTCCGCCTCGGACTCGAAGATGAATACCATCGAGTGGCACGGAAGACGCTTTGGCAGCATCCAGCCGAACCGGGCGATGAGATGCACGAAGGTGCGATAGAGTCGGGAGTTGTCCTCATGCCTGTCTGTCCTGGGAATCATAAGAAGGACCTCTGTATTTCTCTGCTCATTCATGAGTTTCCTTAGGCATCGCGGGCGGTTGACGCAATACCGCCTTGAGGGCGAGCAGGAAACCGCCGGCTTGAAGCGCATGGTCCCACTTTCGAATCGAGTGTTTGGCCGCCTTCCCCATACGCTCGCGCGCCACGGGATCTTCCCAAATCTTCTGAAGGGCCCGTGCCAGCGCGCTGGCATCGCGCTCCGGCACCACCATGCCGTTTTTCTGGTCCTCGAGCAATCCCCCCGAAACCGCGCCCACGGTATCGGTCGCAACCACCGGAACACTCTGGTTGAAGGCTTCGTTGACCACCAAGCCCCAGGCCTCTTTACCCTGGGCCGTACTCACTGAGGGTAGGACGACAATGCTTGAGAGTGCGTAGTAGGCAACCGTTTCCTCGGGAGGAACATGACCAGCGAAGCGCACTCGATTTCTGATCCCCATCTGGAGGGTCAGGTTTTCGAGTGCCCGGCGCTGTGATCCGTTTCCGGCGATGACCAGCAAGGCACCGGAAAGATGACCAGAGCCGAAGGCTTTGAGAAGATAGGTGAGCCCCTTGATTTCCTCGAGGCGGCCCAGATACAAGATCACATTTTGATCCGGGGGGATGCCCAATTTCTCTCGAAGGACCCCCTTTTCCTCTTCTGAAACCGTCCGTGAGTAGAAGGAATTGTCGACGGCGTGCGGGGCAATGAAGATGCGCTCGGGCCGCACTCCTTCTGAAACCAGATACCGTTTCACGTGTTCACCGTAGGCCACGATGCCATCGGCATGCTGATAGAGAAAACGCGTGAGCGGAAAAATCCACCGCTGTAGCGGCGTATCCACGCGGAACCACAAACCAGTCCACAAGAGAAATGGCACTCTTTTCCATCGCGCCACGACATAGGCTACAGGAAGAGCAAACTTGCCATCGATGCAGCTGAGGATAGCCTCGGCGCGGGAGGAAAGGAGCCTAAAGGGCAGCGCTGGCGCAATCCTAGTGTTCCACAGCCGGAAGCCTCGCAGGTAGGTATGCGGAAAATCTCCCGTGCTGACCCCGAGCTCGTCTTGCCAATACCTTTCCTTGCCGTCCGAGAAAAAGAAAAACTCGGTGTCCGCGTTCTGGGCAAGAAGGTTGAACAGTCCGACGGTATAGTGCGAGCAAATCGACTGGACAAAAGCCAACCGGGGCCGAGCAGAACGGTTGTGTTTTTCTAGGGTTCGGCTGGTGTAGCTCTTGCCCTCCGCTTTCTGCCCACCGAAACGTGGCTTCGAGTGTCTCGCCTCGCTTAAGGGCTCGAGCACGGTTCGATAAGTCTGCTCAAGTTTGGCGGTTTGCTTTTTTAAATCAAACAATTCCCGCACCCGCTTCTGGCCCGCCTCGCTCATGTTGCGCCAGAGATTGTCATTGTTAAGAAGCGCCAGAATGTTGCTGGCAAGGCTGCGCCAGTCTCCCTCCGCCGCGAGCAAACCAGTCTGCCCGTCGAGAACGGCTTCTGGCACTCCTCCCGAGGAGAAGCTAGCCACCGGCAGTCCCATGGCTTGTGCTTCGGCAAAAACCATGCCAAAGCCTTCTCCGTCGCCCGTCGCAGCGCGCACACTCGGCACACAAAAAACACGGGCTCGGTTCATCCATTCACGGACGTTTTCAGGTGTCTGCCATCCGAGGAAGCGGCACTTGCGGAGGGTCTTTTTCGCAAGCTCCTCGAGTTCCTGGCGCAAAGGGCCGTCGCCGCCGACCACCAACTCGGCGGCCGGCGCTAGATCCTGCACCTCGTGCATTGCTCGCAGCAGACATGCGCAGCCCTTTTTTTCCGTCAGACGCCCAACAAAAAGAACCACTGGATCTCGCAATACGGAAGGTGCAGGCACAAAGAATTTCGTATCCACTCCTGTGTAGTGAACCACGATGCGTTCTTCAGGAAAACTCCGAGCGATCAACTGTTTTCGCATAAACTCGGACACAGCGAGGAACAGGGACGCCTCTTTTTGCAGGACGTGCCGGTTCCGGACGTAAGCGCGCGCTCGATAGTGAGACCGCGCCAGGTGAGCATCGGCGACCGTGGCATCGTAACCATGAAACGTGACGATCAGCGGTATCTCGAGCCAGCGTGCCAGCGGAAGGGCGGTGAGTCCAGCAGGACCAAAATGAGCATGAAGCAAGACCGGGCGATGTGCCGCCACGCGCCGGAAAAAGCTGGGGTCATATCCAAATACCTTGAAGGGTGTTTGCCGCAACCGGTTCCACAACGGGGACGCTCGCGGATCACCGCAAACCACGACGGCTCGATCCGAAGCCACTTCCAGGCTCGGAGAAGCCCACTGGGGACTGACGTAGAGGGCAGTAAAGTCGTTGAGCGCGGAAGCCTGGTCGCGGATGAAAGTCATGCTGGGAGCTATGAGAGGCTCAGCAAAAATAGCCACGGTGGGCTTCCGTTTCAGATGCTCTTGGGCCTCGTCCGGGTCTCCGACCTTCTCCGTCACCGCCGATAAGACAGATCTGAGACGCGCGCTCATCTCGGAATTGCCTCTTCGTGACGCTTATAGCAAATGACGATCTCCGTGCTTGAGCTTTCCTCACACACGTTCGTAAGAATCAGCTCCAAAGGATAAAGCATTCCTCCGATCAAAAACCCAGCGAGTTCGCTGCGCTTCACAGGATAGGTCATCAGTTTCCAGAGAAAGTGGTACCATTGGCTCGTCGAATCCAGCGGTTCTTCCATTACCACGAACATGGGGACGCGGCCCACGACTTCAAATCCGGTCCTCCCGAGCAGGGCGGTCACTTCCTCAAGCGGGCGAAAGGTAAGGTGCTCAGCGCGCAAGGCGCCGTTCCGAGGAAGCAGGTCGGAAAACAGAAGTAGCCCTCCGGGTCGAAGCAAAGAGCACAAATTTCGAACTGCTCGCTCGTATAGTTTATCTTCGACGATGTGAAACAGTACATCGAAAGCAGAAACGATGTCGTAGCACCCCCGCTCAGAAGATGGGAGTGTCTCACCAATGTCTAAGCGTAAAATTCTGGCCCAGGGCAGAATGCTCCGAAGACGCGCCACAGCGATTTCCGTGAGATCGCATCCGGCAACACTGGAGACTCCGACCTGCTTCCAAAGCTCCAGATAGAACCCGGTCCCCGCTCCAACATCGAATACCCGCGCAGCCCGGAAATCTGTCCTGAGCGAAGCGAGGAGCCGCAGGAACACCGCTCGCCGCACCTTGTAGAGCCACTGGATATAAGACCGGCCCAAGCAGGTGTTACCCACACCGCAAAGGCCGGGATACTCCTGCAACCGCGTTTCCCAGTAGCTTCTGGCATCAAAGCAAGAATTGGCGGCTGAGGTCGGACGGGGTTGGGGATTATTCCGCATGCTCACCCTGCCAACTCCTCCGTGGGTTCACCATTCGCCATCGAGAGACGTAAGCACACAACCACGTAAAGAATCCAAAAGAAATAGTTGGGTGAGACAAGTGCGCTTTGCGCAAGATTGATGAGAATCAGGAAAGCCAGAAACAGGACTGGCCAGAATCCTTCCCAGCCCTCTCCCCTCAAGAAGTATCGGATGGACTCCCCAAAATAGCGCGCCAACCCCAGGAAAAAGGCGGCCAAACCACATAACCCGAGATCGAGCCAGATTTCCAAGTATCCGTTGTGCGCGCTAGGCACGTCCCACCCAGCGAGTTTGCGAATTTGACTTGAAGGGCCCTCATCCCCGAGCCAAAAGGCATTGAACCCGTGACCGATCCAGGGGTGATTCATCCCCAAAAGCAGCGAAGCCCCCCAAATGGTTGTGCGACCGGTAAGAGTAACGTCGCGGTCGAAAAAGGAAGTCACAGATGCAGGATGGCCGGCGGCATAATAAACTCCCACGCCGGCCATTACCGCGGTGGCCAGGAGGATCCGGCGTGCCCACCGGCGATGCCGCCGGATATTCCCCAGCAGAACTCCCCCTACCATGACTGCCCACAAACCCAAAAAGCCGGTCAGCGAACCTGACAGGAAAAGAAGAAGAAAGGAGAGGCTAGCCCAAAGATAAGCACTCCATTTCTCCTCGGGATCGCTTCGGCTCCGGAGGTAGAACACGAAAATGGCGAAAGCCATCATGATCCCCAGTGTGTTCCGTTGAGTGAAGATCCCGTACCACGGCTCGTACAACCTACCGAAGACAAATTCTATCGGCAAAACATCGAACAAGAAGCTGAGTATGCCACGTGAATTTCCCTGGATGTAGAGTCCAAACATGGGCCCGCTCCGGCTGTCGACCGCCGTTCCCAGATGAAGGACCCCGAAGATAAGGCTCAAAACGATGCAGATTTTGGAAAGTGCCGCCAGAAGTTTCAGCTGTTCATTGAAGGGATAACGGAGCGCCAAATAAAAGCCGGTAAACGTCGTTGCAACTAGCGCCACACTCCGCCTGGCGGTCAGTCCCTTGGCCTCGGACCAAATGATGGAAAGAAGGCAGATGCCCAGCAATAACAAGAAAGGCCAACCGCGAACGAGAAGACCCCCGAACCCGCGGGCCTCTTTCACCAAGAAAACCAGCACGATCAAGTACAAACTCGACCAGATGAACTGCATGAAGGGCAGTCCAGCCTGCGACTCAAACGTGAACTTGCCGTGTTTCAGAAAAAGATTCAGGAACGCTCCCGTACTGAGAAGCAGGACAACAATGGCAAGGCCTTTTTCCATTTTACCAGGCGCGCTCATAGCCCTTGTTTCACACTTCGACCCGCGAGGCAGTCCCAACATCCAGAGTTCGCAGATCGTCCCAAACGTAGACGACTGCACCTAACAGAAGTACTGCGCTCAAAATCGCTGGCGCAAAGATTCCGCCATTTCGAGTGATCAATAGCCCCAAGCGAGAAGCACCCAGAACCAGAACGCAAGCAAAAAAGGCGATCAGGAAAGGTTTTCTTTCATACTTCAGTGGGTAATGCCGCTGCCCAACTCCGGCCAAAAGCACGGTGATCACGACCCAAGCGCCGAGCCACGCCCAAGCCGCCCCCAGAATTCCAAATTTCGGTATGAGAAGGCGGTTCAACAGGAAACTGACCGTGACACCGCAAAAATAGATGGGCAGTAACCAGCGAGTGGCCGATCCCAGGTAGATGCCCACCGAGGACGGATACTGCAGGACAGTTGCGGCCTGGACCAGTAGCAACCAGGGAATCGAGACAAGGCTGCCGGAGTATTCCTGGGTGGCCAGGAAGTGCAGAAGAAGGGGTGCGAACATGGAAAGCACTAACGCCACGGATATCGAAAGCACCAACAAATAACTCATCAATTTCGAATAAATTATGGAAGCTCGTGGTGTCTTGGCGATCTGAAACATCAACCCCCCCCAGGCGGCCCCAAAGGGAATGACTACCGACAGGCGCATGACCCCGGAGACCTTGACCGCCACCGCGTAGAGACCGACTTGATCGAGGTTTCCGTAGCGGTCGAGAAAAAACCGGCCCGCGCCATCGAGAATCATCATGATTAAAGCACTTCCCATCACGGGCAACCCATACTTTGCCATGGACCATGCCGAAGGAAAGGAAGCCGACAAGGAAAGGTCACAAGCCGTCAAGCCCCACAAGACCAGACAAGCTAAGACATCCCCCATAACCCTGGCTTTGAAGACCCCGGCCAGCCCTTCGCCGCGGCCGGCAACCAACCAGATGCTGAGAGCGGCGATCGAAAAGAGCCGGAGCGCGGACGCCCAGGAAAAACTGGCGGCTTTTCTTCTGGCCCGCAGGTGCGTCAACAGAACGCCCTGCAGCGATTCAAGCAGGATGAGAGGTAGCAGCAGCCAGGCGAAATGACGCGCATCTCCGCGCAGTAGGTGCGCGGACCGGGAACTGGCCAGGAAGAACGAGAGCCCGGTCCCAGTCATCGCTGAGAGAAGGCCGTTGACCAAGAGCATCGTGCCTAGAAGTTTCGATACCTCGCCTGGACCAGAAGCCGCGAAGTCTTTTAGGTATGAGACGGTGAACCCCAAGCCAGAAATCGCGATCAAACTGAGAGCTAGCACTTCGATCAGGGCATAGAGCCCGAAATCGGATTGGCTTAGGAAACGTGTGTAAAGAGGGAGCAGCAACACATTAGCAAGGCCCATGGCCACCACACCGACAAGGTACTGGGAGGAATCACCCAGCAGGGAGAACATCACCGCCGCTAGGGTGCTCTGCTCTCCTCCAAGCCGGAAGGCATCGTTCCGCAAGGCATCGATGCGGTTCGTAATCCAGTAGATGGAGCTCAGCACGAGTTTCACTATCCTTGCGTTCACCAGAAAAAGGATCGAGTTCCGATTTAAGGTTCTATGGGAGAATCCCTTTTCTGAGCCGAGAGTTGAATTACCCGTTGAACATTTCGTTTCCTCACATAGCTTGCCAAAAGATGGGACCCCGCATTCGAAGGCTTCTAGCTTGGCGTTCAGCTTTCACCGGCAAGGTCGGAGGCGGGTTCCACTCGCCCTAAGGTTCACTCGCCGCTGCCGCTCAACAACTCTGCGAGGCTTCGGAATAGAATCTCCAGATCCAATCGTAGGCTCCAGTTCTCAATGTAGTTGAGATCCAGGGCCAGATTGGTTTCAAATGACGGATTTTGTCTCGCAGTCACCTGCCATAAGCCCGTGAGCCCGGGTTTTACGTCCAGACGCCGGAGATGCTCGGGCTTGTAGCGATTAAAATCGTCCACGGGATGTGGCCGTGGCCCAACCATGCTCATCTCCCCGCGCAGAACATTCCACAGCTGTGGCAGTTCATCAAGACTGAACCTTCGCAGCCAGCGCCCGACCGGGGTGACGCGCGGATCGTTTTTCATCTTAAACCACGGGCCGGCTCGCTCGTTCCTTTCCCGAAGAGCTTCTTTCTGGCTGTCTGCGTCCACAAACATCGTGCGGAGCTTCCAACAATAGAATTTGCGCCCTTTGTATCCAACTCTCACGGCGGGATAAAAAGCACCGCCGGGTGAATCGAGCCGTACAAGCGCGGCAAGCACCCCCAACAATGGCGCCGTTAGCAGCAACCCAGAGGCCGCCATCCCAACATCAATGATTCTCTTAACCGCCACTCCGAGTTCGGGGATGGGGTTTTCGTTCAGCTGCATGACGGGGAATCCCCCGACGGCGTGTACCGGCGCACGCCAACCGATGCCATCGTAAAGATCAGGCACAACTTTCAGTCCAAGACGCAGCTCGCGGGCCACGAGCACAGACTCCTTCACGACTTCTCGATCGATAGGTGGAGTAAGGAAGATCGCGTCAATGAACTGCTCTGCCACGACGCGCCGCAGGTCATTTAGGCCGCCAAGAATCAAAGGGTCGGGGGAAAACTGGGCGTCAAGAAAACCGCATACTTTACAACCCAGGGACAAATTCGTTTCGAGTGATGCCGCCAAGGTTCGGCCCGCCGCTCCCGCTCCGACGATCAAGACCCGGGAGACGCCAATTCCCCGAACCGTGCGGTTCAAGATCATTCGCCGCTTCAGGTACCGCCAACCGGAAAGCGTCGCTCCAGTAAACAAGCCCAGTGCAAGCACGCAGATGCGCGTCATGCTCCGCGCTCCAAAGCCGAATACGAACAGCACCAAAACTGCGGTCGCCAAACTCACAGCTTTGAAGACCATCAGGCTTTCTTCCAAGACACCGCGGTCGCGCGGAGTCCGATAAAGATCTTGACCTGCGCAACTCAAAACGACCAGTGCGGCGTAAGCGGAGATGAAGGCAAAGTAGCTGCCGAGTGTCGGCGGCGCCAGCATCTGGCTTCGAGCTTCCGGAGAACCAGCGATGCCGGCCTCAAGATAAAACACTAGCGCGCCAACCAGACCCACCATGGCGCAATCGATGACGGCATAAGCTATTTGTACCGGTAGACCGTGCGGTCCGCTCGCTCTCAATCGCGAGGGACGGGGAGACTCTCCTGCAACCGGGCTATCGAGAAGAGTGACTCGCCCTGGCGGATACTCAGCGACCGGCGCGGGAACCGCTCTCTTTGGGGGCATGACGTTCATGCCTATCGATCGAATCCCTTTCCGCTAACTTTTCTGGAGCGCGGACGATCGCTCCTTGACAACTCTCGCTGCGGTCCAGCCAGCCGCAGAGCTTTCCCGATAGGTTGTCACGAACCACTGCCGACCGCCGCTGGACGGCACTGCGAACCAGACGAAGCTGAGCGTTCCTTAGTTCTTAGCTTGCCGCCACCGAGTTTCATCCTCTTCTTTACTTTGTTCAGCCTCTTGCGTCGATTCTGCTTCCTGGCTCTGGAAGCGTTTCATGCGTGCTGCCGTCCAACGGTATGCCGAGCCCAGCGGCGCCAGATGCCGGGTGCTGGATCTCAAAGATGCCCCCATCTCTTCGGCCAATTCGCGGCCGGGATCATCGGGAACGATTCCGGACCACCACCGGCGTAAAAAAATCCACACTACCGTCCCCGCTAAGGTCAGGAGCGTGCCCGCAATCACGATCCGCGTGCGCGGGGGAAACGACTTCTTGGTTGGCACTACCGCGGCGTCCAGCACACTGACAGTCGGAATCTGCTTGGCTTCGTCAACCTTAGCAAGCTCATACTCTCGGGTCAGTAATTGATACAGCGTCTCCTGCATCTTAGATTCTCGATACAGATCGAAATAGGTTGCGCCCAGCAAAGGCAGTTTTCGTATCGAGGGGTACAGGGAGTGGTCGTCTTTTACTTCGGACGGGGAATCACTCCCTCCCAGTTTTCGCAGTTGCTGCTTTAACTCCGCCAAACGTGCCTGGTGGGCTTTCACACGGATATTGCCGGGCGCATAAATTTTTTCGAGCCCTCGAAGTGTAGATTCTTCGAAGATGACTTCGCCCTGAATCCAGGCTGCCGCCTCCACCATTGCTTTTCCTTGCGCCGGAACATCGATCGCCGTGTTGCTGCTGGCAAATTCGCTGAATCGTTTACTGGCGTTGTCCAAATCGGCCTTTACGGTTTTCAGCCGCTCTTCGAGAAACACCCGCTCGCGCCGGGCCGAAGACGTGCTTACCTCGGCGACTAGCCGGTTCAGCTCGGTAACATAGGCCTGTGCCAGCTCCGCCGCGCGCCGCGGGTCTTTGTCCGTCACGGTAATCCCAATGACGCCGCTTTTCCGCGCTTCAGAAATGTCCACGTGTTCCCAGAGCGCCATGCGCGTGTCTTCAATGAGCTTGGTGTGGTAAACGCGATTCAACTGAAATAGCTCGATCAACCTGTCGGATATCGTGCGGCTGTAGAGGATGCTAACAAAAAGTGCACCGGTATTCTTCGCATTGAGAAGATCGCTAGCGACTCCACCGAGTGCTGCTCCCCCAATGGACCCGCTCAACCCCGAGGAGTCGGAACCGCGCGCCCCGATGGTGCCCAACATCGCCAGGGTCCCGCCAGTGATATTTTCAGGAGGCATCAACTGCGTCGTGGCTTCGTAGCGCTTGGGAATCAGGAGGGCGAGGAGGATGGTTGCGCCGAGGGCATAAAGCGTGACCCGACGGAGCAGCTTGCGGTGGCTCCAGAGGAGACGGCTGTTCTCCACGAATTTTCGGGGGAGCCGCGTAGGAGACGGTATTCCCTGGCCGCGATTCCTTCCCGGGTCGACCAATCTAATGTGGACCGGCACCTGATCAGGTGCATCCATAGTCGTTCTCCCGTTGCGAAAGCCGCACGAACTCTTAAAACGCTTCTCTGCGGCCCGGGGTTACACACTTGAGTGGATTGGGCATTGGGCCATGGCTTGGCACGATGCCATCTTCCGCCGTCGCCGATCTGCCTCCCGGCGTAGTACCGTAAAAGGACCTCTCCCGTTCTACGATCGGTCCAGTTGGAACCGCGAGCTGCCTGCAAATTTTATTATAGCAATCATCATACACATCGCAAACCTTCGTTTATCCTCCGATAGATTTTGATAGCTTTCCTCGCCGAGATTAGTGCGCTCTCCCAGCGCTGAAATGCTAGGCCGCACCCTTCTTTGGTATCGTTTTACCCTGTTCTTCCCGATGCGCTTCTCGACCCATCAGGATGTTTCTTATCTCTGTTCGTCCTCTTGTCAAGCGGGCAGCTCTCTCCAGGCTGGACCAGGCCAGGCTGCCATTCTGCAAGGCCTGGAGGTAGATTGGAGCTTTTACCTTCAAATCCCGAAGGATTCGACGGAAACTCAGGCGCCATCGGGGCTTCTTTGAGATCTTCAAAGCTGGAATCATCGGCGTGTCGAGTGCTCCATCCGGGTCGAGTCTCTTGAACAGGGAAGAAATCGCGCGCCCGACCGATGGCTGTGAAAGCGTTATCGCTAAACGCGGGGGGACCTTCGAGTGGGCGCGCTGATCGGCCCAAATCTGCTGGTAAGCCAGTTTTTGAAGCCGCTGGAGATTCGGGGGTGTCGCCATGTGATCGAAGAATTCCCGCGGGATGGGAGTCAGAAAGGAGTCCTTCACCATCTTCAGCGTTAGGTACATCCAGTCACTATATCCTCTGCGGACGCTCTCCTTTCGAATCCACTGCCAATCCAGGCGCTTTTCCTGAAGCTCAACCCACAGGTGAACATCCAGAAGCGGCCGCAGACCCAGGGAGAAGTAGTGGCCGCGGGAGAGGTGCAGCACCAAATGAAACAGGAATTCATGCACATCAAGGATGGGAATACATACATCGTTCCAGGCTGTTTCCTCGATGTGTTCCCAAACCTTTTCTATCGACACCGGAAACCAGGGCTCTGCCGATTCTAGCTGGGTATGAACCTCAATCAACGCCTGGGTGCCGGGCTTTTCAAGCGGGAGAGATATCTCTTCTCCGGGAACGACCGAATCTTTGATAATCAGAGGGTTGGCAAACTCGAATCGCTCCGGGCATCGGAAACCGGCATCCCCGATCAGCTTCAAGGCCTTCTCAAGATTTTCGCGACGCACCAAAAGATCGAGGTCAGAAACGGGCCGCAGCGAAGAATCAGGGTAGGCGATAAAGGCCAGCACCGCACCTTTCAGCACCGCGAAGTCGAGATTGTGCCGGTTAAACTCGCTCATCAGGTTGCGAAGTTCAAAACGCAAGCGCAGCCATCGAGCCGCAGTGGCCCGGCGGGCATCTCCAGCTTCCAGGAACAGCTGCTCGGGACAGTGACTGGTCAACCCATGCGCACTGATCTGGTGCCCCAGATAGGCGGAAAGATCTGGCGGGGTGATCAGAAACAAGCGTTGCCAATCGACTTGTGGTGCTGCCCTGAGGAGCGTCAGGGATTGTTCCGGGCGCGGCCGGCCTAGCAATTGAAGCAAGAATTCGTGCTCGCGCGAATAACCTGGATAAAACCGAGCGAGGGGATCGCAGCTCGTGGATTTCCATTCCTGCCGAAGTGAAAGGGGATTGCTCACAACGAGCCGCCCTCCGCGCGGAACCAGAGAGAAGCGTCAACCTGTTTACAGCCATCACTTCGGGAACAAGTTCCGAACCAAAACGAATAAGCCTCTGGATTCATCTGGGGGATCGGCACGCCTGTGGTGGCTCGCTCCTGGCGTGCTTTCCTTACTTGAAGAAAAGAGCACCAGCAGGGACGAGCCTGCCTCGGCCCGGAGGCGAGGTGAGCCAGAGGATTCTGAAGGCATCGGAAATTGGCATCCAAAAGCTGCAAGTCGTGCCTCAGAGAGCGGCTCCTAACGCGAACCCCGTGCTGTACGACGCTTTAGAAAACTCGTCGCTCTTTCGAGCGTCTTATGAATCCTAATGATGTGTTTTGCAATCCAGACCGCGGCAGCCGGGCTCACTCTCAGAATACCGCCAACGAGGCTGGCGATCAGGAGTGCCAACCAGCGAAAGCCAAACCATCTCTCTCTAGGCGGGCCAACTGGTTGCCAGACGCCGGTGGTAGAGAATCCAATCACCAGGCCCAAAACGGAAGTGGCAAGGACCGGCAAATCACAACAAACCGTTGCATCCCCGCGCATAATCAGATAATGATCGCTCCCCGATTTCACGGATCGCACCACACGATGCGCCACCATGCGATCCTCAGCAACGTAGGTCAACACTTCTCCGACCATGAAATGGTCATCAGCAGCCGGCCGCACGCGGATCCTCGAGCCGTCGGGCAGAAGGGGTCCCATGCTCTTGCCCTGTAAATGGAACTCAAACTCCCGAGAGTCCTTGCCGAGAAGACCGGAAAACGCCAACAAGCGCTCCCTGTCGAACGCCGACTGGCCCAGAACTCTGGATTGATTCTGTTTCACGTTACCGCCAGAGGGCAGGGGAGCCGCCGATAAGGACCCCGGGAGCCGCGAACACCGGGATTAGGAAAGACACACAGGAATCCTTCCCCATAGAAGTGAATTAAGGACAGCGAGTTCCAGATCATGGTGTCGGGAATCGGAATCTGCAGCCGTCACCGCCAAGTCGGGCACCATAAAAGAGCGACCCGATCGATACCCAGAGTAGCAGCAAAAGCAGTGTGTTTGAACTGCTGGTGGACTGGAATTTTTTGCGTATTGAGCTTTCGACGCCAACGTAGTTCCCGAGGTTCGCAACCAGACGATACTCAGATATCGCAGAAAATGGCTCATGAGCAGGCGGTGAGTGGCCTGGTTCAGTTCGTGAACCCAGACACAAGCGTGCTGCAGCACAAGGAGAGCTACCATGCTCTGAATTTAACCGCGGCGTAGCCCCGAAAGGAGGCCTGTGCTTTTCTCGAAGACCACGGCCGAAGTTTTCAGCGCGCCACGAGCGCGCCAGCCGCCCGTCTGACATGGTCGCAAACGCTCTCCTCGTCCATCAGCAAATCAGCATCCTCGTGGATCCAATGAAAGCCCCCGCCGAGAAGCGCAAATTGTTTTTCGCTCACCCGGTGGAGTCTCACACGAATCTCGTTCCTGCCGTCGTTTCCTTCTAGGGTCAGCGACTGCGAATCAGGATTCGAAAAGGTAAATTCGAACTGCTTCGTGGCATCGTTGGGCTTTTCCATAGCCATGGTCTTCTTCGCCATATCCCGGCGTAGCCATCGTCCCGTCCATGACGTCCATGAGCCATTCATAGACTGAATGCCAACTTCTTTGGGAAACTGAAAGACCACCCTCTGCCAGCGGGTCTCGTCGGTCAACAGCGGAGGCAGCACCTTCCCGCCGACCTTGAATTCATCGACGGTCCAGATACCGTAGAACGGAGGCCTAGAAGCCGTGCCGTGGTTCTGTTTTTCGAAATCGTGAGTTTGATAAAGGTATGAGCACGCCAGAAATCCGCCCAACGTCAATTGCGCGACCAAGGCGCCTGCGTTTATACGCTGGTGATTAAAGAGGGCAGTCTCGGGTGAGGGCGCCACGCTTCGATTCAGCAAGAAGAAGCTAACGATCCGCCGCGCATCCGGCAGAACAAGAAACATGCAGACGAGAAGAATATGGAAGCAATAGAGCTTAACCGGAAGGTCATAACCCAAGTTGAGAGCAAAAATGTTCGAAAAGACCACCAGGCCAACGAGAGCTCCGAGAGTTGTCAGCCGCGGGACGAAAAGTAAGATGCCGCCGAGCATCTGCACACAGCCGGCAAATATGCTGTAGCCGCGAGAAGCCCCTGTAAAGGCCCAGAGCAAGCTCATCCGGGAATAATCTCCTAGGGGTTCGAGCAGCTTGTAGAGATTCGGCGGGGGAAAATGCATCCAGAAAATCTTAGCCGCTCCGTACATGAGTATCGCGGCTCCCACGGAAAGCCGCACATAGGAGCGCAGCCACTCGTGAATCCGTTCGTAGTTTGCGTGGGATCGATCGAGGAAAGACCAAACAACAGTGGCCGCGAAGGCCACGGCGAGAAAACACAAGACCCGCACATAGTCGTACGTGGTATCACCGCTGCAGTTCGTAGAGGTCATAATCTGGTGACTCAAGCGAAGGACATGTTCGCCCACCCAAGGCACAAGCTTGTGCCAGAGTGATTCGTATTTCTGCGCAACTCGGCCGGTGTGGGGAAGGGTCCCCAAGGGGAACGGAAGGTAGTACAAAATGAGGTAGACAAAGGCGAATCGAAATGCCAAAAGTTGCACGCGTGACCAGTGGGCCGCTGCTTGGTCCTGATTCTCCATCTTGAGCCTCCAGGGGTGCGGGCATTGTACTCGGCGGCGAACTCAAATTCCGCCTGTCACAATTTGAAATCCAGTCGCTCGAAACTCTGAGGGCTTTCTGAACTCAGCGGCCCTGCGACACTCCCGAAGGTCACCAGACTCTCAATCCAGTGCATCATGCAAACGGACAGCTAGTGGGAAGGTACCAGGCAGGCAAAGTTGATTATACCGAACTGTTTTTGGAGCAGGCTCAAAAGAGGGACTAACCGCTCCCTGTCGAACGTCGCGCCGCTCCGACGATCCGGAAAGTTTTCCTTCATTCGACGGCCATGTGTGAGTCCGGAGTCAGGTACGGTCCAATGGTCTTGCGAACGAAAGGATCCTTGAACGCCCAGATGAGCCCGTCCAGGTAAAAGTGAACCAGTGCCAGCGAGTTCCAAACGATGACGTAAGAGATCGGAACGCCCAGCCAAGCACTGCTCTTTTCTGCAAGATAAAATACCAACCCGACAGAAACCAACGTCAGCAACAGAAGAGGAGTCTTCGTACTGATCGAGGAAAGCAGCCGTTGGTGTCCTGAGCCTTCCACCGTTGCGTACTTCCTGCGATTGAGCAACCAGACGATGCCCAGATACTGCAGAAAGTGCCCTATGAGCATGCCAAAGGTTGCAAGATTCAGATCGCGGACCCACAGGTACGGGTGGAAAAGCAACAAGCTGGATACGAGAAAGGTGAGTTCGGGGGCTCGCAGCCGTTTCGCGCGGCGGCGAAGACTGTCCCAGTAGCAGACCAGCCCAACGACGGCGACACTTAAAGAGGCGGCGGGAATTGTCCACACCGGGAAGTGCACCTTCAGCAGGTTCTGATAAATCGGAGGAAAATGGTCAATATGAAAAAATGCCAAGGTCCCATTCACGCCGAGGATAGAAGCACGTGCAAAACGGCTCTCGGAGAGCAAACCTCCGTTGAGGCGCCGATAGACGGCAAGGATACCGGCGCTTTGCATCGACACGTGGAAAACATTCCACACATAAAGCGAGGACTGTACGGCCGCGTCGATCTTCGTTAGTCGCAACGCCATCACGGCGATGAAGATCAAGACCGGACCAACAAAGAAAGCCAAGCGCCGAGTGCGGTAGTACGATAGGTTTTCATCACCCAGGTAAAAGCTGAAGCTCGACACATAGTGTGGAATTGCAATCAGATAGGTAGCCGCAATGAAGACGCGCAGGCCCTTTGGCGAAACAAGCACCGGTAGTATGACCAACAGCCCCGCCAGCGGCGATAAGGTGAACAGACTCAGATCGAAAAGCGGAGATTGGATCCAACCGCGCTTGTTTTGAGTGGTCGCGACAGCTCGAGCATACGTGAGATCCGCGTCGTTTCCGCCAGAAGACACGCCTTGCGAAAAAGGACTTGCTATTCGCCTGAGATCAGTGGCTCCCATACGACGCACGCCGTTTCATTGCTTGGGTGGTGGCGGCTTTTACTTCCTCGAGCCCAAAACCGGCTTCCAGTCGGCCTCTTTCGTCCGCGAGGTATTCTACGCTTCCAACGCCCTCGCTGCCCATAACTTGCATGAAGGCGGTCGAAGCGAGCGTGAGAGCTCTGGCCACCTGTAGTGCGGCGCGAGGATCTTTGCGGATGGTCTGGTAGACAAACTCATTGGCGAAGCGAACATGCGTGATTTCGTCGGCTTGTTGCATCTCGAACAAATCCACCAGTTCCTGATCGCCTCTTTTGCGCGCTTCATCGATTGCATACGTCACGGCATCAATTCCGCCAGCTTCAAAGCTGCGGTTTTGCACAACCAAGCGACTCAAGAGATCGCCTAGATTGGCGATGATGCGGTACTGGAAATTTAGAATTGGGTATTCACCGAGTTGGCCACCCCGGCTCTCAAAAATGCGCCGAAACATTTCCACATGGCGAGCCTCGTCGGCGCACTGTCGAGCCATCGACATACGCACGTTCCAATCCGCATCTGGAAAATCGGCCAGCGACTGGGCGGCATTCTCGACACCGTTCATTTCCTCGTTCATTTGACGATGGAAAAATTCGATGTGCTTTAGCGGGTGGTCGTTGGGGAAATTCGCACACTCGGCCCAGCGACGCTTCTCGGTAAACCGTTCATCGCGTGCCGGGCCGTCTCCAAACAGCGCCGCATCAAAATTCTGGGTCGCGCTCACCAACGATCTTCATCCTTCGGCACTGGCGGCCATAATCGATTGAAATCCTGATTGACGCAAATACTCATCGATCTCACTGTCACTAAAATCCGCTTGTCGGCGATCGGCAACATTGACCTGAGTAATTCTATTCTGAGGCGCTTCGAACGGCAGCCCAATGGGACTCAATTGCCCTTCCTGTGGTGCCAGCGCCGCAGTCACTGTTGTGAGGAACCGAACGGCCATGGCAATCTTCAGAAGCAACCGGCGATCCTCCCGCACCATGAGTTTTAGCCATTGATTCGCAAAGCGTACATGGGTGATTTCATCGGAGAGGATGGACTCGAGCACCTCGGCGGTTCTCTCATCCCCGATCTCCCGCCACTTGGTGGGGAGCTGCCCGAGCAGGTCCAATTCGCCCGCTTCGAACGTGCGGTTCTGGAGTGCCAGTCGCGCCGCCAATGAATCCAGAGAGCAGGTCACGCACCACTCAAAACACGAAATCGGAAACTCTCCCTTGCGGCCGCCGATCTCTCGCAAGCGTTGATACAGCGCCGCCACATGCCGGCTTTCATCCCAGCACTGACGCGCCAGATGCATGCGCAGTTCCCACGGTGCTTCAGGGAAATCCACCAGGCATTGAGCGGCGATCTCGATCGCTCCGGTTTCATTGTTCATGTGGCGGTGGATACGTTGTCGTTGGGAGATCTCGGTCATCCCCGGCCACTCTTGCATCTCGGCGTCGCTATGGACAACCTGAAAGCAGTCCTCGCGAGCTGGATCGCGTCGGAGCGTCATGCCTTTAATCTGTTTCGTTTCTTCTGGTTTCAGTCCGGTCATTGGCTCACCCTCATGCAATCGCTGCGGAAGGCCGGTGCGCGACAATCGTTGGCACGCTCACTTCGGGCTTTGCCAGATGAGCCGGCCAATTCTTATCGGCCAAGCAAAGTTGAGGGAGCTCTTTCCTCAGAGTTTCGCTCTCCTTGATCATTTTCTGAAATTCATTGAGAATTTTCTCGACCACGCGCGTGGTAGGCTCGTCTAATAAATGGTCGGTACGTTCCAGGTAATTCCGGTATCGCGCCGCGAGGCCCGGTAGGATGACATCATAAAAACCAGAAATTTTTTGAGGCGTTGTCTCCGTCCGGGCGAATTCCTCGAGGACTTGGACGTAGCTCTCCACCGGCCGCAGGCTGAACTGCAACGGCGCCCGCAGCTCGTAGACCCGCTTGCCGAGACTATCGGCCTGCTGGGCAAGTTCCCAGATGTGTCGTCCGAACAGGACCTTTACTTCCATCTCCGGGGTTTGGGGCACCCAGCGCGCGATCGTTTCCATAAGAAACACCTGGATGAAACGAAAAGTGGCGACGAACTCCGCTCTTTGCTGCACCGAAAGACTCATTCTGACCTCACGATTCTCTCTATCAGATTAGTCGTATCCTCGGGCTGTCCTGGATAGAGAAAATAACACTCGACCGATGAGAGCAATTTGGCAACTTGCGTCACTCGTGCCGCCGAGGAACTTCCCCAATAGGTGCAAGCCAGAGGCGCCAGCAATCGCAGGTCCTCTAAACGTGGGCAGAACGATTCATAACGCGGTAGCTGTTCGAATCCACGCAAGAAAAATACCCGCCGAAGTGGTCGCGGACGAGCACCCACCCCGGGAAAAAGCTCTTTGGCCGTAGCGCGTAAGCGCACCGTGCCATCGGGGAACGTTTCCATCGCGCAGCACTTGCTCCTGAGTTTCTCCTCGACTTGCGGTGCTTGTGGGCCCGTACGAACTGACAAGGCCCGGCGAAAGGGCGCTAATTCAAATCCTTCCGTCCGCACGGCGGCAATCTCATCTCCGAAAAAATCATGGCCGCGTGCAGCCAGCGCCAGGGACAACGTCGATTTGCCCGCTCCTTTGTCCCCGACAATCAGGACACCTTCCCCTCGAATAGCCACAGCGGCGGCATGAAAGAAGAGTAATCCCGGCTGCATCTGCATGACCCAGTTGACAGCACAATTCGCGATCAGCGGCTGCCACTCCTCGCGAGCGTCCACTAGCACTTCGGAACCTCTCGCAGTCAGGAGTGGTGAGGTCTTGCCCGCAAGACCGATGGACCGCCAGCCGGCCGCCGCGCTCTTTACTTCCACATAACCGCGTCCGGGAAAGAGCGCCAAGATGAGATCGATGATGGCGATCTCTGAAGGAGCGGTGAAGGAAACCAGATGAACGGGCAGCCCATCACGTACCTGGATGCGACACAACAGGCTCTTTGTTGCTTCCCCGGGCGCGGGGTGTGGGGACAGCAGTTCAGCATAAAGAGTTTTAAATCTTTGCTGCAGTGCAAAATCTTCGGAATCCACTCCCAGTAAGCCGTCCACGATGCGGTACCAATCGCACGGGCGGAATTTCCTTCCTGTGGTCGAGAACTGCTCCAGCAGTTCGTGTGGTTCTCGCCAACGCGGAAAATCAGCGAGTGAAGGTGTGTAAGACGCCCCGGGGTCAGCATCTAGCTCGAAAGCAGCATCTCCCACTAGCCCCACCATGAACCGGCAACGACGGGAACCTGGAAGACGCTCATAACCTGGTTCTCGTCCATGATCGTAAGGCGCGGGGGTTCATAGGCCGGCAGCGGGGGAGCTTGAGCCTCATTTCTCTGGGGTGTTGCGATAGGTTTGTTTTCCTGCTCGGTCACCGATTGCCTCCCGGAAGCGATTCTTCGGCTATAAAGTTCAAAGATCGCATCTCTTCGAGCGCGCCACTGACGTCGCGCACGGCGTTTTCATGTGCAACTCCCGAAAAGCTCTCGCAGATTCTGGTTCCCAGAGCGTCTGGTGATGTCGGTGCGGCTAGCTGTTTCCAAATGAAAGATGCAGTTCGATTGAGCAGGCAGAACTTATTGTTTTGCGGATCGAACAGGATCGTCTCTTCCTGCAGCGGAGCCATCTCTATTGCTGGGCTTCGACGGTAGACTGTACTCACTTGCAGACCTCAAATCCGACCGGACGCGGATAGGCTAGCAAACGACGAAAGTTCCTGTCAAGCTGGCCCAGCGGCCTAAGTCTAGAGTCCAATCGAGCGCTGGACTATCGGGCCGATTGAGGGGCACTCCCACGCGGCGTCCGTTTCTGGAAGTTTGGATGGGTTGCCAAAGGAATGAGGAGCGCTTCCGCGCCATGGCTGTGCTGCCCGACAAAACCTGGGGAATGGCCAAGCCTTCGCTAGCGAAGAAAAGTCATTTGAGTTCGGGTTGCAACCGGAATTATGAGCGGAACATTTGAGGATGGATGCGCACACCATCAGCGCGTCGGAGCAAAGCAACGGCGGCCGACGCAGTCTTGCCCCTGCTCCCTTTCTCACGCCGTGACCTTGAGGACGGCCAGTCATGGCCCGTTGCCAAGACCGACGCAAACGGGGGAATTCGTGGACCTGCGTCCACGCGGCCGGGAAGTGGCGTTGTGCTGAGGATTATCTTCTTCGGTAGCGGGGGAGAAGGCAGCATGGTCCCGCTGGAGACCATTTCTCGCTCTCATCAGGTCATCGCACTAGTGCGGCCCTTCCGATCGCGATCCTGGTGGCGTCGAATGGCTAGTTCGATAAAGTCGCGGACCGGGATCGGCACGCAGTCGGCCATGGCAAAGTGGTCCAGAATTCACGATGTGCCCTTGCTTGACACCTCTTCGAGAAGCGATTCCGAACTGGCCGGCCGCTTGAAACGGCTCGCGCCCGAGGTCATCTGTGTCTCGGCATTCCCCTGGCTCCTCGGGAACGAAATCCTTCAACTGGCCAGCCGCGCCGCTCTCAATGTTCACTTGTCGTTGCTGCCACGTCATCGTGGTCCCAACCCGTTGTTGTGGATCTACTACCACAACGACCAGAGGACAGGCGTGACGGTGCATGGCATGAACCAGCGGGCTGATGCTGGTCCTATTTTCACGCAAGAAGCTTTCGAACTGCCCCGCGGATTTCCCGTCGACCGCTTGTACGCACGAAAAGCCTCGCTCGGGGGAGAGTTGTTGCTGCGAGTCTTACACCAGCTTGAATCCGGTGAGGCCAAGCCCACGGCACAAGAGGAAAGACTTGCAACCCAGGCCCCGCGAGTCCCCCGCGGGACGAGAATGCTAGATTGCTCTGAGTGGGACGCCGAGCGCGTATGGCATTTCCTTTCAGGTCTCTGCCCCCGGCGCCGCGAACCTCTCTGGGATCATCGGGGGCGCGAAGTGCGGTACAAGGCGGTTCTGGGGTTCACCGCCAGCGATTGCGGCAAGTCGCCTGGCTTGGTAGAATCAGCGTCTTTTGGATGGAATCTTTATTGCCGCGGTGGTTCTGTACAACTGGCCAGCGTTCGCCAACCTCATCCGATAACCGAACCGTGAAAATAAATATTGTCAGCACTTTCTGCTTCCTAATGTTCGTGACATTTGGTTTGCTGGTTGCCGTTTTGGGAAGGTTGCTCTCCGCAACGGCCCGGCGTCGGTTGACAAATGTCTTTCTTTTGGCAGTCCTGTTTATCAGCTTCGGAGCAGGCTTAACGCAACACAACCTGTGGCCATTTTCGTCCTGGCCTGTGCTGGCCTACCCTGCGCCCACGGACGGGAACTATCCCGCCTTGCCGCGAATCATGGGAGTTGATAGCAGCGGCAATGAATACGACATTGACTACCGGGCATGGCGCCCGCTAGGACTTGAAGAATTACTCTCCTGGATAAAGTTGCACCTCGCGCGCCTCGACCCCGCGGCTCGCGACTGTGTGGGAGCTTACCTATTGGGCCGCTCGAACCTCGCGCGGGTCCAAGCCCTCAGTTCGGCCGGGTTACCGTACCCGAATCCATGGTTCGGTCCGCTGACCGCACCGACCCACATGTTGCATCCTGCGATCTGGTCTCACCCGGAGAGTGTTCCACACAATTCATTTGTTGGGTTGAGAGTCTACGAAGAGACGTGGAACGTCGAAGAGCGCAGTCATGACCCCCAAAGGGTCACACGTGTCCTCGCCTTCGACTATCGGCAATGATGAGACTCCTGGTTCCATCGTGGTGGACCCTAGCTTGGGACCGATTCTGGTTTGCGCCAGGTTCGCCTCGAAACCTGGCAGGGGCGAGAATCACCTTTGCTGCATACTCACTTTGGGTGCTGCTGTCGAGAAATCTTCCGGAAATGTCGGGCTTGCCTCCGGTGTTCTGGAGCCAAGTGGGAGCGAGTGCTCGCTGGCGCTACCTGGATTTCCCAGGACATCCCGACTTGGAGCGCGTCCTGGTTTGGATCACCGCGATCGCTTTGCTCGGTGCGATTGTCGGAGTGCTTCCGAGATTCTCTTGCTTTGTGTCAGGCTTGCTGCTCTATCACCTTGCCCCGCTCGAATCGCTCATCTGGATTCCCCATCCCTACGCGCGCGGTCTGACGATTTCGGTGATCGCTCTCTTAACGCTTTCTTTTTCACCCTGTGGAGACTGCTGGGCATTTCTGCGGCCGAGAGGCGACCAGCCACCGACGCAGAGCGGCGACTACACTTGGCCCATTCGCCTGCTTCAGTTGTACCTCGTGCAGATCTACTTCTTTTCCGGATACGCCAAGGTCATGGTCGTCGGTTGGAAGTGGGCTTCGGCATCAAACATTCGAAGCTGGATGTTGCGGTGCACGCAAAATGAGCAAATCCGGGTTTTCCACGCCTTGGGAACGTGGATTGCCGCTAGACCCCTGGCGTGTTGGTGTGTGGGCATCGGCACGCTATTGTTTGAATTTGGTCTGGTCACGGCGCTGTTTTCGAAACGGGCGCGGTGGGTGCTTGTCCCCCTGGTGGCAGTCTTCCACTTGGGCATCCTGCTTTCCATGAACTTGGTTTTCTTAAACGTGCCTCAGCTGCTGGTGTTTGCCAACTGGGATGTGCTTACAGCCTGGTTCAAGTCCCTTGTGCGTCATCAGCCATCGAGAGAACAAAAAAACGCACTCCGCGAGGCGAGTTTCCCGCCTTGAAGCTTTCATCTTGCGGCGAGACCGCCATATCGAAACCACCGCTGCCATCAAAGATGCCGTGAAGCTGCTCGCACTGTTTTTCAGCGCGCCGTGAAAGAGCGATAGCCTGCCGCTCGGCGGAGAACATCGCACGGGCGCGCCAACGCAGGATCTGTTTAAGCTGATTCTTGAAGGATTCCATGGGTTCCCCATCCTGATCGTGCCTGTTCAATGGGCACATTCTGGACGATCTGAGGGCGTGATGCGACAGGGAGAAGTTCCCGAAAATCTTGGGCCGATGTCGACAAGGAGCGCGTTCAGGAAGGAGGATGCGCGCGCAGAGAGCGGGCGATGAGGCCAAGTCCGCCGACAAGGAGGACCAGCATGATGAGGGTGTTGAAAAGACTAGTGGGGCGAAAATAGATGTGCATGTTGGCGAGAACGCCCGCGAAAATGAAGAGCGAACCTGCAAGAGTGAGAACCCAGCCGGCGGTGCTGCGACCGTTCCAGAAGAGCAGACCCACGCCGAAAAGCATGGGGATCAGGGTGATGCCGAAAGTGTTCGCGCCGAAAAAGCTCCAAAAGGAACCGACAACGCTGACTTGATTGGCCAGGAAGTAGCCCCCCAGGCAACTCATGATGATGCCGATCAGGAAATGGCCCAGGCCGCCGGGAGTGCCACCGACGTCGCTGAAGGAACGGTTTTCCATGGTGGCAGGATAGCAGAGGGCCCGGGGGCGTTCTCGGCAAGATTGCATGATTGAGACGAAAGGAGCAATCGTGGCTGGACGGAGAATCACCCCAGGTGGCTCTGAAGCACAAAGTGCAGGTTGAGATCCCGAGGCGAACCTGGTTCGCCCCAAAGTGAGAGCCGATTTACTTCTCTTTGAGCGGGGCGCCTTTGCGCGGGATGAAGATGGCGCCGGGAGGCTCGACGTTGAACTTCTTGGAGTAGTTGCCCTGGTTGACGGCAATGCTGACGCGGTCGCGAGAATCGATGAACAGAAGCGAATCGCCGACGGGCGCATCCATGAAAGTTTTCACATAGGGCAGAGTCACCGATTTCTTATTGATTTCGATCCTGAGTTTGTCGCCCAGGTTGTATCCGAGCTTCTTGAATTCGTCGCCGGGAATGTCGGTGACCAGAGAGCCGAAGGGATCGTCGAGCGCGATGATGTCGCCGGAGATGCCTTTGTCGGTGAGCGTGGAAGTTCTCGGAGTAAGTCGGACGAGTTGCGGGATCTCGGGGCCGACGAGATTGAAATCCCATCCGGCGGCGAGGTGTGCGCCAGCTGGAGAAAAGATGTCGCGGCCGTGAAAAGTGGAAGAAATCGCAGATTGAATCATCCAGTTTGGATTGGTGATCTCGCGCGCGGAATCCAGACCGTCGCGATCAATCACCGGCGTGATCAGGCCATTGTCCGGAAGTACAAAATACTGACCCTTTTTTGATTTGACCACCATCGGCTTGCGTGAGGTACCGACTCCGGGGTCGACCACCGCCACAAAGACCGCTCCAGCCGGATAGTAAGGGGACACCGCCTCCAGGAAGCGCGATGCGTCCTCGATGGAGTATGGAGTCACCTGATGGGTGATGTCCATGATACGGGCGTCGGGGGCGATGCCCAGCATGACGGCCTTGCAGATGGCTACGGCATCGTTGGCGGTGCCGAAGTCGGTCATGAAGACGATGGTAGGACGCGTGCCAGAGAGGGAGGTGGAAGCCGCATCTCTCCGTGTCTTGGAGCAGGCGGCGCTGATCAGAGCGAGTACGAGCAGCAGGAGAGCAAATAAACGAATGCGATAAATCATCAACGCTCCGTTGCGGCTGGGTAGCTTTGGCGAGCCAGTGTAAGCGCGCAGCTGACATTGGGCAAGTCAGGTTCTAAAAAGGACGCCCGGCAGGGGGAGCTACGCTCGCAGGGAGAAAGACGAGGGGCAAACATGGGATTGCTCTACTGGATTGTGGTTGGGTTGATCGCCGGCTGGCTCGCCGGAAAAGTGATGAGGGGCGGCGGATACGGCGTGGTCATTGACATCGTCCTGGGCATTCTCGGCGGCATCGTCGGCGGCTGGGTGTTTGGGATGCTCGGCATTTGGCCAGGCGGAGGCATTCTTGGCTCGATCATCGTCGCGTTTGTTGGCGCGGTGATTCTGGTGTGGATCACGCGACGAGTGAAAAAGGCCTAGCTCAGGATGACAAGAAATTAAAGCGGGTTCCCCAGGCCAACAAGATCTCTAGTGGGCAAATCTCCATTGTCTTCCAGAGAGAACGCTAGCGAGCTGTGTCGGTGTCTGGGTGCGTGACCAGAAACCACTCGACGGTTGCTCCTCGCTGGTATTGCAGGCGCGTGCGAGTTGATTGCGCCGCATCGAGCTTTTCCAGTTTTTCCTGAGTGATGGCAAGCTGCCGGAGCACCAGCGGCGAATGGGAGTCCGCGGCCAGCTCGTCGGCGGCGTCTGCATAGTCACGCTGTAGGAAGAACGCAAAGCCACGCGCGGATTCATAAGCATTTTCGATGACAAGATCGCGGGAGGATGCCGCAAGGCCTTCGAGTTCGGAGATCGTGCTGGAAGCGAGGTCCGAGAGGCCGCTCTGTGCGGCCACTCGCACACGTTCGCGGAGCACCGTGGCGCGGGCGATCCCACGGTCCGATTCGCTCATCCCCGCCAGGGGCCGTTCCAAAAAAACAGCAAGAGTGCCGAGTTGCTCGACTTCGTCGTGAGAATTGGCGGCCAGCATGGCGCGTCCCAAGGCGATGGCAAATTGCATGTTGGGTTCTTTTCTGACAGCGGCTCGTTCTGAGAGCGCGGCAAGCTCGTGGCGGCCCTCGGCAGCGTTTCCCTCCCAGAAATAGACCAGCGCCTTCTGAAACTCAGCGTAGAGTTCGTCGCGCGAATTCTCCGCGATTTGAAAGGCGCGATCGTATTCCTTTCGTGCGGCGCTGAAATCGCCCATAAGGGTCAACGTGTCTGCCAGTCCGACCTGGGAGGCGAAATAGGTGGGATCAATCTGCAAAGCTGCACCGAAATGCTCTAGGGAACCGCGATCATCACCGGTGGTTCGCAGAACCCTGCCCAGCGAGTCCTCGGGATTAGGGGAGCCTGGCTCCACTTCCGCGTATCGTTCCAAGGAGGCGACTGCGTTTGCGGGTTCACCAGTTTCAGCATACACATAGCCGAGTCTGTTCAGGA
>MNIJ01000173.1 GCA_001919715.1 Acidobacteria bacterium 13_1_20CM_58_21
AAGCACAATGAATTGGGTCTTGGGGTGGCGGGCCAAAACGCGATTACGTGCCTCCAGCAGTTCCGCGTTGCTCGGAAAATCGCCGCCGTGAAAGGACCAATCAGGATGGTTATTCAATTCCTCGAAGCGCTCATTGAAACGATCGACGGGAAGGAAGAATGCCTCCGGATCCGAAACGTGAATCGCTACCGGCATCCCCAGTGATCCGCATGTTTCCCACATGGCGTCGAAGCGCGGATCGTCAATTCTTACCAATGGGCCTTTCGAGATCTCCTTACGCAAATAAAGACCCAGCGTCTTCAGAATCTTGAGTCCGCTCGCGCCTGCCTGTTGCGCCCGAACAATCTCATCGGCTTGAAATTTGCTATACCCGGGTTGATTGCTGCGTTCCCACCACGGTTCCGTGAAGGTTACGAAGCGTTCCGGATATGGCTGCTGAAACTTTCGAATGGTCTGCTCTAGTCCTTTGCCAACTCCGCCCGTCAGGTTGACCATCACACGGATGTTTTTTCGATCCATCAGCGGCAGCAGCTCCTCGACAGGGGCGGGATATTCCATGGCCTCTCCTAGGCCGACTCCGTTGGCTGACTTCGCGGTGAATGACAGATGCGTGTGAATATCTATGACTGGATGTCGTGAGCGAAGCACCTTTGTCTCAGGGACGTGGAGCATGCTGCGCGGTTGGAAGTCCGCGAGCTGCAGCGGTTTTCCCGCTCCCTCCGGGGCGACTGGCGACGACCTTATCGGTAATCTGCCGGCAAAGAAAGACATCCCCATGCTTTCCAACCAGCGTCTCCGGCCCATTCCCCTCATGATTCCTCCCGTCCTCAAATCCCACTCCTGTGGATTCCCGACTTCTTCTATATCGTTTACTTTCTCTTGTCAAAGTGGGATAACTCTCCGGGTTCGGCTTCCCTAAAGGCGAATGCCAACCTCCACGATGCACGTCGACCTTGGACAGAGCGAGCCGACCGAGACCCAAGGGACACACTGATGATCAATTGGAAAATGGCGGTTTTGAGTGGTGCTCTTGCCGGGGCAGCGTTCACTTTGCTTGCCTTTTCTAGTACCGGCCAGATCGCCACGATACCGCAGCAAGCCTATACCAGCGACGTGCAACTCCAGGCCAAACGGTCGCCTGTGGATTTCGTGGCCGATGGTGATGCCAGTAAGCCTTACTGGAGACAGGCCAAATCGGTGGAATTTGACAACGACGCTTCGGGCAAGCCCCACTATCCGGACCTTGCGACTCAGGTTGCATCCGTTTGGACTGAAACTCATGTTTACTTTTTCTTTTGGTGTCGCTACGACTCGCTGAATGTGTATCAAGGAGAAGACGCGGCGGTTGAACGATGGCAGCTGTGGGATCGCGACGTGGCCGAAGTTTTCCTGAACCCTCAGCCAGAGCGAGTGAGTCACTACTACGAGTTTGAGGTAGCCCCCAATAACCAGTGGATAGATCTTGAAATCGATAAGGCTAAAGAGCCCTTTAATGATGCCTCTTGGAATTCAGGCTTTGAGCACGCCACGCGCATCGATGCCAAGAACCACATGTGGACCGCGGAAATGCGCATACCGATCTCGTCGATGAATATCAGTACGATTCATCCGGGTGCTGAATGGCGAGCGAATTTCTTTCGAGCAGCAGGAAAGGGCGGTGACGATCACCGTAAGTTTCTGGCCTGGAGCATCATTCCTGAAGGGAAAACATTTCACGTGCCAACTCGGTTTGGAATCTTGCGGCTGGTGAATTAGTTCTGACGTTCCGACAATCGACCGGCCTTAGTCGTACCAAGGACGCCAGACAAAATCATTGGGCCTAATGAATATAGGCTCCCGACGGCAGCAGATACTGTATTGGCCAAATCTCCTGTTTCTGCTCCACGATTTCAGACCATTTCAAGACTTTCGCGTCAGGCTGGGGCAAGAGCTCCATGCCCGGCAGCGTCTCGGCAACGGCGCTCGCGAGCGTGTACCCACCATCTGGGGCGGTTACAGCTACTCCTTTTGCGCCCAGCTTCTCACGGGCGAATCGACCGGCGATTTCTGCATCCTCGATCATTTGCAGAAAATACGGCCTGCCAGTCAACAGAGAGTTGTATACATGATTGGCCAACACGCCTGAAATGGAATTGACATAAGCATGATCAAAATCCAAGGCACCCAAGGTCGGATCATCCGGAGAGACCGCTGTGTATGGCATGCGAGTCTCGCCGAGGCCGCGGAAATCAAACGAGACAACATCGTAGCCCTCATCCACATATTTCTTGATTTCGGGCCAGTCTGCCACCGTCGCTTTGCCGCCTTCGCGGAACCACAAGAGAACTGTTCGTTTACCAGCGGCGGACTTATGAATGTGCAGCAGAGGCATTTCGAGCAGCTTGCTGTGACGCAGTAGATACCGGTCGATCGACACGCCGGCTGCTTTTGAGCTCCCCACGTCTTCCCAGGTAATCTGCCCTTGCGCGGCCATGGCGCCGGAATATTCGCTTACCTGCCACTCTTTCACTCCGCCGTATTTGTCACCGTAATATTCCTTTGCAAGGTCGTGCCCCGGTCCGGCTCGGTGTTCGTCGTAAAACTCTCGGATCACTTCCATCAAAGACTTTGCATCCCGGTAATCGAGCGCAACCTGCCCTGTTCGAGTGCACAGCAAATCCTTATCAGCGAGTTCCTTAACCGGAGGAAGTCCATGTCGAACTGGCATTTGATTGAAGCGGTCGAGAAAGTCGAGCGCGGCTTCCTGGTTCTCCGCTGAAAATTGATGTGTGTGGTAGCCTTCGACCAGCTTAATCCGCTCTCCGCGGTCGAAACGCTCGTACAGCCTGCGCACTTCGCGGACGGTCTTGCGCGTGCCTTCGATGGGGAAAAAATCGAGTACTGCCGCGGCCACCATTACCGGTCGCGGATACATCATCAGCAGCAGTCCGGGATGGTCCAGTCCATTGGAAATCATGCCAAACAAATCTTGCTCGGGATCGCTGTCGGGGTCGGCAAAAATGCGGTTATACATCCTCATGGGCAACGCGCTGATATAGCACGAAGGCACGGCCACCTTGATGCGCTCATCGAGAGTGGCAATCAAAGTAGCCTGAAACCCGCCGCCGCTTGTTCCGGTAATGCTGATTCGCTCGCTGTCAACTTCAGGGCGGGTGAGCAGATAATCCACCGCGCGGATGCCATCCCATATCTCCCATCTGGCAAGATTGGCCCCGGCCAGATAGGCCAGGTTCCCCATTGCCGCGTGTTCGCCGCAAACCAAGTTATAGCGACTCTTACCGGCTGCCGAATCCCAGAACTGGCTGCGCTCACCCTGCCCGACGGGATCCCAGGAAATGACGACATACCCCCGCCCCGCCAGCCTTTGACTCAGCGACTGATAGTGGAATTTTCCATCGGCTGCATGACCCGCAGGCACCAGCACAGCGGGATGCTTCTTGGAGTGATCATCCGGCACGTATACGAGCGCTGTCACATATACACCTGGCAAACTCTGGAAAATCAGTTTTTCAACAGAGAACCCTTCCATCTGAATCCTGCCGGTGACGCTCGCCTGCAGGTCTGTTTTTGCTGTCGGCAAGCCGCCGATCATATGCAAAAGCCTTCGTCGCAGTTCGTCTTGCGTCTTTAACAATTCTTTCTCGTTATGGATGGCGTCCCAGGCTCTTAGGCGATCGTCGTTTTCGCGCCACGCTTGCTCCACCTGATATTGGAGGAAGGGCGTTATTCGTGGCCCCGGCGGCCAAGGCTGTTCGCGGACAAGGAAAGCTTCGCGTGACGGTGAATCGTCCGCGGCTGGCGCGCACACAGCAATCGTTCCAGCCAGGACAGCCATGAGGCAGGGCCGGATCATCGTTCCTCTTTATTGCTTTCTCGTGCACTCAAGCAGTCGCCTCTTCCGCATCCGCACCCGGCTTAAAATAACTCACGGTATTTTCACCGTAAGTGACCCCATGCCATACCAGCCGTCGTCTTGCCGGCCCTCAATGGCGAAGCGAATGGCCGGTTGCTCTGTTCTTCGATCCAGCATCGCAACGCGGAAATCGTAACTGCCTTCTGCCAAATTTTCCGGAACATACAACGTGCCGTCGAATACCGCGTCTCCGGGAAGCCATTTTCGAATGTCCACTGGGATTCGAATGACCGTCGCGGTCTTGGAGGATCTCAGTTCAACGGCCAGCGAAAAGTCTCTGTAAATGGGGGCGACTCCCGCGTTCAGCCACCACATATGAATTGGCACGATCGAGCCGGCGCTAACCGTCCTCGGATATTCCAGGCGCCGCAAAATAAAACGGTATCCCATTTTCTTCTGAAAGCTCTCGAATCGACTCTTCCATTCAGGCGGAATCGGTGCGGACTTTATGTTCACGGAGGTCACATGCCAGCGCAGCGCTTGATCGAGAATGTAGTCAACGTCGTAGCCCCTCTCCTTCCAGCCAGCAACCGTGAAACAAACTTCCAGAGAGACTGGTTTGTGTTGCCAAACGTCCTGAATTCCCGCGCGCACCACTTGCTGTGGGTAGATCTCCAACATCTCGGCAGGAAAGTAGGGATTAGTGGAACTCGTCCGCATGTCCCCCAGACAATCCAGCCTCCATCCCGCGCCATGTTCCGTCCCATAGGTGAGCGCCTGTTGCTCGTCAAAATTCATCAGCAACGGCGTGCGCTGAAAAGCATTCAGCCATATATCGATGAGCTCCTTTTGATAGGGGAACGGGGGCATATAGGGGCTCCAACCCTCTCCCCAATACCCCACTGACGAGATATCCACGCTGTCCAAATACGGATTCCCGTCGTATCGTTTTCCAGCCTCGGCAACAAGCTCACCCCAGTACTTGAGAAATAACGGATCGCTAAAATCCGGCTGCCAGATTTCTCCGTCCTTGTCTGTCGGTTTGTTGGCACGCCGCGCGCCCGAGTTCCGATACCAACCCGGGAGCGGATCCTGGTTGGAATATGGCATCAGACGAATAGCAAGACTTTGTCCATGCGTTCTGGCCTCCTCCAATGCGAGATCCACAATCTCCCAATGAAACTTCCCAGGCTCCGTCTCAAGTACGTTCCAATACCAGCGGCAATACGAGATAGAGGCCTCCGGAAAATCCGGCCTCGTGGGCGCTTGCCCCAGCTTCGTAACTGGCCCGACTTCGGACCACTTCAAAGGAGCATTTGGCTCTTGCCCGTTGAATCTTTGAAACGTGGTAATGCCCATTCCTGGATTTACCAATACGTCGTGGATTTCTTTCGGGCGAATCACAACGACATTGGACTGCGCAAATCCCTGGTGCAGGCTCGCTAGTATCACCAGCGTTGCGAAGCAACAATTCCTCATCATCAATCGTGCGCGGCTGCTGGATAATTTTGGTGACCGAAACATCTTGGAGTTCTCCGTTCCCAGCTAGCCGTTCGGCAATGCTGCCGCGAGCGAAAAAAGTACTTCAAATTATGCTTGCCGGGTTCGACTAATCCGGTGGCGCAAATGCCGCCAGCACATCGGATACCTTTCCTGTGAAATAACCGCCTCCCCCAGCGGCAATCACAACGAACTGCTTGCCGGTCTTCTTGCCCAGGTAAGTCATTGGAGTGGCGTAAGCGCTGGCTTCCAGGTCGCCGACCCATAATTGCTCCCCAGTCCGCGCATCGAATGCGCGAAAACGGCTATCTGTCGTCGCCCCGATAAATACCACCCCGCCGTCGGTGACTATCGAGCCGCCAAGGTTGGGCGTGCCAGTTGTCGTCTTCAGCCCGTCTACAACTCCAATCGGCACCTTCCAGGCGATCTCTCCCTTGTTCACGTCCACGGCGTTGAGTGTTCCCCAAGGGGGCTTCTGGCATGGCCATTGCTGCTCGTCCCAGAAGCGGGCATACTCCCCTTCTTTCGAAGCTCGCCGGTATCGCACTGGTGCGTCAGCGGCCTGCGGTTCCATTGCTCCAACGGCACCCACCTCATTCGCGTTAACAAACAGGTAGCCGGAAGCACGGTCAAAGGAAGCGCCGGACCAGTTCGCTCCACCCAATGTGCCGGGTACGACTAACGTCAACTTGCGACCATAGGGTGTGTACATCCCGTGGCTCTCGAGCGAATGAAATAGTTGAGCGCAATAACGGTTGGATTCCGGTGTAACTGTGCTGAGGTCGCCTTCGCTGAATGACTGTCGAACAAGAGGCGGGGGCTTCACCGGAGATGGCTGCGTCGGCCAGGCGGCTTCGCCGGGCACGTCGCTGTTGGGAACCGGGCGCTCCTCCACCGGGAATAGCGGTTTTCCTGTAAGTCGGTCGAGGATAAACACAAATCCCATCTTCGTCAGCTGCGCAATCGCAGGAATATCCCGGCTATCGCGCCGCACGGTTATCAGCACGGGCTGCGCGGGCATATCGTAATCCCAAATATCATGATGCACCATCTGGTAGTACCACACCAGTTTGCCGCTCGCGGCGTCAAGCGCCACCAACGAGTTGCTGAACAGGTCCAGACCCCTGCGGTCTGCGCCGTAGAAATCATAAGAGGCCGAGCCAATGGGAAGAAAAACCAAACCGCGCTCTAAGTCCACACTCATGATCGACCAAACGTTCGCGCCCGTGCGCTCCTTCCAAGCATCTCCCTCCCAACTGTCGTGCCCCACTTCTCCCGGTCGCGGGATGGTGTGAAAGGTCCACGCGAGTTTTCCAGAGCGAACGTCAAAAGCGCGCACCTGGCCACTGGGGCCTTTGGACGGATATTCAGGGACCGCCGCTCCGGTAATGACCAGGTCATGATAGATGGCCGGCGGCGAGGTCACCGAATACTCCGCAGCAGGATAAGCGTCCGCGATTCCTGCACGTAGATCGACCGTGCCGTCTTTTCCAAATGCGCGGCAAGGTTTTCCGGTTTTCGCATCCAGGGCGATCAAGCGCCCGTCGAAAGTGCCGTACAAAATTCGACCGTCGTCCCGGCTCTTACCATGCCAATAGGCTACGCCGCGGTGCTGGAAGAAGTGGCGAGGTCCGGCACGCCCAGCTTGCGGATCAAACCGCCAAATTTCCTTTCCCGTTTCCGCATCGAGGGCAATCACGCGATTGGAAGGAGTGGAGAAGTAAAGCGCTCCATCAATCACGATTGGCGTGGATTCGAATGGCACAACGTGATGCCGGCCCGTTTCATTGTTTTCGCGGTCCAGCTCTCCCATGTGATACGTCCACGCCCTTCTCAACTTTCCTACGTTCTGACGATTGATTTGTTTGAGCGGTGATGATCGCGTTCCGCCAGCGTCACCACCGTAGGATTGCCACTCTTGCGCGGAGACCGCGGGGGAGAGCGCCAGTATAAAGAGAATCCGGCTTACTGCAGTTGGGCTCAGTGTCCACATCTTTGTTGGCACGCGGGCACCACTCTGATTACCAGTGGGCGGCAACTCTTACGCTTCCCCGAGTCGGATCTCCTCTGCCAAATGTTCGCTGGCGCGAAGAGCCAAAGCCATAATCGTGAGCGTCACCGACTTCTCCGGATGAGAGGTGAAACATGCGGCATCCACCACCAGCAAATTCTTGATGTCGTGGCAACAATTCCATCGGTCCAGCACGGAAGTCTTGGGATCGTCTCCCATGCGCGCACCACCCGCTTCATGGGTCACGCTTCCGAGCGGATATGGATTCCTCTTCTCGTAAGGAAGGACCTCCGCGCCGGAGGCCTTCAAGATCTCCTCCATCTGACCGTACATCTCATCCCGCATGGCAAATGAGTGATCGTATTCTGCGTTGGTGTGAAAACGAACCTGAGGAATCCGGTAACGGTCGGTCAGTCCGCCAGGATCAATTTCCACGTAGTTCCAGTCAAATGGCAGCCCTTCGCCGTACCCACCAATGCTCACAGCGGCTGGATACAGCTCCTTGATTCTCTTCTTGTACGCGGAACCAAAACCCGGCAGATGCGATCCTGGCCCCGGTCCCATGCCGCAACCCGTATAGAAAGTGAACCGGTAGCCCCGGAGAAACTTGTCATTTTTCCTTCCGTAGTTATAGCGTGGGATGTACAGGCTATTGGCGCCCGGTCCATCGTCGTTGGTCGAGGGCCGGCCGGCAAGTTGCGGAAAAAATCCCTCCACGTCGTTGAAGGCCACATGTTCCATGAGATATCGCCCGAGTGTGCCGCTTGAATTCCCGAGCCCCTGCGGGAACTCCCGGGTGCGTGAGTTAAAGAGAATCCGGATGGATTCCACCATGGATGCGCCCAGTACCACGGTTTTTCCGTACGCCTCGTACTCCAGTTTGTTGGTGGTATCGACAAAAGAAACTCCGCGCGCTTTACCAGTTGAAGCGTCAAGTAACACGCGGTGCGCCACAGCATTGGTGCGCAGGGTAAAGTTGTTCATTTTTTGAAGTTTGGGAAAAAGCACTTCCAACGTGCTGAACCGAGAAGCTGTATCGCACCCAAAATTGCATGCTCCGCAATAATGGCAAGCAAGCCGATTATCATAGGGCTTACTGAGCACGGCCAGAGGGAATGCTACGGTCTTGATGCCCAGCTTGGCCGCGCCCTTCTTAATCAGCCACTCACCGCAGCGTGGGCGAAACGCTGGAAGAATGTTCTTGTTGGCGGGCGAGTTGTAAACATCTTCACCTCCTCCTGCTACTCCGATCAGTGCCTCAACCTTGTCGTAATAGGGCGCCAATTCTTCGTAGGTGATGGGCCAATCCTGGCCAAATCCGTCCTGCAAACTCCTGGGCTTGAAATCGAGTGGGCCGAAGCGTCCCGATTCCCGGCCCCACACCAGCGTCCGGCCGCCCACGGCGCGCAGTCTTGTCCAGGTGAACTTTGCCCCGGGCGCCAGTGCGTAGGGATCGTCCTGAGGCACGGTATAGAGATTCTCGGTCCACTCGTTGATTTTCCATTCCATTCCCTGCGGCAACTTGCCGTACTTCCCAGGTTTACCGTAGCCGCGGTACGGCCATTTGAAGGGGTACTTATGGGTGTGGAAGTCCCTATGAGGCTCAATCATTGGGCCTGCTTCCAGGCACAAGACTTCAAGTCCCTTGCTGGCAAGAGCGTAAGCAGCAACACCTCCGGAAGCTCCGGAGCCCACCACAACCGCGTCATAAACCGTCTGCGTGCCCACTGCTGGTCTCCCTGCTACCCGTCAAACCAAATCAGGCGCTCGAAATACTTGGGGCATAAAACCTTGATTCTCTCCAGCAATTTTGGTACGCCGGTCATCGGATCTTCTTCACCCTGCATATTCCGCGGACATGTATCCTTTGTACCCGCCCTGAGCGAAGAGCCGCAATCGATGGGCCGCTTTGTTGCAGCGCCCGCAGCAACAAGAAATCGGCGGCGTAACATCGGTTTATCCATGCCAACCTCCGAGCCCAAACGAATCCACGTTCTATTTCCCGAACCTCCTCGACCTTTGAATGCTACTGGCCAAGCTAATGTTGATGCTCTGGGTGCGTGCAGCCGGGGAATTCGCTCATGTAATTCATGCCCTGAAAGTCCAACACATCGATCAAGCCAATCCGTGAGGTGTAAAATGCTTCTACCGTCATATTCTTGACCAGCCGGAAGAACCTGTAACCCTCGTGACGCGCTCCCGGATCGCGTTCTGGCAAACTCATGTCGGTCAGCAAATCTACCCGCTCTGCCGTTGAGGCCATGCGGAACGCCTTCCCAAAATGTCTCTGGCTCTCACGATCGAGGAAAGCCAAGGCATCCATCCACTCCCGCTGCAGTGAAGGTTCGAACTCGCGCGCTGAAAAAACGACGAAATCGATGTAGCTGGCTACTCTGGCTTCTTTGGCGCCAGGTTTATCGTCAGTGGGAATGATCATCTCCGTCAGGAGTTCGACGGTTTTGAATTCCCCCGGCTTGAAAAACTGCGGTGCGTACGGCGCGGGGGGTTCCACTTCAGGGGGGTGGCGCATTCCCTCGAAGGTCACCAAACCATTCCGTCCAGTTGCATATGTGACGGGTGAAGGAAGCCAGGCAGTCAAAAATTGGCGGCCTGCGGCACTGGCGGCCAGCAGGCCCAGATATCTCAGTGCACCTCTTCTGGAAACCGCGCGGTCGTCCATCAATGGATGTTGCCTTGACTCTCGAATTGATGCTTTTTTATAACGGTCTATGTCAAATACTTTGTTTTTGCATTGCTGTCAAGCCTCCTAAATTGGCTCCCCAGGTGACAGTCAAACGCTTCCGTTGATCACCAAGCAGTGTCTCGTTGCGGCAAGTCATCAAGGCTACGGGCAAAAAACCACTCTTGGCCCCTCTTCGACCTGCACGCGAATTTCTATGCGCGCAACCTCATTGGGAGTAACAGGGCGAAATAACAATTCGCCAGCGACAGGTTCCTGGGGCCCAGCAAGACAGAACGGCTAGTTTGGCAGGGGATCGTTGGGCATGCGCGCCCGCGTTTCCGCCGAGGTGCACAAGTAATTGCGATAGGAGCACAGATCGGCGAGCAGGTCCTTTCCTTCGCCGAGGATTTTGTCTTTCTCGGTCTGGCCCACCAGCATGATGATCACGTCGTCGCGGCCCGGGCTCATGCTCAGAATGAAAGGGTACAGGCCGTACGGTTTTCCGCCGATGTCGGCGTCGGTGACGTTGGGAGCGTAAAACATGTAGTGCGGCATGTTCATGGTGCGAGGGCCGGGAAAGCCGCGCATGATCGGTGCCAGCATGTAGGAAACTCCCACACGAGCCGGATTAGGATACGCGGCAGTGCCAATCCGCTTGGTGATTTCCTCGTGCGCTTGCTTCGAGTCCATCCCGGCGCGCGCAGCTCGGCGGCGGCGAGATAGTCCTGCAGGAGCGTTTTCGAGCCTTCGGCGTCGTAGCACACCGCCCAGAAAATGTCGTCGCGGAACGGGTGATTCGTCCATTGCCAGTCGCTGCGGACCACGATGCAGCTCACACCATTGCTTCCTTTGCGGTTGAGGACGTAGCCTTTGGCAGGGTCCAGCAGGTAAACCGTCGCGGCATCGCGCAAATGCGGCGGCGCGGCGCTGAGCGCGAAGCGCGCCTCGAGCGATTCGGGCATTCGTTCGAGCCCCGCGGACAGGGACGAGGCGGTGTCTTCCGGTTTCTTCGTTTGCGCAAAACAACTGAAGGCCGCCAGCAGACCCAACACGCCAAGAAGCGCCATCGATTTCATCCCTACCCCCGTAATTTCCGATACGCACCACTGACCCGCGCATCTTACACTTCCCCTGTCCTCGACACAACGAACCATTCGGCTGAATCTAGACAAAGTTAGGAGGGTCGCAGAACACCCTGGTCACGGAACGAGTTGAACGGGCCGGTCGTAGCCGGTCATTTCCAGGTAGCCGGCGCCGCCGAGCGGTTGTGCTTTGCGCTGACCGGTGATGACCATGGCGCCCTCCCAATAGTTCGGAGCAAGTTTTGTTTGCCCGGTCAGTTCCTGGGATTCGAGTGGTGTTTTCGCTTCGAGTTCGATGGCTAATTTCGGAATCGCTGCCTTCCAGTGGATGGGATATTCGGCGCCGGTAAGGGGGCTCTTCCATTTTTCTCCGGTGGCAAGCAACTTGAAATCACTTGAGTGCAGGTGCGTCGTCTTTCCTTCTGCGTCAACGTAAGTGCCAGCCGAGTGCGGATCAATCGAACCATCCATCCGGCGAATGTGGAAGAGCATCAACTCCGTGCCGTCCTGGAGTTGGAGGCTCAGCCAATCCCAGCCGGTCTGGTGGGGTTCGAGCTGATGGGTAAAGAACTCATGGTCCATCCAACTCGTTCCGCGCACTTCAAATTTTTTGTCGCGGAGATCGATGTCACCCGAAGTAGCCAGTCGGGTTAGAGAAACATAGTGGGAGGCGTGGCCCGGACCCTCCGCCTTTTGACTGACGCCGTTCTCACCGTGAATGACAGGGGGTTTTTCCGGATGCAGCGTCAAGTGCAGTTGAAAGCGCTCACTGACCGCTTTCAGCTCTTGGTCGCTGCCGTGCCATTGAGTCTGCCAATTGCCATTCCAAATGCGACCGAGAGATTCACTCGCGGCGGCGATGCCGGGGCCGGATCGATTGGTGCGTTCCTGGTGATAGAACTTCCCGGCATCCAGGTCGCTCAACGCGAGATGCGCGAGGTAGAGGTCCCGCACTTCCCAGACTGTGTTCCTCGTGGGATCGCGGCTGACGGCTTGCCGGAAGAAGGTCAGTTCGAATCCGAACCGGTGGCCGTCAAGCGATTTCAGATTTCCGGTGTAGTACCACCATTCACTTTGAAATTCCGGGTGATTGAAATGATCCCGCGGGAATTCGTAACGGTATCCCGGCAAGGCGGTGCGGTATTGCGCCGCAAGAGGCTGCTGGAGAAGCAGCGCGGCGGCGAATCCTGCGAGCCTACTCTTCATGGATGACCTCAATTGGATTCAAGCGCACGGCTACCTGCGCCGGGTAGAGGCCAGCAAGCACGGTGACTCCGTACACGACCGTGAGCGCGCCAAAAAGAATTTCCACCGGCCAGTGAAACCGGATCGTCCAGCCGAACGACTGTTTGTTGACCACATAGATGAGAATGAGCGACAGCACAAATCCCAGGGCGAGGCCTGCAAGATTGGCCAAGAGTCCAAGCAAACTGGCCTCGATTAGAATCAGCTTTCGAACTTGCCAAGTGGCCGCGCCGAAAAATCGAAGCAGTCCAAGTTCGCGGCGGCGGTCAATCACCAAAGCAAGAAGCGCTCCGGCAATGCCCATAACCGCGACGATGATCGCAACCGCTTCCAAGGCGTAAGTGATGGCAAACGTGCGGTCAAAGATGCGCATGGCTTCGGCGCGCAAGTCCCGATTCGAAAACAGTAAGACGCGATGGCCAGCGGTGGCTTTTTCGATTTCAGCTCGAACTATCTCCAATTGTGAGTCCGGAGAAACATAAATGGCGACATTCGAGGGTGCGGGATCAGGCAAGAACCGCAGCATGGTCTGGCGGTCCATCAGGATGCTGCCGCGCTCGCTGGAGTAATCGTAATAAACGTCAGCGATGCGGAATGACGCTTGGGTTGCCCCCAGTGAAAGGGTTAGGGAATCGCCGGCCTTCAGATGGTGCTTGTAAGTGAAGGGCTCACTGACGATGACGGCATTCGAATCGCGCAATTCGGCGAAGACTTGCTCCCTCGGACGTCCGGAGAAAAAGTCGGAATTGCCATGGGAGCGCCGGACGTTCAGGTCGGCGGAAGCGAGCGTAGCGGGCATGTCTTCATAGCTGATTTCGTAAGCGCGCAGGCGTTCAACGGCTGCGACGCCTGGCAGTTTTGCTACTTCTTCCGCCACACCGGAAGAAATGGTTGGATGGCGGTCTGCGGCTGCAAAACCAGCGGGACGGAGATAGAGATCAGCGGGCAACTGGTCGCTCATCCAGAGCACGACCGTTTGGCGGAAACTCCCGACCATGATCCCGACAGCCGTCATCATCGCGATGGCCGTCGAAAGCGCGCCAACCAGGACGGAAGTTCGGCGCAAGGAGGCTCGCAGGGTGCGCGAGGCAAGCATCGCCTCCACACCGAAAACCTTGTCGAGAAGATTCGAAGCAACGGAGGTCAGGGCGTCGACGAAAGCGGGCATTGCCAGCGCCGATGCCGCTACGAGCAGGATCGCGGCGAGATACCCAAGAAGCGGCTTGCCGGCGACCGCCGGAGCGCGAGAGGCTGCGGCGGCCGCCAGACCGAGCACAAGAGCCAGCCACAAGTCGCGGGCTTTGTGCACACGCGCGTCATATTCGCGGCGGCCCCGCGCCATCGCCTCGACAGGAGAAACTCGGGAAGCCTCGCGCGCGGGCGAATAGGAGGAAGCAACCGCAACTCCCACGCCAATCGCCAGCGCGAGAAGTACGCATGCCCCATTCAGCTCGATGGCTCCTGGCCGGCTGCTGACATAAAGTGATTCCACTGTGGCGGCCATCAAACGAACCGCACCAGTGGCCATGAGGCGGCCGAGAGGAAGCCCGATGAGAGCGCCTGCCAGACCCAGGCAGGCAGCTTCACCTAGGAATGCCGAGAGAATGACGCCGCGGCTGGCGCCGAGGCTGCGCACGATTCCAATCTCTGGGCGGCGGCGGACGACCGAGACGGAGATGGTGTTGTAGATCAGGAATGCGCCGACAATGAGAGAAATATAGCTCAACAGGCGCAAGTTCCAGCGAAAAGCGGCAAGCATGCGGCGATTCTCGTTCGTGGCAGTGCCTCGCAATCGAACTTCCACTCCGGCAGGAAGCACGGTCCGTAAACGCAGCTGCCAGTCCCCCAGGCTGGGAGTCTCCGGCACTTTCAGCAGGATGCGATCGACGCGACCGTAGCGCCCCAGTGCATGTTGGGCGGCGGCCAGGTCCATCACAATAGCGGACTCGTTGCCGTTCGAATCGGGGTACACGCCTCGCACCGTGTATTTCCGGACTCGATCGTTGATGAGCAGTTCGACACGGTCGCTCGTCCTGTAGCCCACACTCGAGCCCACCCAAATGTCGTCGGCGTCTCCGACCTGGTTGAACACCTGAGCGCTTTGCGTCTGGGACTCAGCAGTTTTTTGGAATGCGCTCTGCGCGTAAGCGCTACCTTCCGCAACAAGATCCAGTCCGATGAGAGGAAGTGACTTCTTGGTATCAGTGATCACCGCGTAGTCCTCGATGCGTGGCGAGACTCGAATTGAATACGCCAGCGTTGCCAGCGTACCAACCACATATTCCGGCACACCTCCCGAGGTGAGCACTTCCAGCTCGTTTTCGCCGGCCAGCGTTTCCATCGAACTACGGAACGAGCCGGTGGCGGCGTCGCCCGCAAGAGCGATGGCCAGGACGACGGCGACGCCCAAGGCGATAGCCAAGATGGTCAGCAAGGTCCGCAGCGGTTCACGGAGGAGCGGGCGCACCATCAATCGGTAAAAGAGGAGAAAACGAGGCATGTTAGCGCCGGGTGAGCTCTTCGATTTTTCCGTCACGCAGCCGCACGAGCGTGTTGGCAAGCGATGCGGCTTCAAGACTGTGAGTCGCCACAATGGTCGCGGTGTTTTGCTCCCGCGCGAGACGCTTGAGCAACTCAAGAATCACGTTGCCCGTCATGGTGTCCAGGTTGCCGGTGGGCTCATCGGCCAGCAGGAGGCTCGGTGAATGGATGAGCGCGCGTGCAACGGCGACACGCTGCATCTGGCCACCGGAGAGTTGGTGGGGATGACGATCGCCGAGGCCCTCGAGTTCCACCCAGGCAAGCCGTTCCCGGGCCGCTTCGCGAGGGTTGCGTTTCCCGGCGAGGAGCAGTGGCAGTTCGACGTTTTCAAAAACCGTCAACGTGTGCAGCAATTGAAACGACTGAAAAATGAAGCCAACCCTCTCGCGCCGCAGTCGGGTCAAGCCGTTGTCTTCGAGGGACGACGTTGAAACTCCGTCCAGAAGCACCTTGCCCGACGTCGGAAAATCCATGGCTCCGGCAAGATTGAGCAGCGTGGACTTTCCGCAGCCGCTGCGCCCCACCAACGCCACAAACTCGCCGCGCTCTACGTTCAGCGAAAGACCTTTGAGCGCATGCACTGGCTGGCCATCCGTCAAATAGTCTTTCGAAACGTCTTGCAACGAAAGTATGGGCATGGGATTGCTGGGCCAGTAGTAATTTTTGCATGTTCGGCCGTCGGCCGCAGCTCGCGTGATTTTCGCGTCGGAGTGACCGCCCGACAGATCGAGCCGGGCGTGCGGCGCTCAGGATTTGAGCGATGCCAGCGCCTTTTCGATGGCCGACGTGACCTGCGGCGAATCCGGCGTCACCTCGGGCTCGAAACGCGTAATGACGTGCCCGTCGGCGCCAATTAGAAACTTGGTGAAATTCCATTGAATCTCTCCGCCCGTTTGCGGATTCATGGCTTTGTCCGTCAGGAACTGATAGAGCGCGGTGACGTCTTGGCCTTTCACGGACACCTTGGCCATCATTGGGAAGGTCACGTGATATTTCGAGGAGCAAAAGGCCTTGATCTCCTGATTTGTGCCGGGTTCCTGCGCGCCGAAATTATTCGCGGGGATGCCCACGATGACAAAGCCACGGTCCTTGTACTTCTCATAGGTCGATTCGAGCGCGGTATACTGCGGCGTAAAACCGCATCGGCTGGCAACGTTGACCAGGAGAACGACTTTCCCCCGGTAGGCCGCGAGCGGCGCAGGCTGGCCATCGATGGAATTCAATGTGAAGTCATACACCGTCTTATCCGCAGCCATCACCGCGGCCGCGCAGAACAGCAAACAAAGCACTGCTTTCATCATATTCCTCTCCCTGCGTCTCGTTTTACTCTGTTCCGTGCCCAGTGGCAATCCGAAACAGACCGAAACAGACCGATGACTGGTGCACTTGAGCATACCGTTCGTGCCCCTCGCCTATTCCATTGGTAACGCGAACGGGAAGAAAATACGCCGCCGCTCGAATAGCATTGAGCCTGGATGGGGCCTGTTATAAACTTCGCAGTCCAAATCTCCGCGCCCATTTGTAAGGCCCGTTGCTGTCGAAGTACAGTGAAATGATTTTAGCAGGGGGTAGCCACGTTCATTTCCTGCGCGTGGTTGAATTGTCCGGAGCGCTTCTCCACCGCCGGACGCCAAGGAGGGACGCATGGTCTTCGCATCTTCGGTCGCGGTTACCCACCGGACCCTTGAAACCGTTGATCTCGTCATCATTGGGATCTACTTCGCCATCGTGTTCGGAATCGGTTTCTACTTTTCCAAGAAAGAGCGTACCTCCGAGGACTATTTTCTAGCCAGCCGTAATATCGGCTGGTTCGCGATCGGAGCCTCGCTCTTCGTCTCCAACATCTCCACCGAACATTTCATTGGCTTGGCTGGTTCCGGAGCGACGTCGGGTCTGGCCGTTGGCCATTTCGAATGGCTGGCGTGCCTGATGCTGCTCCTGCTCGGCTGGGTTTTCGTACCGTTCTACCTGCGTTCGAACGTTTTCACCATGCCGGAGTTTCTAGAACGGCGCTTCAATCGCGATTGCGCGACCTATCTGGCGAGCATCTCTGTCATCGCCTACATCTTCACGAAGATTTCGGTGCACTTGTACGCGGCTGCCATCGTGTTGGAGCGCGTGGTGGGCTGGAGTCCATTGACTGCCGCAGTCATCCTGGTTGTGGCGACCGGAGTCTATACCATCGCGGGCGGACTCGCCGCCGTAATCTACACCGATCTGGTGCAAACCTTGATCCTGCTCGCCGGCGCGATTGCCTTGACGATCATCGGCCTGGACAAGGTGGGCGGATTTGCCGGATTGCGCGCCGCGGTGCCGGTTGATTATTTTCACATGATGAAGCCGGCCACCGACGGCGAGTTCCCATGGACAGGCATTTTCTTTGGCGCTCCGATCCTGGGTATCTGGTACTGGTGTACGGACCAGGTGATCGTGCAGCGCGTCCTCTCCGCAAAAGACCAGGGCCACGCCAAAGCGGGCACGATCTTCGCCGGATTTCTGAAAATTCTCCCGGTCTTCGTGCTCGTCCTGCCCGGGCTGATCGCCTTGGGCTTGTATCCGGAGTTGTTCCACGTGGTGGATGGGAAAATCACCAACGGCGACATTGCTTACCCGACCATGATCGTGAACTTGCTTCCACGCGGGCTTGTGGGATTAATGATCGCCGCGCTGCTTGCTGCGCTAATGGGGGCAATGAGCTCGGTCTTCAATTCCGCATCAACGATGGTGACGCTCGATTTTTACAAGAAGTTCCGCCCGGCGGCGACCGAATCTCAATTGGTATTTTTCGGACGGATCGCTACGGGGGTCATGGTTGTCCTCGGTCTTCTCTGGGTGCCGTTCATTCACTTGCTCAGCGCCCAGCTGTATATCTATCTACAGAGCGTGCAGGCTTACATCAGCCCGCCGATTGCGGTGTGCTTTATTTTCGGAATTCTCTGGCCGCGCCTGAACGGGCAAGGCGCCATCAGTTCGCTTCTGGTGGGTTTTGCCCTCGGTTGCGTGCGCTTCATCTTCGAAGTGCTGGATAAGACCCGCCATTATGATTCCGGCGCCACCCGCTGGCTCGTGGACATGAACTTTTTGCACTACGCCATTTTGATGTTCGTTGTCTGCGCGGCCGTGCTGATCGGCGTTAGCATGATGTTTCCGGCCCCCGAGCGGAAAAAGATCGCCGGACTGACGTTTGCCACGGTGGGCGAGAAACTCGAGACCACGGATGTGAGTACGCCGCACCTCCAGCGAGAAACGCGGACGGAACATTTGTTCAACCTGGCGTTTACGGGGGTCCTGATCGCCACAGTGGTGGGCTTGTGGGTCTATTTCCGCTAGCAGCTTTGGCGAAAGAATCATGGACAGGCCTGCCATTCGAACCCTGAAACCGAACGTCACCCAGAAGGACGCCCTCCGGGCTTTCTCCGCGCCGGGCTTTTCGGCGCTGTACTGGCGCCTGCGCATCGGCCCGTTGCAAAAGATTGCGGACGCTTACGTGCCCTTCTGGCTTTATCGCGTCCGTTACCAGCTCGGCAGAACGCCCCACGCTCGGTTGTTCGCGCTCGATGCCGTAGATGGTTCGCTCGACCTATTTGAATTGCCACGAATCCCCGAACTCCATGAACTCATTTCTGTTGATAGCCGCAACCGCATGGTTCCGTCGCTCACCGGGGAACGCGCCGAGGAAATTCTGCGAGAGAAAGTGTTGCGCGTCGTCTTCCAACAAGGATTCTTCAAGCTTCGCGAAGCCCGTCTCGATATCGCGCGGGAGCAGGGCGAAGTGTATCTTCCCTATTGGCTCGGTTTTTACGGCCGCAACGGATCGATGCGCTGCCGCGTGATGGATGCGTTGCGGCGCCGAGTCGAAGGCGCAAAGGCGTCAGCGTTTTTCGAACAGTGGCTAGTAGCTTGATAATACGGGAAGGCCCCGGATCGTTTCTGCGCAAGTGGGAAACACACCAGATCGTTCTTCACTTTTCGTCGCGACCGGGAGGATGGACATGACAGGAATTGTTCGACGCATCGGAACTGCGCTGCTGGCCGCAGCTCTCGGTTGTGCAATTGCAGTCGCCCAAGGCTGGCAACATCTTGGCAAGCTCCAGCGCGTCGAGAAGCTGAAAGATGGCGTTGAGTTAACGGCGGGCGCCGCCAAGGTGCGCGTCACGGTCTTCCGCGATGGCGTGTTCCGCGTGCGCCTCGCCCCGAACGGTGCTTTTCCCAAGGATTCTTCCTGGGCGCTGATCCAGTCGCCCGAACCGCCCGCCTTCAACATCGAAGAGAATCCGAAGGAGATACGAATCACCGCGGGAAACGTGGTGGCTACCGTTCAGCGGTCACCCCTGCTGATCAATTTCTCTGATGTTGCTGGAAATGTATTTCTCGCCGACGAGTCGAGCTTGCCGATGGCCTGGAATGGGCGGGGCGTTCACGCCTGGAAGAAAATGCCGCTCGAGGAAAACTACTACGGACTGGGCGACAAAACCGGACCCATGAATCGACGGAATCGCTCGTTCACCAACTGGAACACGGATGCGTTCGGCTGGCAGGAATCCACCGACCCTCTTTACAAAACCATTCCTTTTTTTGTGGGACTTCGCAAGGGCGTGGCCTACGGCCTGTTCTTTGACAACACCTACCGCAGCAGTTTCGATTTCGGGAAGGAGTCCGCGGACTATTTTTCTTTCGGAGCGGAAGGCGGGGAAATGAATTATTACTTTATTGCCGGGCCGGGGCCGAAAAAAATCATCGAGCAGTACACCGCGCTCACCGGGCGCCCGCCCCTGCCACCGCTTTGGATACTCGGTTACCAGCAGTGCCGCTATAGCTACTAT
>MNIJ01000006.1 GCA_001919715.1 Acidobacteria bacterium 13_1_20CM_58_21
TATGACCGGGAAAACAGCACCTTCGACGGCGGACCGACGGAGAACGCCGACCTCATTTGGATTCCCGCGGAGGGAGGAGAGGCCAACCTGATTTTGCCCGCGCGCGGAGCAGGCGGACCGCATTTCACGCGTGATCGGGACCGCATCTACGTTTACACCCCGCAAGGCTTGGTGTCGGTGCGCTATGACGGAACGGACCGCCGCACCCACCTGGTCGTGAAAGGACAGGGACTGTACTTCTTCGAGGAGCCGGTTCCGGCGGACGACGTCGTGCCGAGCCCCAATGGCCAATGGGTACTCGCGCATGTGATGAACCAACTCTACCTAATTGCCATGCCGGTGGTGGGCGGAGAGGCGCCAACTGTCAACGTAACTTCTCCGGCCGTCCCGGCAAAGCGGCTGACGGACATTGGCGCTGATTATTTTGCCTGGGCTGATGACGGCAAGACCATTACCTGGGCGGTGGGCGCGAGTTTTTTCCGCGAGCCGCTCGGCGCCATCTCTCTCTCGCCGCCAAAGGAGGAAAAGAAGGAAGGCGACAAGAAAGACGCGGACGCCAAGGACGCGGTCACTTCCGAGACGGCTGATACGAAGAAAGACGAAAAGAAAGAAGAGAAAAAAGAAGAGAAAAAGCTGAAAGAACAGGAAAAGGATGTTCAAGAAATCGCCGTCGATCTGGAATTTCCGCGGAAAACGCCGAAAGGCACGATGGTACTGCGCGGCGCGACCGTCGTGACGATGAAAGGCGATGAGGTTCTGAAGAATGCCGACATCGTCATTGAGAACAACCGGATCAAAAGGGTAGGCGCAAAGGGCCGTGTGCCCGGAGAAGCCAAGGTGTTCGATGTGAGCGGCAAGACCATCGTGCCGGGCTTCGTCGACACGCACGCGCACTGGACGGAAATCCGGCGCGGGATTCTGGACACCCAAAACTGGTCATTCCTCGCGAACCTGGCTTACGGCGTGACCGCCGGCCTGGACGTACAGACCGGCACGAACGATATGTTTGCCTACCAAGACCTGGTGGATAGCGGCGACATCGTCGGGCTGCGCGCCTTCTCGACCGGGCCGGGCGTTTTTTCCGACAACAACTTCCAGTCCGCCGAAGATGTGAGAGGTGTGTTGACCAAGTACAAGAAATATTACGGCACGCACAACATCAAGAGCTATGTGGTGGGCAATCGGAAGCAGCGACAGTACATGGTCGAAGCGTCAAAAGAGCTGGAAATGATGCCGACAACCGAAGGTGCGCTGGACCTGAAACTCAATCTGACTCACGTGATCGACGGCTTCCATGGCAACGAGCACACCCTGCCGATAACACCGCTTTATAACGACGTGATCCAGATGTTCGCGAAATCGGGGATTGCGGAAACACCGACCCTGATTGTGAATTACGGAGGGCCGTTCGGTGAGGACTATTGGTTTGAGAACAGTGAAGTGCACGACAACCCAAAACTAAATCACTTCATGCCACACCGGGTCATCGACCAGAGAACCAAGCGCCGGCAGGGATGGTTCCGCAAGGACGAGTATGAATTTCCGAGGCTGGCGGCGCAAATGGCGAAGCTGGCCCGCGCGGGCGGCCTCGTCGGAGTCGGCAGCCATGGAGAGATGCAGGGAATCGGCTATCACTGGGAGTTATGGATGCTGGCGAGCGGCGGAATGACCCCGCTCGAAGTGCTGCGATGCGCAACCGTAAACGGGGCAAAGATTATCGGGAGACCTGCCGACTTGGGTTCGCTTGAAGCTGGCAAGCTGGCAGACCTGGTGATCATGGACAAGAGCCCGCTCGACGATATTCACAACACCAATACGATTCACTGGGTGATGAAGAACGGTGAATTGTTTGAAGGAGACACACTAAACCAGGTGTGGCCGGAACAGAAAAAGCTGGAGCCGCTGTGGTTCTGGAACAACTATGACGTCCCGAAGGCCGGTGAGCCGCTCAACTACGGAACGACCACTCAACCGTAGCTGTACAGCTTTGAAGAGTTGCCGTTGTAGGGACCCGAGGACCGCTCCAACGTATTAAACTAGGGGTTATTACCTCGCCGCCGCTCTCATCGGTGTCGAGCGATACCATTCGAAGGTGCGCGCTAAGCCTTCCTCAAAGCTCACCTGGGGGTCGTAACCAAGCGTTTCCCGCGCTTCGGAGATGTCTGCCTGGGAGTCGCGGATGTCTCCGTCACGCGGCGGTTCGTACGTCGCCGCGAGCGTCTTGCCGGTAATTCTTGCAAGCTCGCGAAGGACTTCATTGAGAGAGACGCGCCCGCCCACGCCGACATTGAAAACTTTTCCGGAGGCATTGGGCGCTTCACAGGCCAGTAGATTGGCTTGAACGGCATTGTCGACGTAGGTGAAGTCCCGGGTCTGTTCGCCGTCTCCGAAAACAAGCGGCGGCACATCTTCGAGAAACGCCGTACAGAACTTCGAAAGCACCCCGGAATACGGCGAACCGGGATCCTGGCGAGGCCCAAAGATATTGAAATAGCGGAGCGCCACGTTTTCCAGACCATAACACCGCCCGAAGGTCTGGCAGTACAGCTCGCCAACGTATTTGGTGACGCCGTAAGGCGAGATGGGTTGCGGCTGCATGGCTTCGGTTTTTGGAAGAGTGGGCGTCTCGCCATAAGCAGAAGACGAAGCGGCGAAGACCACACGTTTGACTTTCAGCTCCTTGGCCGCGACCAAAACGTTGAGCGTGCCTTCGATGTTGATCTTATTCGTGTCCAGGGGGTCCTTGACCGAGCGTGGCACGGATGTCCGGGCGCCCAGGTGCAAAACGTATTCCGCTTCGTGCATGACCTTCCGCACGACCTCAATGTCTGTGATGCTGCCTTTGATGAAAGTAATCTTGTTGCGGATTTCTGCCAGGTTGTCTTCCCTGCCGGAAGAGAGGTCGTCGAGAACGACCACGCTATGGCCGCGACGCACAAGTTCGTCCACCGTGTTTGAGCCGATGAAACCGGCGCCGCCCGTGACGAGGTAGCGCATTTAGGAAATCCTCCTTGCCCGTGCGGCCGCTATGCGGCCGACGATCGTTTCTGCCAACGGCAGGTTCCCACCGCAGCGAATAACGCGAGCCCGGGAAAGACGACCGGCCCGCGTTTTGATACGCTGATAGTTCGCGGCGAGCCGGCAAGGGAAGCCGGATAATTTCCGCGTACGGAAAGATATTGTACGACGGAAGTGCGGTGGACAAGCAGCAGATTCAAAGGGGGCGTCGTACAAAGAGCATGAGGCTGAAGACCACAGTCGGCATTACTGCGCTGGCGGTGTTGGGTTGCGCCGCGGGAGCGTTTTACTGGCTGCGCGCGCGAGGGGACCAGCCCGCTCCTGAGGCCGTATCGGCGGAGCCGCCCGGTTTTCATGAAGCACCCTCGGCGGAGAAATCCGCAATTCCTGGGACTTCACCATTGCCCAGGGAGTCGAAGAAGGGCACGCCTCCGGTGGACCGCGGACCAATTCTCAAGGCTGGTGAGGTACTGGAGTACACCGCCAGTGTTTCCAAGCTCAATAATGTGGCGAGTCTGAAACTGCAGGTTGCCGGGCGGGGCAATTTTCTGGGAAAAAGCTCCTGGCACTTGCAGGCCTTTGCGCACACCCAGAATCCGCTGCGAATGGTCTTCGAGCTGGACGATCAGTTCGATTCCTATAGCGATGCCGGGACACTGGCGAGTTTGCAGTATGAGATGCACCTGAGCGAGCGCGGGCAGAAGGTGCAGTCCGTCCAGCGCATGACCGCGACTGGCCAGGAGCCTGCTTCCGAGGATGCTACCGAGGCGCGAGTGCTGCCGGGGACGCGCGATCCGCTCGGGATGATGCAATACCTGCGGAATGTGGATTGGACAAAAACACCGGAAGTGCACAGCTCGGTCTACGACGGGCACAAACTGTACGATGTTCGCGCCCAGCTGGCAGCCGCCTCCGAGAAGGTGAACGTTCCGGCAGGAGAGTACACGGCGTCAAAGATCGGGATTCGCGTGTTCGACGGCGGCGTGGAGATGAAGGACGCCTCTTTCACCTTGTACGTGGCCAACGATGCGGCGCGCCTACCCGTGCTGCTGGAGGCCGTTATGCCCTTCGCCGCCGCGCGCGTCGAGCTGCTAAGAGCGAATTAACATAAAAGGGAACGATCCGACGGCATCCCGTTGGTTATTGCCAGACGGCTTCGCCGGCGTCGCTCAGGTACACGCTAGCCGTTCGATGATCCCGCAAGCAATGTGGCCGATGGTGATGTGACACTCCTGGATCCGCTGCGCGTCCCGTGAAGGAACATTCACGAGAAGATCGACCTTCCCGGCGACCTCCCCACCAGTGTCTCCGGTAAAGGCTACGACGTAGGCACCGAGAGCGCGGCCAGCTTCCACGCCGCGGATGATATTGGGGCTATTGCCGCTGGTGGTGAGCGCCACGAGAATGTCGGGACTGGCGACGAGAGATTCAATCTGGCGGGAAAAAATACGTTCGAATCCGTAGTCGTTGCCCGCGGCAGTCAATACCGAAGGATTCGTGGTGAGCGCCAGGGCCGCCAGGCCCGGGCGTTCCCTTCGCAGCCGGACGACCAGTTCGGCGGCGAGATGAAGAGCATCGGCAGCGCTGCCGCCGTTTCCGAAAAAAACGAGCTTGCCGCCACCGCGCAGGGCGGCTGCGGATTTCTCCGCGAATAGGGCGATCTGGCCGATCAGTTCGCCGGAAAAACTCTGCTTGAGGCGAGCGCTTTCCTCGAGCTGGCGGCGAATCTCTTCGGCAGACGAGGCCATGGCAGCCTAGCAAAGCACGATCTTTTCGCGATGGCGCGTGACCCGCCGGGTGGCGTTGCGCGTATCAATGACCAGTTTCGCGGCATCGACGATGGCGGCATAGTCATAGCTGGAATGATCGGTAGCCACAATTACCGCGTCATAGCTGCCGAGCGCCTGCGGACTGAGCGGCACAGATTTCATGCTTTCGTAATTGTAGTGCCGCATCTTGTGGAGCTGCGGGAAGTAGGGATCGTTGTAATCGAGCAGCGCGCCGCGCTGCTGGAGGAGCTGCATGATTTTCAGCGTTGGTGATTCCCGCAGATCATCCACGTCCTTTTTGTAGGCCACACCGAGAACCAGAATGCGGGAGCCTTTCATACTCTTCTTGTGATTGTTCAGCGAATTGGCGACCGCGTCGACGATGTGATACGGCATGGCGGTGTTGACTTCTCCGGCCAGCTCGATAAACCGCGTGGCGAAATCATATTCGCGGGCCTTCCAGGAAAGGTAGTAGGGGTCCACCGGGATGCAATGCCCGCCCAGTCCCGGCCCGGGATAGAATGGCATGTAACCGAAAGGCTTAGTGGCCGCGGCGTCAATCACTTCCCAGATGTCGATGTTCATACGCAGGCTGAGCTGTTTGAGCTCGTTAACCAGCGCGATGTTCACGCAACGGAAGATGTTCTCGAGCAGCTTGGCCATCTCCGCGGCGCGCGTGGAGCTGACCGGAACGACGCGAGCCACGACCTGCGCGTATAGCGCTTGCGCGGCGCGGCCGCTCGGGGGATTCAAACCGCCAACGACCTTGGGAATCTGTGCCAGGCCAAACTGCTTGTTTCCGGGATCCTCGCGTTCCGGCGAAAAGGCCAGGAAAAAATCAGCGGCGATATTTTCATGTTCCTGGCCGACGGCGATGGGGCAGCGCAATCCGCTTTTCTCCAGGATGGGGAGAACCAGCTCTTCGGTGGTGCCCGGGTAAGTCGTCGATTCGAGGACCACCAGCTGTCCCTTTTGCAGGTGGGGATAAATAGAGACGGCGGTCTGCTCGACGTAGCTCAGATCGGGCTCGCGCCGCTCATCAAGTGGCGTGGGAACACAAATGAGAATGGCGTCGGCTTCCTTCAGCTTCTCGAAGTCGTTGGTCGCTCCGAAGTGCTTGCTGTTGACGAACTGCTGGATCTTGTTCTGAGGAATGTGCTCGATGTAGGACTTGCCGGCGTTGAGCATGCCCACCTTGCGGGGATCGGTATCGAGTCCCGTGACTTTGTGCCCCGCTTCGGCGAAGCGCAGCGCCAGGGGCAAGCCGACGTAGCCGCAGCCAATGATTCCCACTCTGAGTTGGCCGCCTTTGAAAAACTCGGGTTTCCGGTCGATGGGCATGAGTTCCGTCGCATTCCTCGTTATGTCGGACCGCAGCGCGGTCAAGGGATTCACGTTTATGGGGATACCACGCCGTCCGTGACGCCGACCCGGTCAGGGCCAGCAAAGCCGCGGCTCCGACGTGAAAGAGACAAGTAAATATAACAGGTTCGGCACAAACAAAAAAAGCGCGCATTCTTGCGGGCATTGGTTCATACATTGAAGCGGATTGCCGGCAGATGCCTCGAATGTTTGCCGTCATCCTGCAGGAAGTTACTCAAAAATGGACAAATGACTCCGACTTAAAGAGGCCGGGGCCGCGGTCGCACTTAACGCCGGAAGAGTTGAACTATGTTCAGTTGGAGTGTAGCCGAACCTTCCGGGCGTTCCAATTTGTTTCGCAGCCTTCGCGGCGCAATTTCCCTCCGGCGGGGAGATTTTTCTGCGCACGTTCAAACCCGATCGCAACAGTTACGAAACTTGGCGCGCATCTTTGGTGAGAAGGAAGTGTCCTCAGCGAGGCCTTCCAGCCCCGATTTGACGAGATGGAGCGGAAGGGCGGCGAGAGATCGGAGTACCCGGTCCAAGTATCGCCGAGTGGTATTCGAACTTCTGACGCGCCGGATCTCTGCCAAGAGTGCGTTCGCGGACGACTCGTGGCGAAAATGCCCAAGCTGACCCGCTATTACCTCAAGCCTTTGCAAATCGGACGGGTAGCAGCCCAGCAGGCCAATCAGATAGAGCCCAGCCTCCCGTCGTCCAGCGCTCGCCATGCAGCCGAGGAGCTCACACGCGGAGCGAAACCGTTCGAATTCGGGATCTATGGCCTGCTTCAAAATCCCATCGATGGGCAACTCGGCGAGATCTAACGTTCCCTCGGCGGTGATCCACCGAGGGAATCCGACGTCACGGTTCCCGTTCATGGTTAAGCCTACCTATCACAAATACGAGCTATGTCGCCGCCGATCTTGCCTGGGAGCGCCTTTGTCTGGCGGCATTCATGCGCGCTCGAAGGTTCTGCAGGTCCCCATCCGTTTCCCTGACGAGGGGGCAGAGTGCCGCCATGGAAGCCAGGTCTTCGTTGTACTGACGGCACTGGCGTTCATACGCGGCGCGCGTCTTTGAGCAGACCAGTGTTTGGGGCGACCCGGTGCGTACAGTCACGTGCGTCATATCCAGGCGATGACCGTCGATCTGTTGGTGCAAATGCTGACGGCGCTCTTTTTTTACGCGGAAGCGATGCGTTTGCGTGGCGGGATCAAGGGCGAAGGCCTGCAGTTCACGGCAATCCTCACATCGGCAGACCATCTTCACGTCTTGCCGCCAGTCCTTGGGCGATTCGGGAGGTCGCTCGCTGCGGGCCAGCAGGAACTCGGCGGAATGACCGCATAAGCGCTGGAACTCCTTATCGCTGAGGACGGCATCGCCGTTGCGCTCGCCGAGGAGTTGGAGGGCCGGCACAATCAGAGTGGCGGGGTCAAACATCTTGGGATTTGCGGCAATTGACTTGCAGGCGGCATCACGAAGAGTGCTGGCGTTCAACGCCGCAAGCGTTTCCAGCAAATCCGCAACCGTAGAGCCGTCCACAGGTTTGGCCTTTCGAGTCCGCCAGCAATCCCGATCCGGCTGGTCCGGCTGGCGCTGTTTGAGGTCCGGCAAAGCTCCCACAATGGCTCCGCCAATCTCCCGCAGCGCCCCAATCCAATCTGCGGTTGGTTCGAATCCTAATTCGCGGGTTAACCGCGACAGAAGGTTCACACATTCCGTAGGACACCAGCGCATATTTTCGATCGCCAAGTGCGGGAGGAGCTGACCTGCCTGAATGGGACCTAGCAACTGAACATTGGCGGCCATGGCCTCGTTTTCGCTACCATCGTATTCTCGTGTCACGACCCCAGCGATGAACCGAGCGAGCAGCGGCGCGTCGGCCAGTTGCCCAAGGAGTGCGATCATGTCGCTCCGGTCCGACTCCTTGCCCCGGTCCCGATAACCGCCGTTTGCGGTGTCTTCCCACACCGCAATAATCCGCTGCGCAATGAAATGTACCGTTTGGTGACCCGCGGCTGGCACCGACAGAGAATTCGAGGCCTGCACGCGATCTTTGAAGTAGGGCAACGCAGCGGCCGGGCCAGCCTGAAGGAGCACGTCCACAAAACGATCCTGAGGCCAAATGAGCAATGCAGCGCGATGGTAGGAACGCTCGAAACTCGCGCCTTCGTTACCAGTGGCTTCCGTCAGCCGTTGCTGATCGGGCGCCGCGCCATCCAGCGCAGCAGCGGGCAGGATTTCACCGTCCTCAACCGGCAGCGACCCGAATTCCACCGCGTGGTCATTCGTGTCGATCCATTGATCGATGTGTCGCGAACTATCGGAAACTTCGATCACCTCAAATTCGTCTTCGTTGGTCGCAGCGTCCTCGACCATATCGTCACCGTCGTAATGCCCTCCCCATCGGCGAGCGCGCCCCTCATGCATATCGAAACAAGGTTCGGCCGCACCCGATTCTTCGATATGCACGATGCCGAGATGCAGGGCGCACTCCGCTCGGCGCGCCGCGTGCCGCACCACCTTGGCCAGCGCCGCGTCCCGGCCTTTGAGTCCGGAAAACGAAAGTCCTGCCGGGCTGTAATGATGTTCGAGCAGCCAGGCCAGCTTCGCCGGTGCGCCGGATTTCTGGAAAGTCTGTTCCAGAATCTCCTCCGCTCGATCCGCCTCTGAGTCGTAGAGAGGCGCTGTAATGGGTTTGTTTTTCTGTCCCGGTCTGCGCTGCAAGAGGTTGTAGGTCAGGCACACGCGGCTGCCTTGCGTGATCGGTTTGATCGCGTGCTCGCAGTCTGCGTAGAAAGCAGCGAAGGTGAGTTCGGAAGTTTCCGGGTTGCTCAGGTCGACCGTGACTTCGCGCTTCGCGTGGCGGATGACCAATTCGCCTCCGCAGTGAACCGACGGAAGCACGATGGTCAATGTGCCAAACATGCCGTTTGTCTTTTCCGTGTCGCGATGCGGAAGGAAAAAGCCGCCCTCTTCGTAAACGAGCAGCTTGTAGAATTCGGCCGAGATGTCCGTTCCGGTACAACCGAGTCCATCGGTAACGGTCGAGAGGATGAGCTGAAATGAACGTCCCCACGATTTGCCCCCGATGCGGACCTTTCCGGGCGCCAACTGCCACGTGTTTCGAACGGAAGTGTCCAGGATCGTTTCACCGCCGCGACCGTAGGGAGCGCGCTCGGCGTGCTTGATGATGTCCTGGATCTGTGAATCCAGTAGGGGAAAGGAAATCACACCCACGCCGTCGATTTCGACGCGAGGCATTGGCGTTTCCAGCGCGCCACGCACGAAAAAATCGCCCGGCCGCCGCACTGCTGCCAGGACATCTTCGAGCGCCTTCAGATCGCGATTATAGGGAACCTTGATTTGGGTATCGTTTGGAGTCTCCACAAAGATTCCTCCAGTTCAACTGGAATAGCCCGAATCTATTCAGCAGTATGGCCAAAACAGGCCAGCAGCCACCAATCCTAACTTTCCTTCGCTACGGCATCAAGCGGTTGGCGTGCTCGACGACCGCCGCCATGTCGGGTGCTTTCCAGGAGGGATTGATCCAGCGTATGCGTTGATCTGTCCATCCTGGTGCGGAACTGCGCCAGTGGCCGCGAACCATAAACCGAAGCAGTAGCTGCCTGCTGAATACACAGGGGGAAGACGCAGCGACAGCGTCTTAGGTCGACCGTGGCCGATCTGTGGTCGCGCAGTGCCTTCCATCTGAGGTGTTGCGAAGAGTTCGGGTCGAGAATTTAACAAGAAGCGCCTCGAGGCTTTCTTTGCAGGCCCCATCCACCCACTCGCTTTTGAGGATCAGGATGCTGAAATTGCTGGCGGGATCCGAGCCGATCTAGAGTTCATCGGAAAGCCAATCGGCGCTTACGATCTTCTGATTGCCGGGCAAGCGATCCGAAACAAGCTGACATTGGTTACTGCAAATCTCTCAGAATTTGCTCGAATCAAAACGTTGGCCTGGGCAGACTGGGGTCGCCCGTAACAGTCCACTTTTTTCAACTCTCCATTTCAAAGATTTTCACAACCCGGTCGATTTGGCTGTGAGGAGATGCTGAATCGAGGAGAACCAACAAAATGCCCTTGCCTGTATGGAGGTCGCCACCATCCGACAAGGTCATCTTCCATTCTCTTTCGTGCGACGTTTCAACAGTTCTTCGTGAAATAGATAACGTTTTCGCGGCGGTTCGCAATAATAGCGGGCTCGTAGAATTCCCGCCTTCAAATCGAGTTGAGCAGAGAACTTATTATCTTCGGAGCGCGTGGATATGCAGGGGAAGCACTTTTGCGTAGTTTGAAAAATCAGGGTCAGTTGTGAAGATGGTCCACTGCCGTTTGACCGCGACAGCACATAGCAGGACGTCGACAATCGATACGACAACTCCCTTCGCTCTGCAACGGTTGCCGGCCTTCGCCGCCTCTTCGTAATCAGAGGTGTCGACAGCTTCGTCCGGAAAGGAACGAAGATGGAGCCGTAGTTTTTCATACTGTTCCGTTGTCTTTATGCCCGAAAGGAGCTCTTGCCGAACTAGTCCGATCACTCGGGCTCGTCCTTCTCGGATGAGTTCAGATAGCTCGGCAACTAGGAGTCTTTCGTTCGTGCCGAGGCTCTCGTTCTTTCGACGAAGTGCAAGGGACCAAACCGACGTGTCTACCAAGACATTCATATACGCTTTGCTTTGCGCTCGCGCTTATAGTCATAACCGCGCTCGTAGTCAACTCTCCCGAACAGGGAAAGGATCTCTTGTTGTTTGCGATGTTCGATGTACTCTTGTAAAGCGACCGTCACGGTTTCTCGCTTCGTGCGGTGTCGGCCCACTCTCTGAGCCTCTTCCAACAGGCGATCGTCAATGGCGAGATTGGTAGGCATTGTGCTCTCCCATGTGTAGCATTCTACACATAGGAGTGTACAGATTCAATTATACAAGAGGGGAATTTAACGTCATTAGCAGGGGATCCATTTGTCCCATCCATTGGAGCTCGCCGCGGAAAAACTGGCAGCGAATTGCGTATTCCAGGCGACGGTGATCGCAATTCCATAAGCAGCGGAAGGGTGAGCGCCCCATCGTTGAGGGGGCGGGCAGCGCTGCGGAGGAGGAGATTGCCTTGCTTCCTCGGCGTGGGCGCTACGGGATGCGCACAGCCTTGGCAACTTCACCAATCCCAGCGCCCCCAGTTGCTGCAAGATGTTCACAGATGGTCTGTACCAGATCCTTCCAACTCAGTCGCCAGCACACCCGCACGGTCTCTTGAATCTCCTGAATCTCTTGCCTGCTGAATTCCCGGCCGGATAAGAAGTCTGGTACGCCCTCTGCGTTTCGTTTCAAAGTGTGGCCTCCCCATCGCAGTAATGCACACTGATCCTCTCAAATGCGACAAAATAGGTCGCCAGGTAGGTCTATGCTGTTCTCAACTTTGAGTCAGCAGGACCATGCTTCAGCGCTGATCGCGTGTTACCGCTTGTTCAAGGGAGGTTGCCGCAGAAGCCCGGAGAGGGGAAAATAGTCGAGCTGGATTCGAATCATCGGGGCGATGCGCGCAAAACTGACCGGTCGCCGTGACACTCATGATTGTTCTGCTGGGTCTTGGCGTTGGTGTGCTGGTGGGCCTCTTGGGTATCGGGGGTGGCGTCGTTCTGGTGCCGGCCCTGGTCTATCTGCTCCACATGGACCAGCACCTAGCGCAGGGCACTTCGCTTTTTATCTTGTTGCCTCCAATTGGACTGGGAGCCTTGCGGGAATACTGGAAGCAGGGCCAGGTGGATTTGCGTGCCGGAATTTTGTGCGCGCTGGGAATGCTACTCGGCGCTTACGCGGGGAGTTTAATAGCCCTCCCCATGCTATCCCGGAACTTGAGAGGATTGTTCGGTTGCTTCCTGGTGCTGGCGGGATTGCTACTGTGGAGGAAGGCGCGGCTGGAAGGCTCTGCCGATGGCCGAGCAGAGGATGAGGCCCGTGGCTAAAACTGAGGGATTTGGCCGCAGCGCTGGCGTCTTGGCAATCGCCTGCGTGTGCGGAGTGGCCTCGGGAATGTTCGGAGTCGGCGGTGGCGTCCTTCTGGTGCCTCTCCTCGGGCTGCTGCTTGCCTTCAGCCAGCATCGCGCCCAAGGAACTTCCTTGGTTGCGCTGATACCCCCTACCGGAGTGCTGGCACTGACGGTTTATTCCAGGGAGGGATTCGTTTCTTGGAAAACGGGGGTGCTGCTGATCCCGGGAATTTTTTTGGGCGGTATCGCCGGGGGAATCCTGGCGAAGAAGATCAATCCGCGAAGCATGCGACAGATTTTTGCGGGGATCCTGGTTTTGCTCGGCGTGTGGCAGGCGTTGGGCGCCTGGTGGCGCTAGGGGCGGAAAATCCAAATGGTCGATTTACATTGTCACATTCTGCCGGGTCTCGATGATGGACCGGCCACCATGGAAGAATCGATGGTCATGGCGGAGTCCGCCATTGCCGACGGTATTACCCACCTGGTCGCCACGCCACACTCCAGCAACGAATATTCTTTCGATTTTGCGCGGGTGCGACAGCTTCGCGACGAGCTGCAGGCCACGATCGGCGACCGGCTGACCATCGCCACCGGATGCGACTTTCATCTCAATCCGGAGAATCTCGGATCGTTGCGCAAGGATGCCCCACACTATTGCATCAACCAGCGCGATTTCCTGCTGCTCGAATTCAACGAGTTTTCGATCCCGCCTTCGATGGACCAGACGCTACACCAAATTCAACTTGCCGGTGTGCAGCCGGTGATCACCCACCCGGAGCGCAACGGCATTTTGCGCTCGCGCCCGGAGCGCTTGAAGAAATGGGTACAGCAGGGCTGCTTTGCGCAGGTGACCGGAGGCGCACTTACCGGAGGTTTCGGTGTCGGTGCGCAGCAGGATGCGCTGCGGTGGATCGGTGAGGGTCTCATCCATTTCGTGGCCAGCGATGCGCACAACACGCGAACGCGGCCGCTTCGCCTGCAACCTGCGTATAACCTCGTCGTCCATCAGTTTGGTGAAGAGAAGGCGCGCGCTCTGTTCCAGGATAATCCGCTCGCGGCCTTTGAGGGGCGGCCCTTGCCGCACATTCCAGAAATCGAAGATGAATCGCCTCCGCCGCGCCGCAAGCGGTTCTTCTTTTTCTAAGAATCCTGGTCCTTCGACGCTGCCGAAAACGACCCCTTCACTGCGCCGGGTGCAGGGGTAGGCCCGTCCAGGCGTTCAACAGGCCCAGGATTTCGCGCACCACCTCGAGAGCATCGCGGGTGTTGCGCCACCAGTGCTGGGGATCGAATGGGTCGCCCGAGGCAGCGCGCACAATGGCCCGGCCCTGGCCAGGTGCCAGCCTACGCCAGAGCAGCCCAACGCGACGCGTATGCGCTTTTGTGGTGACCAGGATTACCGTGCCGTCCTTCCCTGGCGCGAGGGCCGGTCGAATGACTTTGATTTCGTCGGCGGTATTCACGATTGGCGGTTTGAGGGTGTGAATGGCTTCCGGCGGCACTCCTTCGTGAATCAGGACTTGAGCATTGTAATAATCCTCTCCAGCGAAAGGAATACCCATCTCTTTGAGAGTCTCGCCGGGCTCCGTGGAATGGGTAAGCCAGATTTCCGGCGCGTATCCTTGGCGGTAGAGTTTCGCTGCTTCGATGGCGCGCAGCGGCATCGCGCCGCTGAGCACCACGATCGCCCTGGCTTTCGCCAGCGGGTCCTCCACCACCAGCCAGCGGCCGACGCCGAACAGGATCACCAGGGCAAGGATCAAG
>MNIJ01000079.1 GCA_001919715.1 Acidobacteria bacterium 13_1_20CM_58_21
AGAATTCCGCCGCCCTTGCGAGCAATCTCGTCGTAGCTCGCTCCGGCGATCTTCAATTCATATTCTTCCGCCCGGCTCGCCGCATGGATCAGGTGAGTATGAGCATCTACAAATCCCGGCAGCGCCACGCGTCCGCCCAGATCGATCTTCTCCGCCGCCCGCGCCTCCGGCAGCTTTTCCACCTCCGCCCGCGTTCCAACGGCCGCGATCAATCCATCGCGCGCCAGCAGCGCGCCACCTTCGATCGATCCCAGGTTGGAGAGGGAATCGCCCCGCCGCGGACCATGCCCGCGCAGAGTCAGGAGTTGCGAGGCGCCGCAGATGAGAAGGGAATCCGCCAAGGCTTCCGTATTATGCCCAAAACAAAACCGGCAAGACAGGCTTTAGCCCTTCCTGCCAGGTGAATGCCAGCACTGGTAGCGTTTGGGCTGCGGTGCTACGCGCTCGTCGCCTGCCCGCGATAGGCCGGCAAAAACAGTTCCCGCACAAACGTCTCAAACGTAGTCGCCGTCGTATTCTTCTCCGACCGCGGCTCCAGTGGCTTCATGTACCCGTTGTTGATCGCCGCGGACATTTCGCAGACGAGTTGCGCCATATTTCTGGAGATCCCCATTCCCTTCATCGCCTGGATCACCTGCTCATCCGGCAATTGCACATATGCGAGGTCTGGTTTTCCAGTCGCGGTGCCGATAATTTTCGTCGCTTCGGCGTACGTCACGTCCTGCGGCCCCAGCAGTTCCTGCGTCTGCTGGCCCTTGAAGTCTAGCCGCAGCAGCGCCTCCGCGGCCGCCGCGCCAATGTCCCGCGTCGCAATCATCGGCAGCGGAACGTCCGCGCGAACCGGCCCCGCCATCATGCCGAAATTCCGAATGATGCCGATCTGCGCCAGCGTGTTTTCCATGAAGTATCCCGCGCGCAGATGCAGTGCATTCAGCCCGTGGACTTGCGCCAGTCGCAATTCCATCTTGTGCAATCCCGCAACCGGCCCAGTCTTGTCCGGCTTGTCCGCCCCGACGCTGCTGAGCGCCACCGCTTGTGCGACGCCGCCCTTTTCGAGCGCCTTCGCGATGGATTCCGTCACGCGGTCCTGATGCGCGCGGAAATCGGGACTGCTCATGTCCGGCGGAATCAGCGCGTACACGCCTTGCGCCCCCGCAAACGCCCGGCTCAAGGCATCCGTATCGAGAACGTCTGCTGCAAACGCGTCCGCACCCCGGTTCACAAACGGCGCCAGTTTTTCGTTGTCCCGGCCGACCACGCGGACTCGCTTACCCTTGTCGAGTAACTTCCTGGCAATCACCGATCCTGTGTTTCCCGTCGCTCCCAGAATGACATACATGGTTTCCTCCGAATGCTGCACGAATAGGATGCAACTCGGAGCAGGAAAGGCGCCGCGTGGGACTGTGGTCACATCAGCAAGCCGTCCAGCTCTACTGCATCGGCACTTTAACCCCCGTTTTCTTGGCGAACGCAATCGCTTCGGGGTATCCCGCGTCCACGTGCCGAACCACGCCCATCCCCGGATCATTCGTCAGCACCCGCTCGATGCGCTTCGCCATTTCTTTCGTTCCATCCGCCACGGTCACTTGTCCCGAGTGTTGCGAATAGCCGATCCCCACGCCGCCGCCGTTGTGGATGGACACCCACGAAGCCCCGCTCGCCGTATTGATCAGCGCGTTCAGCAGCGGCCAGTCCGCAATCGCGTCCGACCCATCCAGCATCGATTCCGTCTCGCGGTACGGTGACGCCACCGACCCGCAATCCAAGTGGTCACGCCCCATCACGACGGGCGCTTTCACTTCGCCCTTCGCCACTAGCGCATTCAACGCTAGCCCAAACTTGTCCCGCTCGCCGTAGCCCAGCCAGCAGATCCGCGACGGCAGCCCCTGAAACTTCACGCGCTTCTGCGCCAGCTTGATCCAGCGATTCAGATGCTCGTCCTGAGGAAACATTTCCAGCACCAGTTGATCCGTCCGCGCAATATCGGAAGCTTCTCCCGAAAGCGCCACCCACCGGAACGGTCCTTTGCCTTCGCAAAACAAAGGCCTTATATAGGCAGGAACGAAGCCCGGAAAGTCGTAAGCGTTCTTTACGCCTTGCTCGTACGCGAACGTTCGAATGTTGTTCCCGTAGTCAAACGTTACCGCTCCCAGCTTCTGCAAATCCAGCATTCCCAGGACGTGCGCTGCCATCGCGGCCATCGAATTCTTCTTGTATTCCTCAGGACTCCTCTTCCGCAGCTCCAGCGCTGCTTCCAGCGTCATCCCGTTCGGCACGTACCCGCCGATCGGATCGTGCGCGCTGGTCTGGTCCGTCAGCAAATCCGGCACCACGCCGCGCTTCGCCAGCTCCGGAATCAGGTCCGCGCAATTCCCCACCAATCCAACCGAAGCCGCTTCGCATTTGCGCACTGCATTCTTCAAAATCCGCAGCGCCTCATCCAGCGAAGTCACCATCACGTCGCAATAGCCCGTCTTCACGCGCCGCTTGATGCGTTCCGGGTCCACGTCAATGCCCAGAAACGCCGCGCCATTCATGGTCGCCGCCAGCGGCTGGGCTCCGCCCATTCCGCCCATTCCGCCCGTCACCACCAGCTTGCCCTTCAGATCTCCGGCAAAGTGTTTCTTCGCCGCCGCCGCAAACGTTTCGTACGTCCCCTGCAAAATCCCCTGCGTGCCAATGTAGATCCAGCTTCCCGCCGTCATCTGCCCGTACATCATCAATCCCGCACGGTCCAGCTCATGAAAGCGGTCCCAGTTATTCCAGTGCCCCACCAGATTCGAATTACACAGCAGCACTCGCGGCGCGTATTCATGCGTCCGGAAAACCCCCACTGGCTTTCCCGATTGCACCAGCAGCGTTTCATCCGCTTCCAGCGCCTTCAGCGACCGCACCATCGCCTGGAAACATTCCCAATTTCGAGCCGCCTTCCCCGTCCCGCCGTACACCACCAAATCCTCCGGCTTTTCCGCCACCTCCGGATCGACGTTGTTCAAGAGCATCCGCAGCGCCGCCTCCTGCTGCCATCCCTGGCATGAAATCTCCGTCCCCCGCGGCGCGCGAAATGGCCCCCTTGTCAATCCCGCGTTCGCCGCTGTCCCCGGTACCGTCACACTCATCAATTTCAATCTCCGCCGCTCATACTAACGCACGCTACACCCTTTTGCACCCGCCCTCCCATCGTAACTCTCTTCTGCCGCCGGAGGTCTAGTAGGTGGCAGCGCTCTTGCGGCTTCTGCGAAACGGACCGGAATCATCGAGGGCCAGCGGGCTCGGAGCCGCCGGACGCACTTCTGGCAGCGTGAGAGGAGCCATCAGTGAAGATAGAAAAGAAGTGCTTGGCCAAGCGATAGGATCTTGACTCATCACTTCCCCGATCAGTGCATCGAATGACTTGATGTCGTTCTGCAGAACACAGTGGCCGAAGACTTTGGCGGACCTCAAGGACGTGTGTCTAGGCTTTTGTTACGAGGCGACCTCCGGCCTGGGCTACATCTATTCCAACCTTCGCTGCTTCCATGCCCGCCAGCGTACACATCGCCGCTAAGCGCCCTTCTGCGGCATGTTTCAGGGCTGGGTGTCTTGACTCATAGATATGAGTCGGATAGACTCATATCTATGTCCAAGCGGCTGCAGGTGATTCTAAAGGATCCCGAATACCGCGAAATTCAGCGGGTAGCGCGCTCCCGCCGCATGTCCATCGCTGAGTGGGTCCGGCAAGCTCTCGACCTGGCTCGGCGCCGTGAACCTGGCGCTGGAGTGGGGAAGAAGCTCGAGGTGATTCGTGCGGCGGTCCGACACGACTTTCCCTCGGCCGATATCGACCGTATGCTTGCGGAGATCGAGAGCGGATACGGCTCTGGTACTCATCCTTGATTCTGGTCGACTCGAATATCCCTATGTACCTCGTTGGGGCTGCCCATCCGCACAAGGCCGACGCCCAGCGATTGCTCGAAAACCTGATCAGCGACCGGCAACGCCTGGTCACAGATGCCGAGGTACTGCAGGAAATTCTGCATCGCTATGTGGCAATAAACCGGCGCGACGCGATCCAACCCGCATTCGATGCTTTACTTGGCATCGCCGATGAGGTGCTGGCCGTGGACCGGGCCACCGCCGAGCGCGCGAAAGAGATTGTGATGGGGCGCCGGCAGATGTCCGCGCGTGATGCAGTGCATCTGGCGGCGATGGAGCAGCATGGAATCAAGCGAATCCTCAGCTTTGATTCTGGTTTCGACGGGTTCCCTGGAATTACCCGTCTCTCGTGAGGCACAGCGGCGCTGGCTAGTTCTCCGACCTTGCCGTCCGGCTCGTCCCCCCTCTCGAGGGGCTAAAGTGGAGCGCAATCGGACAAGCCTTTTGGCGCCTTTCTCTAGCCCCTATCGCTGCCGCGCTTCGCCAGCAACAAGCAGCCAACAGCACGGCGGCGCACGGTAATGGTGATCCCCAGCGTCCAGCGTAGAACAGCTGCCAAGCGCTCGATTGCGCGATCAAAATGGGTAGAGTAGAGTGACCCTCAGGCCATGAACTACGGAACGCTTCCCTCACGCTTCCTGAATGCCGTCGATACTCTTCCAAACCCGCGCGCCCAGATGGTTCGCCGGGACGGCCGGTGGGAAACCATCTCGTCTCAGGAAGTTCTCCGGCGTGTCGCTGGCCTCTCCACCGCTTTCGTGGAACTTGGCGTGAAGCCCGGCGACCGCGTGGGCCTCTTTTCCGCCAATCGCCCCGAGTGGCATACCGCCGATTTCGCCATCAACGGAGCCGGCGCCGTCACCGTGCCGGTGTACTTCAACGAATCGTCCGACCGCATGACCTACATCTTGAAGCACTGCGCTGCTAAGGTCGTCTTCGTTGTCGGCGCGGCGCAATTGCGGAAGCTGCTCAACGTTCGCCAGGAGCTTCCCGAACTGGAACAAATCATCCTTGCCGGCGGCGACGCTGAAGTTCCTGGCGAGTGTCTCCGTTACGAGACACTCATTGCTGGCGCGAGCGCGCCGGACATCTCTTCTTACCGCTTGCGCTCGTCGCAGGTTTTGCCCGGCCAGCTCGCCTCCATCATCTACACTTCCGGGACCACTGGCGAGCCCAAGGGGGTGATGCTCACGCACGCCAATTTCTGCTCCAATGTCACAGATGTGGGCCACGACTTCCAGCTCAATCCCGCAGAAGACGTCGCGCTGTCTTTCCTTCCTCTCGCTCACGTCTACGGTCGTACCATGGATTACATCTATATCTTTCAGGGTGCCGCTCTAGCCTACGTTGAGTCCGTCGATGCCGTTGCCCAGGCTCTCGTCGAAGTCCGCCCTACGATTACAGCAGCGGTGCCCCGATTTTTCGAGAAAATCTATGCGCGCCTCGTCGAGCAAGGCTCGAAAACTACGGGCATGAAGAAAATACTTTTTGATTGGGCCATGAGCGTAGCCCAACGAGCGACTCCCTGGCGCGCAACCGGATTTCCTGCGGGCCTGGCCTTGCAAGCGCAGTGGAAGCTCGCCGATAAACTGGTTTACAAGAAGATCCGTCTCGGAACTGGAGGCCAGCTGCGCATCGTCTCCTCGGGCGGCGCGCCGCTGTCCAAATCGCTGGCGGAATTCTTCTGGACTGTGGGCATCCCGATCTATCAGGGTTACGGTCTGACGGAAACCTCCCCCATCGTCTCCAGCAACTACCCCGTGAATCGCATGGGCAGTTCCGGCAAACCGATTGCCAACGTCCTAGTCCGCGCCGCCGAGGATGGAGAAATCCTCGTGAAAGGTCCCTGCGTCATGCAAGGCTACTATAAAAATCCCGAAGCCACGCGCGAAGTGCTCGGCGAAGATGGCTGGTTCCGCACCGGCGACATCGGCTATCTCGACAAGGACAACTATCTCTTCATTACCGATCGCAAGAAGGATCTGATCAAGACCGCGGCGGGAAAATTTGTCGCCCCGCAATCCATTGAAAACGCTCTCAAGACCAGCCCCTATATCCTCAACGCCATGGTCGTGGGCGATAGACGCAAATTCATCGTCGCGCTCATCGTCCCCAATCCCGCAACGGTTGCCGCCAAAGCTGCCGACCATGGAATCAAGTTCGCGTCCAATTCCGAACTGGCAGCCCATCCCTGGGTGCAGGCGTTAATCTCCGCCGAGGTTAAGCGTCTCACCATCCATCTCGCGCAGTACGAAACCATCAAGCGCTTTGCTGTTCTCCCCGAGGATTTCACCTTCGACAACGGCAGCCTCACCTTTACTCTTAAGCTCAAGCGCCGCGTTGTCGAACAACAATACGCCGACGTCATCGAATCCCTTTACGCCGACCTCGCCGAGCCCCGCCCGATTCTTCAGGAATAGGTGGCTTCCGCCGGAACGATTCTTGGAGTTGCTTCGACGAACCAATTCTCGCGTCATCTTGAGGAGCATAGCGAACCCATCGCAGAACGCACCGCCACTCTCGGCGGCGTCGCGCATCACGCCAACGCGTTGCGCACCGTGCAGCAAGCCGGCGCCCTCGGCGACAACATCACCGATCTCTTCACGCAGCTCACCCGCGCACTCGACAAGGACCCCTGATTCCTCCAAGCTCATTGGCAGTCCCTGAGCTCGTATTCGGGCGGCCTTTTATGACTTCCATTGCGGGAGCCCATCCGGCATCCTCTCTATTTTGAGCGAGCCTACACGCTACTCCCGCGGCTCTCGGCTGATTTGTGCCGCGACCTTCGACGTTTAACCCCTGGGGCTGCAAAGCCCCGGACTTCAGGCCGGGGATATAAGGCTCCTTAAGACATCAGCGCGGCTGCTCGATATAACTTGAGAATGTTCAAAGGGGCAGCGCCGCAACTGGCGGCGAAAATGGGAAGGCAACCACAGCACGCCTTTCCAGTAGCGGAGCGCTAAATCAGGTCGCCCCTGCCGGAGGACATGATTGTCTTGGCCATGCATCTCCGTCAGTTGGGATTCGAAGTCGGTGCAACCTTCCTAAACAGCCGCCGCAGGCGGTCGACCGCGTCTCTGTCCAAGACCCGGTATCGATACTTGGTGATGAAGCCCAAGTGGACATGCCATCGAGAAACTCGAATGCCTGCCACGATTGAGTTCTTTACGGATCGCCATGGACCAAATATATTAAGACCATGTTGAGACGGCAAGCCTACCGGTTCGAACTCCGGCCGAGCGGCCAGCAACTCCGCAACCTGCGGCAATTCGCGGGGTCCTGCCGTTTCGTCTACAACCAGGACTCAGCACGCAACACCGCACGCTACAACAAGAAACGCTTGGGCTATGCCGGACTGTGTGCCCTTGCGGCAGGCCTTAAAGGACCTGGGGCGCGCCTACACCAATTTCTTTCTGAAGCGCTCGGAGTTCCCGAAGTTCAGGAAGAAAGGTCAACGTGAGAGTTTCCGGGTGCCGCAAGGCTTCGAGGTAGACAACGGTAACCAAACTGCCGAAAATCGGTCGGCTGCGCTACCGCAAATCGCAGGAGGTGTTGGGTGCAGCTAAAAATGTCACCATCAGCGAGTCCTGCGAGAAGTGGTTCGTAGCCGTTCAAACGGAGCGTGAAGGGGAAACCTCCTTGCACTGGTCAAAATTGGCGAGGGTTCAGACCCATGTCTGATCAATTGGTCATCGCCGGCCGCGCCTTTAATTCGCGCCTTATCGTCGGTACCGGCAAATACCGCAGCTTTCAGGAAATGTCGCTCGCCCACGCCGCGTCCGGCGCGGACATGGTCACCGTCGCCGTCCGCCGTGTGAACCTCACCGACAAATCGAAGGAATCATTGCTGGATTACGTTGACCGCGAAAAAATCTTCATCTTGCCAAATACCGCCGCCTGCTACACCGCCGACGAAGCCATTCGCACAGCGCGCCTGGGCCGCGAAGTCGGTCTCTCGAACTGGGTCAAGCTCGAAGTCATCGGCGACCAGCAAACGCTTTTCCCGGATACCGAACAGCTCATCGAGGCCACCCGCGTCCTTGTCAAAGAAGGCTTCGTGGTCCTGCCGTACACCAACGATGACCTCATCGCTGCCCGCAAACTCATCGATGCCGGCGCCGCTGCCGTCATGCCTCTCGCCGCCCCCATCGGCTCCGGCCTCGGTGTGCAGAATCCCGCCAACCTCCGCATTCTTCGTGAGCGCATCACTGAGGTGCCTATGATCGTCGACGCTGGCGTTGGCACGGCCTCCGACGCCGCCGTCGCCATGGAACTCGGCGCCGATGGCGTGCTCATGAACACGGCCATCGCCGAAGCCCAGGACGCCGTCCTGATGGCCGAAGCCATGCGCGACGCTGTCATCGCCGGCCGCAAGTCCTACCTCGCCGGCCGCATGCCCAAGCGTCTCTACGCCTCCGCCTCTTCACCACTTTCCGGTGTCGTCCGTTGATCGTTCCTAGCCAATGGGATCTGTTCACGCTTGCGCCGATTTCCTTGCTTGTGCGTCGTCGTAGCTCTCACCATAAATCGATGGCACCTTCGCGCCCATCGATCGCAGGTAGGAGGAAAGTTGACCTCGGTGATGAATGGTGTGGTGCAGCCCCATCATCACGAACGTAACCGCGGGCCGCTGCAACATCCCGCGAAAATCCACGATCTTCACCAAATGCTCGCCCCGCAATTTTGACAGCGCTTCAAAATTCTTGGCGAACCGTTCTTCGTACCACGCCGCGATTTCCCTGGGCGTTTTCACGTTTTCGGAAATCATCGCCGGGTTGGTGTCGAACACGCCGTTGATCACACTCTCGACAAATCGATTGTCCGCCGCCGCAATGTGGCGCACCAGCTCAATCGCACTTTTCGAAATCGGATCAGGACGGTATTCCGCCTTATCCGCGGGAACCGCTTCGAGAATCTTCTTCGTCGTCCGGCTCTCGATCTTCAACGGTCCCAGGTACACATTCTGCAGCAGGAACACTGCTTGATCCGCCGTCATCGTTTCCGCCATCGCTCTCCTCCTGAATGCTTTTTTTTTTGCGTTCACTGTGGGTGCCCTGAGTCCACCACGGGCTCCATTGCCAGGTTGGATGCCTGAATCCGTTCTTCGTTGCACCGGGACTGTCGGCCCACCTAGACCGTGCGGAACAAGAAATGCCAGGTGATATCCACGGCAGCGTGGACCAGGGCCGAGGCGAAAATCGAGCCGGTCTTGCGCCAGGTCCAGCCGTAAAAAAAACCGGCGATGGAGGCCAGGACCACATAGCGCCAGTTGGGAAAACCCCTGTTGGTGATGTGGGTGAAGCCAAAGAGAACGGAAGCGGTCCACCAGCCTGCGAGTTCACTATGCGAAGCGCGCGAGAGCATGTTTTGAAGCAGGCCGCGGAATAGGAACTCTTCGGGCCACGCCGTGAAAAACAGGATGGCGAGCGAAAGGAACGGGAGCGACTTCCACTGCGACCATTGCGGAGAAAATTCGATGAAGTGCATGGCCTGGCCCAGCGGGATGGCGATGCAGCCGAAAAACAGGAAACTCGCCACGATCGAGAAGCTCCAATGCCCGCTCCAGCCGATGGAATAACCGACTCCGTTCACAGAGCGGAGAAGCACGAAAGACGCCAGCGCTACATTAACGCACAGGAGCACCGTGAGAACGTAGGCGAGCCGGCCGCCGGGGTATGGCCAAAGCCAATGAGAAGGCAAGAATTTGACTGCCAGCCATATGCTGACAATGATGAGAAAATCTTCCCACGCTCCCGGGGGTTTTTGCTTCGCCCATGCTGCCAGTGCCAACGGAATGCACACGAGACCGGCGACTGCGGCGGCACGTGTCAAGGCGAAAGTATTCGTTCCGAACAGGTAAATCAGGCAGACCAGGAAGACTGCCACGCCGAGCAAGTGGCCGCTGCCGTCGCCGAAGCGTGCGGCGAGGCGACTGTCCACGCCGCGCGCCGCAAAAAGCAGCATCACCAGAAACAAAAACGCGAAAGCGGTGAGCGTGGCAGCGAAGGCCCGGCCTCCGTAGCCCAGCCAGACGGCGTACAACGCTGCTGTCAGAGTCAGCGCGGCCCAGAGAGCGAGCATCGGGAGCAGGCCGAGTTGGCGCGTGGCGTGCAAGCGAGAATTGTAACGCACGGAGATGGCCGGCCAAATTCGACAACTGGCGTTTCTGCGAAATTGTCTGCGGTTCGAATGAGCAACAATTCCTTAGAAATAGCCGTAACCCCTTTATGTTCAATGAGTATGTTGCGCCAATTTTCATGATTTGCTTGGTGGTCGACAGAGCCGTTATTTATCATTCGTAGCGCAGGGTCTGTATCGGATCCACACGGGTCGCCCGCCGTGCAGGTACGTAGCAGGCCGCCAGCGCCACTCCAAACAACACCACCGTGACAGCTGCAAACGTCGGGAGGTCTGTTGGCGTCACGCCAAAAAGAAGGCTGGCCATCAGTCGCGTCAGAGCGAACGCCGTCGCCAGCCCCGCAACAATTCCAATCGCCACCATGCCAGCCCCTTGTTTCATCACCAGTCCAAGGACGTCCCCGCCTTGCGCGCCAAGCACCATCCGCAGACCAAATTCCTTCGTTCGCCTGGCCACCGAATACGACACCACGCCATAAATTCCTACGGTTGCTATCGCCAGCGCGACACCGGAGAAGAGAGACAGCAGCAGGGTCAGGAACCGAGGCCGCGCCTGCGCGCGAGTAAGCACATCCTCCATCATCCGTATATCCGCCAGTGGCAGCGAGGGATCGATCTCGTTCAACTGCTCGCGCACAACGCCCGCCAGCGAGCGCAGCTCGCCCGCCGGCGTGCGCATGACGATATACATGTCCGTATTGCCTGCGCCCGCCGGCTGCCGGTAGGGCAGATACAATTCGGTTCCCGCCGGCCGATCGAGCCCGGCATTCTTAACGTCGTCCACTATCCCAATGATGGTGCACCAGTCTTTACTCCCGCCCGGGCGAATACGCCTGCCGATAGGACTTTGGTGGGGCCAGAATGTCATCGCCATGGTCTTGTTGATAATGACAGCATCGGGCCCGCCTTGTACGTCCCGTCCGTCAAACAACCGACCATCCATCAGCCGAATACCCATGGTCGCGAAATAGTCTTTGCTCACCGCTTGATAGAAATCCACGTTGGGAATGGGACCTCCCTCGGTCTGCACAAATCCCTCGATATCCGTGTCGTTCATGTTCGGCGGGCGCATGGGAGCCAACCCAGAAACCAGCGCCGCAGATTGTACGCCCGGGAGACTCGTCAGACGTGCATCGAGCCGTGTCCAGAAGTCCGTAATCTTGGCGTTGTCCGTGTATGCTCCGCTAGGCAGCGAGACGCGCATGGTGACGACGTTCTCAGCATGGAGGCCGGTATGGACCTCCTGTAGTTTCCAGAAAGCCCGCAGCATCAATCCGCAGCCAATCAGCAGCACGAGAGCCATGGCCAGTTCGCCGGCCACCAGGATGCGCCGGAAAATCTGCGCTCCGGCGGCTGCCGTCGTACTGCCTGCGGTGTCTTTTAATGATTCGGAGATTCCGCTCACCAGCAAGGGTGCGAGCGGCGCGAGTCCAAACAGTACTCCGGTGATCAAGCTCGTCCCCAGCGTGAAGAGCAGCACTCGCCAGTCCATCGAGATTTCATCGGCGCGGGGAATGCCGCCCGCGTTGGTGAGCTGAACCAGGCGTACTCCCCCAAAGGAAAGCGCCACACCCAGAATGGCCCCGCACAACGCGAGCAGAATCCCTTCGGTCACAAATTGCCGCGCCAGCCGCACCAGGCCGGCGCCCAGCGCGCCGCGGATGGCAATTTCCCGCCGGCGAGCCTCGGCTCGCGCCAGCAGAAGGTTGGCTACATTTACGCTCGCTATCAAGAGCACAAAGACCACGGCGCCAAGCAGCATCAAGAGTGCTGGCCGAACACTCGAAACCACTTCTGCCTGCAGAGGGAAGCTGACGATAGTGTGAGTTTTTGTGTGGAAGCTATGCGTCTTCGGCGCTCGTTTCTCGCCATAACTCTGAACCAGCGAGGCCAGCTCTCCCTGAGCTTCGACCCCTGTGACGCTCGGCTTCATCCGGCCAAGCAAATAATAGTTGTGGCCACCGCGGTTACCCGGATTTGCTGGATCCAATCGTAAAGCGGTCCAGATCTGCGCCGGCTCTTGCTCGCCTGGCGGAAACTGGAAGCCCTTGGGCATGACGCCGATGATGGTGCATTTCAGGCCATCGAGGTACGTCTCACGGCCGACCACGCTCGGATCACCTGCAAAAATGCTTTGCCAGGTGCCATAGGAAATATCAGCCACCACCTGCGCTCCGGGGACATCGTCGGTTTGCGATATCAGCCGCCCGACAACCGGGGCCACCGCAAGTGTTTCCAGTAATCCGCCGCTCAGGTATGCCGCAGTAACGCGCGCCGGTTGAGTCCTCCCGGCGAGATTCGCACCCCCGGTGATCCACGCGTCCAATGATGCCCAGGAATGCGTATCCCGGCGCAGATCCTGGAATTCCGGTCCGGAAGTCCAGAATCGGTGCAGACCGCCGTTCGGAAACGTCGGAAACTCGGTGTAAACACGGATAAGCTGCTCGGGATGCGAATACGGCAACGGCTGAAGGAGTACGGCGTTCACCACCGTGAATATCCCGGTCGTGGCTCCGATCCCGAGCATCAGGCACAGCACTGCCGCAGTGGTGAAACCTAAATTCTTGCGCATCATCCGGACTGCAAACTGGAAGTCTTGCAACAACGTTTCCATTGGATACCTCCACTCGGCAAAGGTAGGTTCGAAACCTGTTTCATGTTCGGAGGCCACTGAAGATAGTAGACGTCCCCAACGTGCTTTAGTATCCCCTTGCTGCCCCACTTTGCTGGCAAAAAACCGCGTTCGCATAATCGCTGGACGTTACCACGAGCTCGCGCGTCAACGGCGAGGGCATGGTGTTTCGAAATTGTCCATCACCATGGGTGAGATTCCGATCTCACCTTTCTCCTTTGCGGAAATCTTCACACCGTCTATCATTCGCAATCGCGAGACGTCACAGCAAATGAAGCGACTTGCTTACATCGACTGGATGCGCGGCCTTGCGTGCGTACTGATGTTTCAGACCCATTGCTACGACTCCTGGATGAGCCCCGAGGCCAAGAAATCGTCGTCATTGACGGGGTGGTCCAAACTGGGTGGAACGTTGCCGGCGCCGCTCTTCATTTTCTTGGCGGGCGTGTCGTTCGCGTTGGTGACGGAAAAGTTGCGCGAAAAGGGAATCGAGCGCAACACCATCGCGAAGCAAACGATTTTGCGCGGGGTGGAAGTCTTGGGCATGGGCCTGTTGTTTCGCATGCAGGAATTTGCGCTGGGTTACCCTTGGTCGCCGTGGACGGATTTGCTGCGCGTCGACGTTCTAAACATCCTGGGCCTTTCGATGATGCTCATGGGTCTGTTGTGTTGGAGCGCCGGAGATGGCCACGCCGCCGCGGCAAGGACTCGCACGCTGGTCGGAGCGATTGTTGCGGCGGCAATCGTGGCCATGGCTACGCCACCGCTTTGGACCACGTATCGGCCGAAGTCCCTGCCGTGGCCCATAGAGTCCTACATCAACGGCGTGCATATTTTTGATCAGCCGCAGCCGTGGCTCTTTCCGCTGTTTCCCTGGTTGGCGTTCGCTTTCGCCGGACTCGCGGTGGGTTTTTTCCTCTTTTCGGACTTTGCCAGACGCAAGGAGGCCCTTGCTTTCGCGACGCTCGGCGGCGCGGGAATCCTGGCAATCCTGCTTGCGGTGCTGTTTGATTCCTCACGCATGCGTCTGTATGCTGTCTACGACTACTGGCACAGCAGTCCGAATTTTCTCCTGATGCGCTGCGGCATCTTGCTAACCATTCTTTTTCTGGTTTACGCGTGGTGCCGGTGGGGACTTGCGCAAAGCGGTTTTAGCCCCATTCTCCAGCTCGGGCATACTTCGCTGCTGGTGTATTGGGTGCACATCGAATTTGTTTATGGAAGGTTCTCTATCCTGCCAAAGGGGCAGTGCGGCGTGCTGCAGGCCACGGCGGGACTGATTACGATTTTCCTGGCGATGCTGGGGCTTTCGCTTACGCGCACGATGTGGAAAAAGTGGAGGGTTACGGCTTCGCAGTAGAGTCCTGCGGTAACTGCTGCGACCGCGGGATTTTGATGATGACCTCGCCAGGCCTGGCAAGTCCAAGCTCATCACGCGCGATCTTTTCGATTTTGTGCGGGTCGGTTTTCAGCTCTCTCACTTCCTGTTCGAGCTGCAAATTCTCCTTGTTCAACTGATCCAGATCGGCATTTACCTTCTTGATTTCCTGCTGCGTGCGGCGCATGGCCAAGTAGCCGTGGGCGCCGAAAATGTCGTGCACCACGAGGACCACGACCAGCAGACCGAGGAGCACAGGCCCATACTGGCGCAGGAGCGGCTGGATTCTCTCACTGGCAGACTTCTTGTTCAGTTTTGCAGTACCCATTGTGATGCTTCCCGCGTCAACTTCGAGGATGCGGCGGCGCTTTCCGCTTCAACGTACAGGCGAAGCAGCGGCTCGGTGCCGGAAAGCCGCAAAAGCATCCACGAACCGTCGTCAAAAACAAATTTTGCACCATCGGTGCGGTCGATGGATATGACTTTTCGGCCGGCGAGTGTCGAAGCGTCCACGGCCACCCGCTTGACCGCCTTTGCTTTTTGTTCGTCGGAAAGATGAAGATTCTCGCGCACCGGCCAGAATTCTCTGCCGAGCCTTTTGTACAGGCTGCGAACTTGCTCGCCGATGGAGGCTCCGCGCGCGGCGATCATTTCCGCCACCAATAGGCATGCCAGAATGCCGTCTTTTTCCGGGATGTGGCCTCGAATGGTGAGCCCGGCGCTTTCTTCACCGCCCAGCGCAATTTTGTCATCGCGGATGAGCTGGCCGATGTACTTGAAGCCCACGGGCGTCTGATGAACGGTTTGACAGTGCAACTCGGCCACCGCGTCGATCATTTGCGTAGTCGCGACGCTGCGCGCCGCGGGCATTTTCCATTTGCGCGTTTCGACCAGATAGTCGTACACCAGCGCGAGGATCAGGTTGGGCTGAATCCATGTGCCGTCAAGATCGACGAGGCCGAAACGGTCGGCGTCGCCGTCGGTAGCCAGGCCCGCAGTCGCTTTCGAATCAACAACGGCCTTCGACAGCGGCGCGAGATTCTCTTCGGAGACGTCCGGGCCGGTCCCATCGAACAGGCAATCGCGTTCCGCGCGCATGCTTCGCACCGTGACACCGTGATCGGTAAGTGCGCGGTCGAGATAACCCGCCCCGCAGCCGTGGAGCGCGTCGACGACCAGAGAAGGCTTGGCCCTCTGCAGCGTCTCGAAATGGACGAGTTCTTCGAGCCGCTTCAAGTAGCTTTCGCGCAGATTGACTTTCTCGCTGGCTGACTTTTTGCCGTGACCTGTTGCCGCGGGAGATATCGGGTACCGGCCGTCTTTCGCGATCATTTTCTCGACGCGCGCTTCGATATCTTTGGTGACCTCAGGCAGCGCGGGGCCCGCGTCGGCCGAGGAAAATTTGAGGCCGTGATATTGAGCGGGATTGTGGCTGGCCGTGAAGTTGATGGCGCCGTCCAGCTTGCGACGCATGATTTCGAAAGCGACCGCGGGTGTGGGAGTGAATGTCTCGCACAACAGCGTTCGAATACCGTGATGATGAAGGGTGTCCACGGCGAGCTGGGAGAATTCTTCGGAGTAGAAGCGTGTGTCGTAGGCCACCAGGATCGTGGGCTCCTTGGCCTTGGATTTCACGTGTTCGGCGATGGCGGTGACCGCCAGACGCACATTGGCGAAGGTGAAATCATCGGCGATCAGGCCACGCCAACCCGAAGTCCCAAACTTAATCGGAGAGTTGCTCATGGGGCCCTATTCTAGCCCCGGAGTGCCGCTCTCGAAAAGGGCTGCGAAGCGCTTTACAGCAGCAGATCGATTTTGGGACCGATCCCCATCAGAGGATGAAAATGTAACCGTAGTTGGATGGCACGGTTATGCGTTGGGCGTCTCCCGGGGAGGCCACGCCAACCGTCAACGGCGCACCGCGGAAGGACTCATCCAATCTTTCGGTCCACACTCCAGCCTTTGGAAACGGCACCTCGATCGTATCGGCGGAGCCACTGAAATTCAGGATCACCATGGCGTACTCCTCGGGGCCGGCAGGACCAGCGGGCGCATGGCGATGAAAGGCGATCAACTGGCTGCCCTGCAACGACTGCTGCCAGTAGTAGAACGACTCGCGGCCGCGCAGAGCCCGGCTCGCGCGACGCAATTGACCGAGGCGCCGGTAGACACTAACGAGCGCCGAGCCAAATTCATCATAGAAATATTCCCAGTGCGTGTCGCGCCGCAGGTCCACGCGGGCAAAACCGTCATCCGGCAGATTGTAATCGTCGGCAAACTCCTCGCCTTCCCAAAGCATGGGAACGCCTTGCGAGGTGTAAAGCGCTATCGTCAGGGCCTGGAGACGCCAGAAATGACTGCGGTCCCCCGGTGGAAAAGGGCCGCTGCCGCTTGTGCCCGCGAAAACGATCAGGTGGCTGTGGTCGTGTGAATTCAAATATTGGAAGGGAGCGACAGGCATCTCAATAGGATTACCAGCGGAATTGACTACCGTCTTCGTCGCCGGATAGCGGCCGGCGAAAAATGGATCGAGCGCGTGCCCAAAGGCTGCCGTGGGTGGAGCCCCTGCGGCAATTGCTTCGGCTTGATCGAGGAGGTCATTCTGCCACGCGCAGTTGGTGTATGTGTTGCGCAAAACGTCCGGTGCTCGCCATAGCGCTTCGGCGCACTGGATTATCCTGCTGTATCCGTTGGCGTCTGGGAAGAAGCGGGGAATGCCGAGCGAAAAGCGATAAGTGTCATAGGCTAGTTTCGCGTAGGCCGTGTCCGTGGGGCTGGCGTAGAGATCGGTCACTTGGTCATAGCGAAAGCCATCGACGTGATATTGCTCGAGCCAGTGGCGGTTCGCTGCGGCAAAATATTCCTGCGTGAACACCTGACTGAAATCGGCTTGCGGCCCGAATAATCCGCCGGCGCCGATCATCGGACTGCTCACTCTCGGCGCCCCCGGAGTGCCGTTCACGTCATCGTAGACCAGTTTGTAGGCAAATCCCGGATCGACATGCTGATAGACGATGTCCAAAATGACCGCCATGTTCACGCCATGGCAAGCATCGACGAGGCCCCGCAGGCCATCCGGCCCGCCAAGATGAGCGCTGGGCGAAAAGTAGTGGAGCGGCCCGTACCCCCAATCGAAGTCCAACTTCGAGCTGGCCACGGGCATCAATTCCAGGCAGTTGACGCCGAGACTTTGGAGATAGGAGAGCCGATCAATGACGCCGTCAAAGTTGTCGTTGAATTCCTCGACCTGAACTTCATAAACGATCAGGTCATCAAGCTCCGGCGTTTTATACGCGCCATCGGTCCAGGCAATCGGCGTGGGATTTCGCGAGAGCATGACCGCCGAGAGAAGTCCAATATCGGTTTGCCGCGCAAATGGGTCCGTGAACCAGCGAGTAACGAGCTGCCGCGGGCCTCCCGACGGCGTCCACCAGAGCTGAAAGCGGTAAAGATAAAGTCCTTCGGTACCGAAATGTGTCGCTGAAACCGGCTGCACCGGCACCGTGGCGCTCCAAAGGCCCAGCGAGTGGTCGTTTCTCCAAACAAGGTGTGAATCTTGCGGTTGAATGGCGGGATCGAAGCGGTCGTCACGGTGAATGACGCGCACCACGACATCGAAACCGTCCGTAGCGCGAATTCCGGGAAGGTAGACTCCGAAAGTGATCTGGAATCCACCAGGGATCGCAGTGGGAAACGCTCCAGCTTCGGAAACGTTGATCACAGCAATTATGATAACTTTTCCCCGCCCCGCGGGGCATTAAAGTTTTGTTAACCATAAATTCTATTCGTGATGCAAGTAGGAGGAAACCCATGAAGGCCAGTGGACGAAATCGAGTCGTGCTGGTGATGTGCGGAACGCTGACGGAAGGCCGGCGGATCGCGCGTCGAGTGGTTTCGGACAGGCTCGCGGCGTGCGTCAATATTGTTTTGAGCCCGGCCGAGTCATTTTACACGTGGAAGGGCAAGCTTGAGAGAGCGAGGGAGTATCTGCTGGTGATGAAGACGGCGGCGAAGCATCTCGCCGAATTGGAGAACGAAGTGCAGCGTCTCCACAGTCATGAGGTGCCAGAGTTTATCGCCCTGCCGATCACCGAGGGTTCGAAAAAATATCTTTCATGGCTGGAGGAAAGCGTCACCAAAACGAGCAAAAGGCGCAAATAGGTTTGGCTATTCCTTAGCGCTGAGAAACCATCGGATCAACGCTCATCGCGCGCCGCGCGGGGAAATAGCCCGCACCCAGCGCCACGAGCACCAGAAGCGATGTGAAGCCACCCAGAATCGCGAAATCCACGCTGACCACGCCGAAAATCAAGTGTGCCATTGCCCGGCTGATGGCCACGGCACAAGGCCGTGCAATCACCAGGCCGATGCCGGTGAGCTTCAACGCTTGCCCAAGGATGAGTTTCATCAAGTCGCGCGGGTCGGCGTCCAACGCCAGGCGGATGCCGATTTCATGCGTTCGTTGCGCGACGCTTTCCAGAGAGCGCCAGGCGACCAGTCCGAAATCCCCATCAGAATGCCCATAAGCGGACGATGGCGATGGAATCCGCGATCTCTTCTTCCAACGTGCTGATTCCTTGCAGAGCGATTCCCGGATCCATTTGGCGGACCACATCCCGCACGGCGGAGACGGTGTTAGTTGGATTCCCAGTCGTGCGCACGAGAACGGTCATGGAGCGTTGCTGCGACTGTCCGAACGGCTTGTAAATATAACTGGGCGCGTCAAAGAATTCCACCAGTTCTGGCGAACATCGCCGACCACTCCCACAATGGTGAGCCATGGTTCCGCCGAGTCCTTGGGGGCCGAGTTTGATGCGGTGTCCAACTGCGCCTCCCTTCGGCCAGAAACGCGAGGCCATCCCGCGGCTGATCACCGCTGCCGGCGCTGAATTCGCGCCGTCCGTGTCGGAGAATATGCGCCCCGGAACCAAGGAGATTTTCAATGTATCAAAAAAATTAGAACTGGCGATTTGCCTCGATAGACGGTGGCGAGCCGCACAAATCCCTGAATCGCCAGGCCCGCGCAAACAAGCAAGATCAATGTAAACATGACTTGCGCAACCACTATTATAAGGCGCTGCGAACTCCCTGCTTGGCAGCGGCGCCCGTGCCGGTTTCTTTGAGAGTCTTTGTTCGGTTCCACCCGGCTGGTGTGCAGCACGGTAGCCAGGGCCCGAAAAAATCCGACACGTAGTGCGACCAGCATGGCGAAGGCCAGAACGCTGCCGTCGACGCGAATGGACAAAGAAACGAGGATGAAAGGCTGCCGCCCGTAACCCGTGATCTTGTGGGATTTTCAGACGTAGAGTAGCGCCTGGTCGAGGTCGGCGATGATGTCTTCGACGTCTTCGATGCCGACGGACAAACGTACCAGGCCCTCGGTGATGCCCACGCGATCCTGAACCTCCTTAGGCATGGAAGCGTGGGTCATCATCGCCGGAAGCGAAATCAAAGTCTCGACACCCCCGAGGCTTTCGGCGAGCGAGCAGAGCTTGACGTGATTTAAGAAGCGCCGCGCGGCCTCCAGGGAACCTACATCAAAGGAGAGCATGGCGCCTGGGCCCTTTTGCTGGCGGCGGGCCACTTCGTGTTGCGGGTGAGACGGCAGGCCGGGGTAGAAGACCTTGCGGACTTTGGGATGCGCGTCGAGATGGCGCGCCACGGTGATGCCGTTGGCGTTGTGCTGGAGCATGCGAACGGCCAGTGTCTTGATGCCGCGCGACACGAGGAAGCAATCCATGGGAGAGAGGCCCGTGCCGGCGGAGCGCTGTATGAAATAGATCTTTTCGGCGTCCTCGGGACGCGTGAGCACGACTGCCCCTCCCGTGGAATCGCTGTGGCCGTTCAAATACTTCGTCATGGAATGAACTACGATGTGCGCGCCCAGTTCGATGGGGCGCTGCAAATAAGGACTCAGAAATGTGTTATCGACCGTCACGGAGAGGTTGCGCTCGTTGGCCAACTTAGAAATCGCTGCGATATCGGTGACGCTGAGCGTGGGGTTGGCCGGCGTTTCGATATAGATCATTTTCGTATTTGGACGTAACGCCGCGCGCACGAAATCCGGCGTGGAAGTGTCCACGAAGCTGAATTCCAGGCCAAAGTGCACGAGGAGCTGTGTTGAAAGGCGGAATACGCCGCCGTAAACCGCTTCGGAGAGAACTAGGTGATCGCCCGGACGGAGAAGCCGGAACACAGCGTCGATTCCTGCCATGCCGGATGAAAAAACATACGCGCTATGTCCTCCCTCAAGCTTGGCAACAGTCCGTTCGAGCGCTTTGCGGTTCGGGTGATTCGTTCGCGCGTAATCGTAGCCTTTGTTTTTGCCCAGTTCTTCGTTTATGTACGTGGACGTCTGATAGATGGGCGCGACGATGGCCCCGGTTGCGGGATCGGGTTCCTGACCCACATGAATGGCGTTGGTGGCAAAACCCATTGTGCTCTCCTTGCGATTCCTGTTTTGATTGTATTGCAGTCAGTTTGACGTCCTGCGCTGACCGTTCGGGGTGAACTTCATTTTTGAGGTACCCCCGTCCTTGCCTGTCGGGCAGTTTCTTGAGAACTTACCGGAGCTAAATTGATGAGTCAAATGGCGGTCGGCCGCGGTTTCCACGGCAGAGCATCGGCCGGGGCAGCATCCCGAACGTAAGCAGCATCTAATGTTAGCACGGCCAGACACGGCCAGACCTTGACCCAGACTGCCGTTCCGTGGACCATGGAGTTTAGCCATTTATGCAATTCTCGACCAATTCTTTTGCATGCCTGTGCCTCGCCGCTTGCGCACTGATCGCACAACAGGTGTCCGCCCAGAATTCACCGGCAGCGGCGTCCAAACCGCAGACGCCGCCTCCCACGAGCAACGCACAGACTCGGATCACCATTGAAGTGACCGGCGGCGACAAGGGTGTTCCCGTCGAGAACGCCAGCGTGTACGTGAAATTTATCGAAGAGCACTCGCTGAAGAAGGACAAAAAACTGGAAATGAATGTAAAGACCAGCCGCGAGGGCATCGCCCACGTTCCGAACGCGCCAATGGGTAGAGTTTTGGTACAAGTTGTCGCCGAAGGATGGAAGACGTACGGACGCTGGCTCGACATCACCGATCCAAAGCAGACCATCAAGGTGCATCTCGAGAAGCCCCCCAAGTGGTACTGAAGGAAAATCCGCCTCCGCTCGTTGTGAATCAACGGTTTAAGAAAGCAAGAAAGAATCGTTGCCCTTGCTTCTTCGCTGGAAATCTCTCGCGAAATTTTTTCTACTCTCGAACAGCTTTCAGCCGGACAGATATGCCGTGTAAAAAGCTCTGTTGCACACAAATGGTGCAAAGAGGATAAGAG
>MNIJ01000236.1 GCA_001919715.1 Acidobacteria bacterium 13_1_20CM_58_21
CCGGGCTGCGACGAATCCTGGTCCTACGTAGGCGATCAGCTCCTTCATTTCTTGACCGTCGGTTTCGCCGCCTGGATGCTCTCGCCGGTCCTGCCATTCAGCGAACTAAGCGCGCCATTTCAGGAAGTCAGAGCGATCCCGAATAAGTTTCTTGCCGTGCCGGTGATTTACGTGGGCGTGGTCTTCGGCGGCGGATATCTGATCCGCTTCCTGATTCGTTCACTCGCGGAAAGCTTAAAAAGCCATTCACCGGATAGGTCCAGCGAGCAATTGCAGAACGCCGGGCTTTACATTGGCTGGCTGGAACGGTTCCTGGTTGTCACTGCGCTGCTCCTGCAATCACCGGCAATGGTCGGCCTGATCCTAACGGCAAAATCTATCGCCCGCTACCCGAAGTTCAAATCCGAGGGCTTCGCGGAATACTTCTTGATTGGTACGCTCCTGAGCATCTCGATGGCGCTCCTCGGCGGCGCGCTTCTGGCGAAGCTCATTCTTGGCCAGGTGCGAGTCTCGGGATAAGATATGCGGCGTGCGCACCTGCCGACGGACACCCATCGACTTTCCTTTAGCCTCCCTTCTGCTAAAATCTCCGCATGGCCCCATCCCCAGTTTCTCCGCGCCTTGCAAACATCCGCCTGCATCCGATCAAGTCGCTCGATCCGGTTTCCGTGAAAGAAGCGCGCATCGGCCCGGCCGGCGGCCTGGAATTCGACCGCGCGTGGGCGCTTTACTCCGTCGACGGACAATGGGTTAACGGCAAGCGCAACGCAGCTATCCACTTGATTCGCGCGGCATTCGCGCCGGACTTCAGCTCTGTCGTTTTTTCGGTTCCCGGCGACAGTCGCAAAATCCCAACTAAGACATTTGCGTTCCCGGGGGACACGGCGTCCGCCTCCAAATGGTTTTCCAACTTCTTCTCGCAGCCGATCACCGTCCGCCATGCTCCCGAAGGATTTCCGGATGACACCATCGCCAACGGCCCAACGATTATCTCCACCGCTAGCTTGGAGGCTGTTTGCGGGCTTTTTCCCGGTATGGCAATCGAGGACGCGCGCTTGCGCTTTCGCACCACACTCGAAATCGATGGCGACCGCTCTGCCGCCGCACCTGCGGAAGTCCCGGCGTTCTGGGAAGATCAACTCTTCGGCGAGGAAGAACGCAGCGTCGTGCGCTTTCGCATCGGCGAAGTGAATTTCGAAGGCAGCACTCCTTGCGCGCGGTGTCCGGTTCCTCCGCGCGACCCTCACACGGGAGTCATCATTCCCGGCTTCCAAAAGATCTTCACCGACTACCGCCGCTCGCATATCCCAGCATGGTGCCCCGAATCCCGCTTCGACCACTACTACCGCCTGGCCACCAACACGCGCGTCGCTTCGACGGAAGCAGGCAAGATCCTGCGCGTAGGCGATTCGGTCGTTCTCTTTTGATTCCATCCTGGGTCTGAGGACACACCATGACCGCCGCCAACCCCATGCCGCGACCCGCAAAGACTCTCGATCCAAAGCGGCCGACCCGCCATGAGTTCGACCGACCGGGAACCTCGGCGTTAAAGACGTGACGATGGTTGCCGTCGATTTCCTCGGGCCCGCCGGTCGGACGCACTGTTAGCCCGACTTCCGCGGCTCGGAAGTTAGGTTAGGTTACTTTGAAACAAATCGCGAGATTTGACTAGCGCCTAGCTAACGCGCAGACGAAGCGGTGGTGGCAGGTTCTTTTTCAAGAAGCTGCTCTTTGCGGTAGACGAGAGAGTTGATGTCGTAGGTCGCGAGTTCGAAGCCGTGACCGTGCGTGATGGCATCGGTCGGGCACGCTTCCACACAGTAACCGCAGAAGATGCACCGCGAATAATCGATGTTGTACACGCTGGCGTAGCGCTCGCCGGCGGAGATGCGGTTTGCATCGACGTTCTCCGCGGCTTCGATATAAATACAATTTGCAGGGCAGGCGGCCGCGCAGAGGAAGCAGCCAACGCATTTTTCCAGGCCGCCTTCATCACGGTGCAGGACGTGGATCCCGCGGTAGCGCGGCTGGAAATGTACGGGCTCGAACGGATAGTTCTCCGTGACCGTCTTACGAAACATGTTGCGGAAGGTTACGCTGAAGCCCTTCACCAGTGCGCCAAACGTCTCGCCCACTTCGCGTATAATCGATGCCATAACCACGAGTCTAGCAAACGACTTTGGGTCGGGCAAATCTGGCCTGGCCTCGGCTTCCCAAGGCCGCTCACACCGTCAGTGCCTGAATGATCTGCTTCCCGTGGAAGCGCCCGTTTTCGATGAAAATTTCGCCAGTATGCCGTCCGCCGATCACCACGCCGGCCAAATGGATCCCCGCAACATTGCTCTCGAGCGTATTCGCATCCAGCGCCGGCTTGCGGCTTTCCGGATCAAGCCGCACGCCCAGGCTTTCAATGAACGTGAAATCGGGATGGTAGCCGGTGAGCGCGAACACCCGTCGCGCCGGCAATCTCTTTTCGCCGGTCCCATTCTCGACTAAAACCTCTTCATTGGTGATCCGCTTCACGCGCGTCTCGAACAACGCTTTCACTTGGCCCGCCTTGATCCGGTTCTCAATGTCCGGCCGGACCCAATACTTGATCGTTGCGCCAAGTTCCTTGTTCCGGTGCACTAGCGTCACGCGTGCTCCGTTTCGATACAGGTCGAGCGCCGCTTCCGCAGAAGAATTCTTCCCGCCGATCACAACCACGTCCTGATTCCAATATTCGTGAGGCTCGCTGTAGTAATGCGATACATGCGAGAGGTCTTCCCCTGGCACGCCCAATTGGTTCGGCAGATCGTAATATCCTGTCGCCACGGCGATCTTTCTGCTCCGGTACCTCTGTTCCGTTCCCTTCTCCGTTTTCGTTACTACTGTGAAGTTTTCATCCTGGCCATCAACCCGCACCACCAACTCGTACAGCCGCAATTCAAGCGCATCGTGCTCCGCCGCCTTGCGGTAATACTTCAGCGCTTCGACGCGAGTAGGCTTTTCCGCTCCGCAAACCAGCGGCAGATCGCCAATTTCGAGCAGCTCCGGCGTCGTGAAAAACACCATGTTCACCGGATAATGGAAAATCGAATTGCAAAGGCAGGCTTTGTCGATGACTAGCGGCCGCATCCCGGCGCGCTTGGCTTCAATGGCGGTCGCCAGGCCCGTCGGCCCCGCGCCAATGCAGATTATGTCGTATGTATCCATGCGCAGTTCAGTTTGCCGTGAGTTTCCAGCAATTGCAAATCACCGCAAATCTCCTGCTTCCGGAGGCATATCCAAGATGTCCGCAACTTCCCGCCGGAACGATTCAAGTTCGTCCAATTTGTCAGGCGTGGCTTCCACTTCCTTCTTTTTCCAGACGAACACTTGGCGCCGGCCGCGCTTCAGCTTCACACTAAGGTTGCCCTCGACCAGGTATGACGGGGGCGCGAGCAGCTTAATTCCGCCGCCCGGAACAGCCGCCAAGACCGCCGCGCAATCACCTTTCCTCATGCACCAGGCACTCTCATAAGGCGGAATCGCAATCGGGCGAAAGCCAGCCTCGAAGAGCCGCTCGATGATTTGCATTTGCTGCGGCGAAAGTTCAACCATGGAAGAAAAGTGCAGGAGCGGGACTTGTTTGTCCCGCGTCTTCTCGAAGGGCGTCCCGTCTTTGTAGTGTTAGGCCGCTGTCGAATCGGCCTCCGAAGAGGATCCCTCGAGTTGTGCCAGGATTTCGCGCAGCGTCGAAATCAGCTCAGCGCGCGAAACATGACTTTTCTTGAACTGAATCCGGAACTTAAATGTCTCCGCCGGGGGCTCGAATTGAAAGATGAACGGCCGCGGCCGCTGCGGTCCCGACTGCTCTTCGCGGCGTTCGCGGCGCGCCTCATCGCGGGTCAGCCCTCCCTGCATGATGCGGTGGAACATCTCGATCATTTTCTTTTCGGTGGGCTGACGCGCAATCTGCAGCAACAGCGACTTGGAAATAATTCCATGCTCGACGCACTTCTTTCTCAGCGAATCGGGGATATTGCGAAGCGACAGAGTTTCCGTCACCGACGACCGCGCCCGGCCGATTTTCTTCGCGATGTCCTCGTGCGTGTATTCAAACTGTGTGCTCAGACGGTACAGCCCATCTGCTTCTTCAAACGGCGTGAGGTCTTTCCGCTGAATGTTTTCGATCAGCCCGATTTCGAGCGTCTCCGCGTCGTCGGCGGTCTTTTCGATGCATGGCACTTCGCGCAGCCCCGCGGCGCGCGACGCATGATACCGCCGCTCGCCGGAGATGATATGAAAGCAGTCCTCGCGCGGGACGTAGCGCACCAGCAGCGGCTCCAATACGCCCTTTTCGCAAATCGACTCGGTGAGTTCGCGCAGGTCCCCGAGCGCCTTGCGCGGCTGGTCGGGATTCGGGCGAATTTGGTCCACGCGAATCATGCGCCCGACCGCCGCACCGCTATAGCTTGTCAGCGATTCTACATAATGTGCGTCATGCCGCATCTTCAGCGTGACGGGTAACCCGATCCTCTTCGACACGTTGGATAACCTCCCCTGCAAGTTTCTTGTACTCGACCGCGCCTGGTGATTTTGGCGCAAAAGTCAAAATTGTTTCCTTGTAAGCAGGGCTCTCTTCCAGCCGCACGTTCTTGGTGATTTTCGTCTTGAACAGCACTTCACCGAATACCGATCGAATCTGCCCGTGTGTGTCCTTAGAGATATTTGTGCGCTTATCAAAAAGCGTAATCACCACGCCTAGAACTTTCAGCGCCGGATTAGGGCGCGCGCGGATTCGCTCGTAAGTCTCCAGCAAATCATCGGTTCCTTCGATCGCGAAGTACGCTGCCTGGATGGGCACAAGCAAATGCGTCGAGGCCACCAGCGCATTCACCGTCAGGATCCCCAGCGACGGCGGGGTATCGAGAATTACGTATTCATAATCTTTTAGGACCGGAGTCAGCGCATCTTTCAATTTAAATGGCGCATCGAATTGTCCCGCGAGCGCCTGCTCCAGCTTGGCAAGCGCCAGCCGGCCCGGCCCAAGAAACAACATTGGATCCTTGGTCGGCTTGATGACCGTGACCAGCGCGACGCGGCTGTCACTCAGCACGTCGAACATGCTCGTGGATATTTCGCCGGAATCATAAAACGCAATTGTCGAATTGGCCTGTGGATCGAGATCGATCAGTAGCGTGCGCTTGCCGCGATGCGCCAGCGCCGCGGACAAATTGATCGCCGTCGTGGTCTTTCCCACGCCGCCTTTTTGATTCGCAATCGTGATGATGGCAGTCATGCGTTTCTGCCTCCGCCCGCGCGCGAGCAATTGAGCCGCCGCGATCCGGGAACCGTGTTCCTATATATGGGTGTCGCCTTCAGAAAACCCCCAAGGCCTAGGCTAACTCTACGTTTGCGACCTGTTCATTGGCAAGGGAAAAATGGGCGGATCGGCGGGAGTCACGGTGGAAAACAGGAGACCGGTTGCAGGGCCGATCCGTGAATCGTTGTCCGGGATAACCCTAAAATCGAGGTCCCAAAAATCTGTTGGCTATTGCAACTCTCGGCCGAGTTGCCAGCCCATGCGGCCTTCGTGGCCGCGCCATACCAACGCAGTGTCACCGGGAAATCTGGTTGATGAGATTTGGCGAGGCGCAGCTTTTCTCCTACGGCAATCCCTGGGGTGTCACGGCGAGGCAGCCTTGGTAACAATAGCGAATAAAACTTGCCTCCTTCGGACGTCATCTACTCGGTGCCCGGGCTCAATGGATTTGCCGTGTTGAGGTCTACAAACTCAACATTATCATTATCCTACGAGTCTCCTGCGACTGCAGGGTCATCGTCCCTGCTTGGTGAAAGGAGGTTTGTCGCCTAAACGCGTACTTTTCACCGTCAGTGCGGGTTTGGAAATCCGGCCCAGCTGAGCGCCGGGCGGAATCCGCGGACCGTTCAGAAACAGAGATCTCTTGCGCCACGGATGCGCCACTATCTAGCCGATCGGCACTGGAGATCCTTCCTGAGAATACCGAGCGGCCATACACGGTCACGTGGTGCGACTCGAGCCTGTAGGCATATAGAGTGGGGGATTTCAATTTGAAGGGTTATCCCTCAGCAGACAGCGAGAGACTGCAGAGCCCTTGATTCTTAAGGATATAGTCGGCCCCCACCTCCTTCACCGCTCCCGTTCTCAGCACTGGGTTTCACCGGCGCATCCGTTTGCTCCTTTTCTCCGCCCCGCTTACACTCTTACACTCGTTCCTCTCATGTTTCGCCCATGATTGGACTCCAGACACTTCGCGCTGAAATTCGCCCCACTTTGCAGCTTGCTATTCCTCTTGTCCTCGCCGAGCTCGGCTGGATGAGCATGGCCATCGTCGATACCATGATGGTCGGACGGCTGCCCAACAGCGCGACCGCCATGGGCGCCGTGAGTCTGGGGTCCAATATTTTTATTGTGCTGGCTCTATTTGGTGGCGGCTTACTGATGGGACTGGATACGCTCGTCTCCCAAGCCTTCGGAGCGGGCCGGCGCGAGGACTGTCATCGTTCCCTGCTTAACAGCATTTATCTAAGCATTGCCTTGACGCCCTTCCTCAGCGCCCCTGTCTGGTTGCTTCCCTCTCTTCTCGCGGGGATGCACGTTGATCCCGGAGTTTTAGCCCTCGCCATTCCCTACACCAAGGCGCTGGCCGTCGGCCTGCTGCCCCTGCTTCTCTATTTCGCAGTGCGTCGCTGCCTGCAAGCCATGAACATGGTGAGGCCGGTGGCCTTCGCGCTGGTCAGCGCGAACGTCGTTAATGCACTTGGCAACTGGATTTTGGTCTATGGCAAATGGGGAGTGCCGTCGATGGGGGCGGTTGGTTCAGGCTGGTCCACGGCTATCGCGCGTCTTTATATGGCTTCTGTGCTTGTTGGCTATCTACTGTGGTACGACCGAAAACACCGCACTGAACTTCTGAGAACTCCCGTCGACATCGACCTCCCGCGCATCCGCCGCCTCATTACCCTCGGATTGCCTGCCGCGATTCAGTTCACATTGGAAAGCGGCGTCTTTGCACTGGTCACCGCGCTCATCGCCCGGCTTGGTGCCGTTCCACTCGCCAGCCACCAGATCGCTCTGAACACCGTGGCATTTACTTATATGGTGCCACTCGGCATCGCTTCGGCTGCCGCCGTGCGCGTGGGCCAAGCCCTTGGGCGCAAAGATGCCGCCAGGGCAGGAGCAGCGGGCGGCACCGCCATTTTTCTTGGTGCAGCCTTCATGACCTGCGCCAGCGGGGCTCTACTCTTATTTCCCCGATACATCGCGCGAATGTACACACCGGACGAGTCCGTCATTCACAGCACCGTTCTCTTGCTGGCTGCTGGCGCCGCCTTTCAATTGTTCGACGGCATCCAAACCGTCGCCACCGGGGCTCTTCGAGGCGCGGGCGATACCCGTACGCCCATGTTCTGCCACTTCACCGCGTATTGGATTATTGGTCTTCCGCTCGGTGCCTGGCTGTGTTTCCGTCGGAACTGGGGCGCGTTTGGACTGTGGGCCGGCCTAAGCCTGGCGCTCATTTTGATCGGTATCGTCTTGCTTTTCGCCTGGCGCCGCACGGTACGGCGGCTAATGCACGTGCCGGAAGACACGCTGGCTCGAGCTTGATTCCTGGCTCGTAAGTGAATCGACGATGGCGATTTTACATCTTGTAACGGCCGAGATCCTCGTCGGAAAGGCCATCGAGCCAGGTGCGGAGTTGCTCGTTGGCATTGCGGTCGGAGAAGGCACTCGAGATCTTGGAGTTCTTGAGGACTGCGTCATCCACGAAGATCGGGCAGTCCATGCGCAGGGCCAGCGCCAGGGCATCGCTCGGACGTGAATCGATGGTCATCATCTGTCCCTCGCGCTCCACCCAGATCAGCGCGTAGAACGTGTCGTCCTTCAGATCATTCACCACGATTTTCTGCACGCGCACCTCGAGCCCCAGCAGAACATTCTTCAGCAGGTCATGGGTCATGGGCCGGGGCGTTTGCACTTTCTCAATTTCCAGAGCGATGGCGTTGGCTTCGTACACGCCCACCCAGATCGGCAGGATCGCCTGGCCCTGTACGTCCTTGAGCACCACGATGGGCATGTTCGTGACTGGATCCATCATTAGGCCACGGATCTTCATCTCCACTTCCATCGAGGCCTCCCTGATCTAAACGGCGTGGTCACCTAGCAGACTGTTTGGACCTGCTCCCGTAACACGAACCTGCACGTAGGTTCCCAGAAGCTCCCGCTCTTGTGAAGCGAAATTTATCATGCGATGCGATGTGGTATACCCGGACCATTGGTTCTCGCGCCGGGATTTTCCGCTGACCAGAACTTCGAAACGCTTCCCAACCAAACGCGCATTCTTGACCGACTGAATTTCGCGCTGCCTGTCCTGCAGAACCGCGAGGCGCCGGCCCTTTTCTTCCTCCAACATCGAATCGCTCATGGAGAGAGACGGCGTGTTCGGCCTGGGTGAGTACTTGAACGAAAATAGGTTGTCGTATTGCACTTCCTCTAGCAAACTCAGTGTTTCTTCAAATTCGAATTCCGTTTCGCCCGGAAAACCTACAATAATATCCGTGGTGATGGCGATCGGCCTATTCGCATCGCGCATCATGGCGATCTTCTCCAGATACTCTTCGCGCGAATACGTTCGCTGCATCGCACGCAGAACTCGCGTCGAACCAGACTGCACCGGCAAGTGAACGTGGTCGCAGATCTTTGGCTGTCCCTCGATGGCTTCCACAATATCGGGCGTGAAGTCACTGGGGTGCGAAGTGGTGAATCGCACGCGGCGAATTCCCTGAACGTCAGCGACTGCCAGCAACAACTCCGAAAAACGCATCTTTCGCGGCGTCGGGTCCGCATAAGAATTCACCGTTTGCCCGAGAAGCTGAACTTCGGAATAGCCGAGTTCCGCAAGCTGCCGCACTTCCTTCAGAATGGAGTCGCTCCCGCGGCTGCGTTCGGGACCACGCGTGAATGGCACCACGCAGTAGGAGCACGCCTTGTCGCAGCCTTCAATGATCGTCAGGTAGGCGCGCCAGGGGTTGTCCCGGCGCGTCACTTCCGTTTCGAACGTTGCGTCCGTATCCGTATCAAGGCCGGTAACACGCTGATTCCCAGCTTCCAGTTGGGTAAGCATGTCCGGCAGCTTGCGGTAACTTGCCGAACCACAGACCAGGCTCACCCACGGCGCGCGCTTGAAAATCTCTTCCCCTTCCTGTTGCGCCACGCAGCCCAGCACCCCAATGACCTTGCCCTCGCTCTGCTTCTCCCGGTATTCACCCAGGCGCGAGAAAACTTTCTGCGCCGCCTTCTCGCGAATGCTGCAAGTGTTGTAAAGGATCAGCGAAGCCGCCTCCGGCGTCTCCACCTGTTGATAGCCCCGCGAGAGCAGCAAGCCCGCGACTTTCTCCGAGTCGTGGTCGTTCATTTGGCAGCCGAAGGTCTCAAGGAAGAACGTTCCCCGCTGCCCTGCGGCCACACCCCCGACTATCTCGGAATAAGAAGCCTGGCTGGTCAGCCTTTCCAGTTCAATGTCAAACGGTTTGCTCATGCCCAAATCGCAGTTTATCACACCTGCTTTACTCTGTCGGGCCGGCGGGCATCGCCGTTGCATCGCCGTGTGCGGGAGTGAGGTCAACGCGGCGCTGAAAGCCCTGCACACGGCCTCAATATTGTCACCATCCACCATCACATGATGGACACTTTGACGAGATTTTTCTCCACCACTGCGCGCGCGGCGCAGCGGCCAGGCTTGCGGTGGCTTTCGCGCTGCGCTGGATGTCCTTGGACAGTAAGCCGCCCGTTGCCCGATAAGCAGCGAAATCAGAAACTTACGCATCCTATTGGTTGCGCGCTCTGGATGCGTGTGCTACGTTTCTTAAGCCCAGAAAAATGTTGATCGCGTCGCGATCGCAAATCGTTTGCTCTCACTGAGGGGTACATCATTTTTCTGTTCACGACGATTTTTCTAACCGATATTGGAAATATCCTTACGCAAACCGGCCTGGTCGCCCGCGCCGTTCTTCTGCTTCTCCTTTCATTCTCGATCATTTCCTGGGCCATGATTCTCCAGAAGGTTGGCCTCTTCGGACGCATACGACGCGAGAGCGACCAGTTTCTGCGTATTCTTCGCGCTGCGCGGGGCGTAGCCAGTCCGCAAGCCCTGGCGACGGCCGGTTCCCCGTTTTCTTCAGTCTATGCCGCGGGCTACCGCGAGCTCCAGAGTCAGGTCGGCAGCGCCCCGGGCAATCCACATCCACCCAAGCTGAAGAGCCTGCAAGCCGTCACCGTCAGCATGCAACTCGCTTCCGCGGATGAGGTGCGCCGCGTTGAAAAAGGCATGTCGTGGCTGGCTACGACCGGCTCGGTGACACCGTTCATCGGTCTGTTCGGAACCGTGTGGGGCATCATCGACGCGTTCTCCGGCCTGGGCAGCGCCGGTGCGGCCAGCTTGCGCGCGGTCGCGCCGGGCATCGCCGAAGCGCTCGTCACCACCGCGGCCGGTCTCTTTGCTGCCATTCCAGCGGTTATTTTCTACAACCACTTCTTGCAGAACATTCGCGACCTCGCGCAACGGCTGGACACTTTTGCTCTGGAAGTCACGGCGCAGGTCGAGAAAACGTTTAACTAGAACTTCGCGGCCGTTCCGTCCGGCCGCATCCAGGGAATCGGGAAAGATGCCGCAACTCTCCAAATCGACGCAGACCTCTCTCTCCGAGATCAATATGGTCCCCTTCGTGGACGTGGTTCTCGTGCTGCTCATCATTTTCATGATCACCGCTCCGATTCTCCAGTCGGGTATCGAAGTCGACGTCCCGAAGACACGAACGGTGAAGGAAATCAACCAGGAGCGCCTGGTCGTCACCGTGGACAAAGCACAGCGAATCTACCTTGGCAATGAGCCCATCAACATTCACCAGCTTGGCTCCAGAATCCGCGCCCAGCTGAAAAACACCCAGGAAGGGGTCTTTCTCCGCTGCGACGAGACCGTGCCATTCGGCAGCTTCGCCGCCGTCGTCGACGCGCTCCGGCAGTCCGGCATCAATAACATCAGCATCGTCACTGAGCCCATCACCTCACGCGCACGTACTCAGTAAAGATGACCACCGCCGCCGCCAATTCGATCGACCCCTTCGGGGGCACACCGCACAGGGACCAGAGCCTCCGGCAGTTCCTCATCTATTCGGTCATCATGCATGCGAGTCTCGCCGTCGTCGCTGTCGTCTCCGCTTATATTCAATATCGAGGAAGCCCGTGGGGCGGCATCGGAGGCGACCTCGGCGGAACAAAGGTGAGTTTGGTTAGCCCGGCTGGAATCCCCATGCCTAAAGAATCGGTCGTCACCGAAAGCAAGGCAGTCGATCCAACAAAGGGCCTGCACAAGGAAGAGCCCCCGAAACCACCGGAGCCGAAAACGGACGCGACTAAAATCCCGAAATTCGAAAAAGAAAAACGTTTACCGCCTAGTCGTCCCTCCAGAACCCTTGACAACAAGACACCTCCCCCTGACAACGCCGTCCCGTACGGCAAGGGCGGAAATCCTGATCTGCCGACTGGACAATCGCAGACCCCCGGTGTCGGTTCGGCGGGCGGCGCCGTCTCGGGCCAAGGCGGCACGGACTTCACCACACGTTACGGTTGGTACATCGCAGCAGCCAAGCGCCGCGTGGCTCCCAATTGGAATACGCTTTTCCTCGACCCCGCTGTGCGCAGCTCTCGGACGCTCCACTGCGTCATCTCTTTTACGATCCTTCGAGACGGCACTATAAAAAACCTTCGCGTGGAACAGTCGAGCGGAAACTCGTCATGGGACACCTCCGGATTGCGAGCGATTCAAAGCTCGAGCCCCTTTCCACCTCTTCCCAGCGATTGGAAGCCTCCTGATGTATCCGTTCTTTGGGATTTCCCCGATAGAGACAATCCATAAGGAGATGAATCGATTGAGAGTCTCAATCAAGGCTTTTTTTTGGAAGGTCAAAGTGAGTGGCGCATTCAATCGATGCCGCTTAATTTTTCTCTGCGCATTTTTCTCGCTAACCGCCCAGGCAGCGCTTGCGCAATCCGAGGGATGGTTCCGGGCGGGCACGGGTCTCGGCGACACCAACAAGCCTCGCGTGGCCGTCGCCGACTTCGCTCCTCGCGCCGACTCCGCCAAATCCCACTCTTCCCTTTTCACCCAGGTCGTCCGTGACGACCTTCAATTCAGCGGCATTCTCGAAGTCCCCAGTCCCAGCTTCTATCCACCTGAAGCTCCCAGCGTCCCGGCCGAACTAAAACCCGCCATGTGGATCGATCCTCCCACTAACGCCAATTTCCTGGGCTTCGGCAATGTGTCCGAATCCGCCGCCGAAGTGACCATCGAAGCCTGGCTCTATGACGTCCGCGATCCCGCTTCTCAAGCGGTCGTCGGCAAAGTCTATCGCGGCGCTCCCACGGATCTCCAGGTTCGCAAATTCGCTCATCAGTTCGCCGACGAAATCATAAGCAAGCTCTCCGGCGGCCTCCCAGGTATCGCCTCAACGCAAATCGCTTTCGTCAGTTCGCGCAACGGCTCCAAAGAAATCTGGGTTATGGATTACGACGGCTCCAACCAGCGCCAGCTCACTTCCCTGAAATCGATTTCGCTTACTCCTCGCTGGTCGCCAGACGCTTCGCGCATCGCTTTCACATGTTTCGCGCCATCCAGCGGCCTCACTAGCGCGCAAATCTGCATGTATTCGATGGACACCGGAAAACTCGTCTCCTTCCCGCGCTTCCGCGGCACCAACATCACTCCCGCCTGGTCTCCCGACGGCGCGCAAATCATTTTTTCATCTTCCATGCAAGGCAATCCCGAGCTCTTTGTCTCCGACATAAACGGCGGCCGCCCCAAGCGCTTGACCAACGCCAATGGCGCAAGTATGTCTCCAAGTTGGAATCCGAAAACCGGTCAGACCGTCGCCTTCGTCAGCGATCGCGGCGGCACTCCTCAGCTCTACTTGATGAATTCCGACGGCACCAGCGCGACGAAGCTGGACCTCCCCGACAAAGGCTACGTCATCGATCCGGCGTGGGCGCCCAATGGCCAGTTGCTGGCTTTCAGCTGGCGCCGTCCCAACGACAACTACGACATCTACATCATGGACGCCGCTACACGCCAGCTTGTGGAATTGACGCGCGACCAGGGCCGCAATGAGCGTCCCAGTTGGGCACCTGATGGCCGCCACCTGGTTTTCGAATCCACTCGCGGGGGCACACGCCAGATTTGGACCATGCTCGCCGATGGCTCTCAGCCGCACCAGTTGACCACTGGCGGCCACAACGAATCGCCCAACTGGTCGACGCGATGAAATGTTTTGTGGAACCGGACGTGATCTAATGCATCTCACATTCAGGTGCCCTGTATTTCGGCTACAACCGTATTGTTTTACTGTCGTGCCTCGCTGTCGCCGCACGATGTATAATATATCGTGATACGAGATATTACCCGGACCCAGCCCGCTGGTGTTACGATATTGGCTCTGCTGGGACGAACACGGGAACTTCACTGAGGAGGAACTGCATGAATTTGGCTCCACGCTTGCTTTACCGCACCGGCTTGATTGCCGCGTTTGCCGTTGTCGTCTTGGCCTTTGGCTGCAAGCATCCACCGAAAGCGCTGCCGCCCCAGCCGCCTGCACCAGCGCCGGCGGCCGCACGTCCGACAGTGACGTTGCAGGCCAGTCCGACCTCCATTAACAAAGGCGATTCCTCAACCCTGAGTTGGAATTCCACCGATGCCACGGAGCTCACCATCGAGCCCGAAGTCGGCGCCGTGACGGCTCAGGGCTCCAGCAAGGTCTCTCCCTCCGAATCGTCGACCTACAAGATAACAGCCAGCGGTCCCGGAGGCTCCGCCAGCGCCACTGCAACCGTCACGGTGAACGCACCTCCGCCGCCACGGCCGCCGGCGCAACCCTCTCTCGATGAGCTCTTCCTCAAGGAAGTGCGGGATGCCTATTTCGACTATGACAAGGCCGACCTTCGTCCCGATGCCCGTGCGGCGCTGTCGAAGACCGCGGATTTCCTGAAGAACTACCCGCAACTAAGAGTGACCATCGAAGGCCATTGCGACGAGCGTGGCTCCACGGAATACAACTTGGGCCTCGGCGATCGCCGCGCCACCGCCGTCAAGCAGTTCATCGTTTCTCTGGGCGTTTCCGCCGACCGCCTCAGCACCGTCAGCTTTGGCAAGGAGAAGCCCTTCTGTATGGAGAGCAACGAGTCCTGCTGGTCGCAGAACCGCCGCGGCCATTTCGTGAAGTCAAACTGAGCCGTTTCACCCCGTTCGCCACGATGACCGATTGGTGACGGAATCAGCCGCGAGGCCCGGCAAACTCTTGCCACCTCGCGGCTCTCTTATTAGAGTGAAAGCTGTTTCCCCGGCCTGTATGATTTTTATTGGCTGCTGTGAGGCCACCATGCATTGGCAGCTTTTCGGAGTCCCTTAGGAGGATTGTTCATGCGTATTCGCCACATCGCCATTTTTAGCGCCGCCGTTCTCGCCGGCGCACTTGCCGGAAGCCTGGTCGGCCCCCACCCCGCGGAAGCGGTGGCCCGCGAGCTTATCGAGCTCCAGCGCGACGTCACCTCCCTGCTCCAGGGCCAGAAAGATCTTTCCACCCAAGTAACGCAGGATCACACCATCCTGAAAACGCTCATCGCGCAATCCAACGACAACGTTGCCAAGCTCGGCGCCACCATGAGCTCGCTCCAGAAATCCGTTCAGGATGTTCAAGCTAATTCCGGCGCACGTCTCGACACCATGTCCACGCAGGTCCAGGGCCTCTCGGACAATCTCGAGGAAATCAAGTCCCGCCTCGGCAAACTCAACCAGCAGCTCGTCGATCTCCAGAATTCCGTCCAGAGCCTCGATGGCAAGATCTCCGGGGCCGCGGCGCCCGCACCAGCCACTGGCACCGCCACTCCCACCACTTCTACCGGTGCTCCCCCCAACTCCTCCGCCGTTCCCAGCGGCGCGCCCTCCGCCGACACGCTCTATTCCAACGGCCTCCGCGACATCACCAGCGGCAAATACGATCTGGCCCGCTCCGAATTCCAGGACTACCTCAAGTATTACGGTGACACCGATCTTGCCTCCAACGCCCAGTTCTATCTCGGCGAGATCGCCTACTCCCAGAAAAACTACGACCTGGCCGTCGCGGAATACGAAAAAGTTCTGAACAACTATCCCAAGAGCTTCAAGCTCGCCCCCGCGCGACTGAAGAAAGGTATGGCCCTCGTCGAACGCGGCCAGAAAACCGGCGGCGTCCGCGAACTTCGCGAAGTCGTCAGACGCTACCCCGGCACCGAGGAAGACCGCCGCGCCCGCGCCAAACTCAAAGAACTCGGCGTCAGCGTTATCCCCACGCGCTAACTTCTCCCTTTGCAGCGTCGGATTCATGGCGACCTCATTCTCTCGATTCGTAAAACCCCTCCCTTTGCCCGTCCGCCCCTCCCCTACTCTCTTTCCTTTGGAGCCGCACGCCAGTTCTAAATTTCCCCGACCGGACTCCGGAGTTCTCCCTCCCGGTGCCACACGATAAGACTGCGCCAATCGTGCAATTCCCCGCGACTTGCACGCCCCCGGGGTGCCCACCACTTTCGGCTCGTGGAAGGGTGGGCGCTTCTTCTTTTCGTATTTTCTACTTCAGATGAAGCATTCTGCGTTTGCAATTCTTGAGCGTCCGATGGAAGAACCCCTTTCTATAGATCATCGAGAAGTAACAAGGTGAGCGTCCCTTTCCAGCTTCTCCGAAGGGGTGGGAATGTTGTTCACTTCATGCCTAGAGAACTCTAGCGTCATCAACGACGCGCTGGCTTGCATTTCATCACCTGCCGTTGCTACCAGCGACGGCCGCTGCCGCGCGCCGTCCAGGCTCGCAATCTGTTTGTAAGGATCCCGTGAGAAGTGCTTAGCCGCAGCGGACCGCGCATCTTGCAACTCCTCTCTCTTGGTATTCGCGCATTCAGTGGGAGCGGAGAGAGAGAGAACAGTTTTCAAAGAAAGACTCGGACTCCAGGCATTGGTTCAGTGGTAGGACGGCACGGGGAGGGTTATCACCGGCGCTTACCTGCTCTTCGCTGGCAACTGATAACCATAAACCTGTCAGCTAATTTCTTTGCTTCCCTACTTCATTACCGCGTTACCTCAATCCAGCGCCGGAACCGTATTCCGCTCCTGCCGACGCCGATGCAGATAGTGCATCGCGATGTTCAGGTAAATGCTGCCGCACGGCGTCTCGATGCAGATCACCAGCGCTTCCGTATCCTCGCTGCCGGCCAGCCCCGTTTCGTCCATATGAATTTCTGGCGGAAACACCTTGAAGTGGAACCCCTGGTCGTTCAGTAGCGTCACGGAATTGCCGATGACCATGTTGGCCAGTTCACAAACCGTTTCTTTCACCACTTGCTCGCTCGCCTTGACTTCCACGCCCGCGAGGTGGCTCGCCACCTTAACCGCCACTTCCGGCGACAGGTCGAGGATAACGCGCCCTTCGATGTCTCCCTTGATGGCGATGAGCGCGGCAACACCTTTCCGGCGATACGTGTCCTCGTCCATCGAAAGGTCTTGGATTTTTGTCGGCGCCTGTAGTGACTCCGCGAAGACCGCATCCGCGGCATTGATGAACGGCTGGATCAGTTCCATTCTCATATGTGGT
>MNIJ01000102.1 GCA_001919715.1 Acidobacteria bacterium 13_1_20CM_58_21
CGCCCTAGAATTCAGAGGACGTGGGTCGGCCCCGGGCTGCGCTTATCTGCGGATCCCTCGGTTCCCACGTCGCGGAGACCACCGCCTTGTCTGAGCAGCGCCCAGCCATGCAGAATGAGGCATCGATTGCTACCGGCGATGCGCGCCTCGACGCGCAGCTCGATGCCATCCTTGCCGCCCGCCACTCCGATCCCTTTGCCCTCCTCGGTCCGCATCCCGTCCACGGCCGCTGGACGGTGCGCTTCTTCCTCCCGTGGGTCGCGGAAGCTTCGATCTCCTTGAAGCCACCCGCCGTTGAAGGAGCCACCCTCCTCCCCGCAAACGTTAGCGATGCCGTCAAACTTCGTCCCGAAGGCTTCTTCGAAGCCCCCTGGCCTGCGAGCCAATCCGTTCCGCCCGCCCCGGCGAGTTACAAGATTCAAGGACGCACGCCCTTCGGCGAGTCCTTCGAAATCTTCGATCCCTATGCCTTTCCCGTGGTGCTCAGCGAGTTCGATCTGTATCTGATGGGCGAGGGCCGCCATTACGATACTTACGAGAAACTCGGCGCCCACTTGATCACACTCGAAGGCGTCCGCGGCGTTCACTTCGCCGTCTGGGCCCCCAGCGCGCGGCGCGTCAGTGTTGTGGGCGACTTCAATCGCTGGGACGGCCGCGTCCATCCCATGCGCGCCCGCGGTTCTTCCGGCCTATGGGAAATCTTTGTCCCCGAGCTCGACGAAGGCGCAATCTACAAATATGAAATCGTCGGCCCGAGCGGCAACACTCTCCCGCTCAAAGCCGATCCCTACGCTTTTCGCTCCGAACTGCGCCCCAATACCGGCTCCGTCGTTGCCCGCCTGGATCAGTACAAATGGACCGACGCTGGCTGGATCTCTTACCGCGCGCAGAAAAACTGGTTTGAATCACCAATCTCCATCTACGAAGTCCATCCCGGCTCCTGGCGCCGCGTGCCCGAAGACCACGATCGATGGTTGAGCTACGGCGAACTGGGCGAGCAACTCATACCTTACGTCAAAGACCTCGGCTATTCGCACATCGAACTGCTCCCCATCATGGAACATCCCTTCGACGGTTCCTGGGGCTACCAGACTCTCGGCTATTTTGCTGTCACCAGCCGCTACGGTACTCCCGCGGAATTCATGGAGTTCGTGGATCGGTGCCACCAAGCCGGTATCGGTGTCCTTCTCGATTGGACGCCCGCACATTTCCCGCGCGACACTCACGGCCTCGCCCAATTCGACGGCACGCATCTCTACGAGCACTCCGACCCGCGCCAGGGCGCGCATCCCGACTGGGGCACGCTGGTCTACAATTACGGACGCAACGAAGTTCAAAACTATCTAATTTCCAACGCACTCTTCTGGCTCGACAAATACCACATCGACGGCCTTCGCGTGGACGCCGTCGCCTCCATGCTCTATCTCGACTACTCCCGCAAGCCCGGCGAATGGGTTCCCAATCAATTCGGTGGCCGCGAAAACCTTCACGCCATCGATTTCCTCAAGCGCATGAACGAAGTCGCGCATGGCAAATTTCCCGGCGTTCTCACCATCGCCGAGGAATCTACCTCCTGGCCCGCCGTGTCCCGCCCCACCTATCTCGGCGGCCTGGGCTTCAGCTTCAAATGGAACATGGGCTGGATGAACGACACGCTAAAGTATTTTTCGCACGACCCCGTCCACCGCAAATACGAACACAACAAACTCACCTTCTCGCTCCTGTACGCCTTCACCGAAAATTTCATGCTCCCCTTCTCCCATGACGAAGTAGTCCACGGCAAGAACTCGCTCCTGCACAAAATGCCCGGAGACATGTGGCAGCAATTTGCCAATCTCCGCCTCCTGTACGCCTATCAATACGCTCACCCGGGAAAGAAACTCCTCTTCATGGGTCAGGAGTTGGCCCAGCGCCGCGAATGGAGCGAAGCCCACAGCCTGGATTGGCACTTGCTACAATATGATTCCCATCGTGGCATCCAGCATCTCATCCGCGATCTCAATGGTCTTTATGCCGCCGAGCCGGCCCTTCATCAAGTCGATTTCGACTGGCGCGGTTTCGAATGGATTGACGCCAACGACGCCGACAATAGCGTCATTACGTTTATCCGCCGCGGCAAAAACCCCGAAGACCTCATCGTCGCCATCATCAACGCCACTCCGGTAGTCCGCGAAGGCTATCGTCTGGGTGTCCCCAACCCGGGCTTTTATCGCGAAATCCTCAACACTGACGTGGCCCACTACGGCGGCTCAAACGTAGGCAACATGGGCGGCCAGCAAGCCGCCGACCACCCCGCCCAGGGCCGCCCGCATTCTCTCGTCCTCACGCTTCCACCGCTTGCCGCCATTTTTCTGAGGTGGCTTCCCACTTAACAGCAAGTTCTCATGTCACGAGACATCCAGTCGTTGCATCCAACGGCCAACTAGCGCACAGAGCCGTTTGCTGGCCGGTGACCGTGTCTTCGGCTTATCTTTCGCGTTGGATGGAACGGCAATTTCTTGGAGGGGACGGTGACTCCCTTCTTCTTGAATGGAGAATCCGTAACTGTCGATGATGATCCTTCGACGCCTTTGCTCTGGGTTATCCGTGACTCTTTGGGATTGACAGGGACAAAATTCGGGCTGCGGCATGGCCCTGTGCGGAGCGTGCACCGTCCATCTGGACGGCCACGCCATGCGTTCTTGTGTGGCGCCACTCTCTCGCGTCGCAAGCAAGCAGGTCACCACAATTGAAGGTCTTTCGAGCGATCTGTCCCATCCGCTGCAGCGCGCGTGGATTGAAATTGACGTGCCGCAATGCGGTTATTGCCAGTCCGGACAAATAATGAGCGCGGCCGTACTCTCGCTCTGGCCCAGCGAATGCGATTTTTGCGGCCACGGGCAAGCGTGCACGACGTCTCCCCATACGCGCGAGCGATCTGGTTGGTGGAAACGTGCCGAAAATCACGTCACGACGTTTACGGTATGTGCTACGACACCTGCCACCAATCTTCCCGGGGAGCACATGCCTCCCGGTAACACCAAGTGGTCTCTCCCATCCCCCGAACACAAAATGGTTTTCGTCGGCCCTTCCCCCGTTGAGCTTTGCCGGCAGCTCAAGGCTTCAAAGCAAACCGGTGGCCGCTCGCTCCAGCCGCTGCTCGAGCATGTTTCCTCCGATGACTTTGTGGGCTGGGCCCGGGATCCGGGCGTACGTTGCCGCCGCTTTCACGCTTGGACACCGCCATGCACACGAAGATTTGGATCGCAGGCGGCGCGGTCTGCCCTCAATAATCGCCGTGGCTTGCGTCTCGTGCCTGAATCTGACTAGGATGGATGGGGTTCGCCGATGGCCCGACAGGCTCAAATCCCTGCAGATATCTCTCAGACCAGCTCTGAGGGCTCATGGCCGAAGAAGCTGCTTGTCAACACTAGGTTCATCAATTTGTCCAGCATCATCTTCGCCATCTTGCAGAGCGCCTGTACCGCCGTCATTGCCGTCAGCGGCGTGCGCGTCGCCATCGGCTTCAGCGCTCTCGCCGCCGCGGCAGGCATTCACACTCCTGCTCGCGGCTTCCATCAGGATGCCATTCGCATCCCCATGATGGTCTTGGCCTTTCTGGGAGCCTTCCTCAACCTATTTATAATTTGGAGAGTACGCGGCTTGCGCGGCAAACCCGCCGCACAATGGCGCCAACAGCCCGTGACGAAGAAAAAACTTAACTCCGAGCGCTTGCAGATTGCCCTCTCCGTCTTGACGCTGTTTCTTCTCGCCGCCGAATGGATCATTCATCCCCTGGTCCACCGCGTCCCCTGACAACGAATGCCACTGCGTTCCTCTATTCCTTCGTCGAATCCTTCTCCGAATCCTCCATTTCTTTCGCCAGGCGCTCGTGCAGCCGCTCGCTGTACCCCACCGGCAATTCAAATGTCCGGTCGTCGGCGGTCAAAACCAGAATATTTCGCGTCGAATCCAGTATCGCCGAGCAGATTTCGCAGTGTTCCAGATGCCGCTCGATGTCCTCGCGCAGTTTGGCATCGACGGTATCGTCGATGTACTCCGAAATGTGCTCCCACACATGTTTGCAATCCAGTTTCATGGCGCTCTCCTGAAGAACCCCCTACGCGCCGGGGCTGTCGTTTTCAGAAATGGAACCAGGCGCTTTTGCAGCATTATCCGCGCGCGGTGCAGCCGCACTTTTACGGCACCAGGATTTATTCGCAGCGCCTGGGCTGTTTCCTCCACGCTCAGTTCTTCCAGGTCTCGCAATGCGAAAACTTGCCGGTAAATGCCGGGCAGCTCCGCCACGGCAACTCGCAGCGCTTCTCGCAGTTCCTTCCGCTCCAGGGCTTCCAGCGGAATCTCCCGCCAATCTGTCAGCGGGGCGGGCGTGAAGTCCCCTTCGTGACTCTCTGCCTGCTCCTCAAGCGATTGCTCCGCGGCCCCCTTCGCCTTTTTCAGTCGTTTCCGCCCTTCATTGATCGCAATGGTCGTCAGCCAGGTGCTGAACTTGGCGTCCCCTCGAAAGGATGCCAAATGCCGGTACGCACTGATCACCGTCTGCTGCGCCCCATCCTCGGCTTCCGTCTCGTTCTTCACGATCGAAAACAACGTCAGGTACACCATCCGCTCGTACGGCCGGATCAACTCATGAAACAATTCTTTCTCGCCCGCCAGGACACGCGCGATCAGCCCCGCCTCATGTGCCTCCGTCGTCCGCATATCAAACCGTATCCGCCCTCCATAACAGGCTAAGAAAGCCAAAATTGTCATTCTGAGGGGCAGGAACCTCAGCCGCAACTGTCTGGAGCGACTTAATCTAGGACGCTGTCCACAGGTCAGTATGGCTTCTCAGAATCTTTCCTTCGGCATCCTGCGAGTGGCTCCGGGGCTAGGTTTGGTTTCTTCCCCTAGAACTTCTCCAGCCTGGCCACTCCAAAAATCGCGTGGAACCTTTCGCAGTAGACGGCCACTGCGTGATACTTATTCAAATCCACGCCCTCCGGCAAAGCATAATTCTGATCACCTTGATTTCCTTTTAACGATCCGAGTTCCACGCTATCAAACTCGCCCTTCACAATCTCCCCGTCAAGCACCTGGTCCTCCGCCCGCACCAGAAGCACATGCACATCCGGCCCAATCGATGTCGTGAAATCGGAAAGCCGCAAATACTCCTGGCCCTCCGCGGTCCTGTAAACCGTCGCCCGTCCGCTCGTCTGGTGAACCTTCCCTTCCAGTTTTCCTGTGTACAGCGCCTCGGGCTCCAAGCTCAACGCAGCTGGCGCTGCCTCATTCACCTTCTGATTGATGAACAGCTTCTCCGGCCGGAACGCCCACCAGGCAGCTACACCAACCGGAATCCCAATCAGGACCGGAATCCACTTGTTGCGTGACAACCACGAACCTGTATGCGTATTCATCGTTTTTTGTCTCAAGAAAAAATCGGGCAGTGTGACCTGCCCGGTTTCTCCTCCCTCTCTAACGAACCCTAGAACTTCTCCAGCGGCGCCGCGCCAAAGTTCGCGTTGAACCGCTCGCAGTAGATTGAAACAGTCCGAAACCTGGTCAGGTCCGTTCCCGCTGGAATTTCATAATTCTGGTCACCTTCATTCCCCTTCAGCTTCCCTAGCTCCACTTTTTCCATGTTGTCTTTCAGAAAGTTCGCGTCATCCAGCGCATCCTTCGCCGCCACCAGGATCACGTGCACATCCGGCCCGTTCGAAGTCTTGAAATTGGTCAGCCGCAGCACCAGCTTGCCATCCACCTCTTGATACACCGTCGCGCGGCCCGAAGTCGCGTGGACCTTGCCGTGGAACTTCCCCGTTTCCAGCGTCTTGGCCCTGCCTTCATGCATCATTTTGTCATCTTGCATCTTGTCGTGCTTCATGTCGTCTTGTTTCATGCGGTCTTGCACCATATTGTCTTGCGCGTGCACTGATGGCTGGAGCAGAAACGCCCCGGCCAGCGCCGCAAATGCCAAACCTGCCTTGATCGTGCGAACCATGCGAAGCTCTCCTGTGGGTTGAGTTTTAGAGGGCCATCCCTTCGCCCTCTCATCCCGTTCGCCCCATACGAGTCCGCAACCCGGCAAAGGTTACCGCCCCCAGGAATAACGACGATCAGCCCTCTTGCTCCTCCTCGCCGTTTACCTTTCGAGAAACGCCCCCGGGGGCCTGCTGCGGGACTCCCGGCAAACGGGTATCATCAAAATAGGTACGGAACTCTCATGCCTAGGAACTTCGCTATCCGACTCAGGTGTCCTCGCGGGGACAGTGACTCCTGGGTCACCCTTTCGAATCGCGAGGAATCCCTTGAACAAATTCTTCAGCAGACTTGGGACTTCAAGTGCCGCGAGCACGGCCAACAAAAAGGAATTCCCCAAGAAGTCATGGAGGTAGCCTCCCTCGAGGAGCCTGGTCCCCTGCAAAAAGCCCAGCTAACCCCGGCCGTCCCTTTCACCGCGGTCTCCACAATAAACGTACCCCGCTCCAGCGAGCGCATCTCCCTACGCGTACCCGTGGTGATTTACGGTTATGCGGGCAAAGGCGGCGCCTTCCACGAAGATACGGAGACGGTCATCGTCAATTACAGGGGCGCCCTGGTCACCATGAAGACCAAACTTGCGTTGGACGACAACGTTTTTCTGATGCACAAGGGCAGCCGCCAGGAGCAGGAAGTCCGTGTGGTCTTTATTGACTGCACTTACCTCGAAACTCGCGTCGGTCTAGCCTTCAAAAAAACCATCTCCGACTTTTGGAGAAGAAACCGCAAAAAGCCTCGCGTTCCCAAAACTCTTCGCGTCCTCGTCAAAGGTACGGACCACAACGGCCATCCTTTTGCCCAGAGCGCCTACACCGTCGATCTCAGCCAGGATGGCGCGCGTTTGGACGGCGTCGGCTTCTTGACTTCCCCGGGCCAGACCATCGAAGTCCGCCGCCGCTGGCGGCAGGCCCGCTTCCGGGTCGTGTGGATCGGCCAAGTTGGCACCACCGAGACCAATCAGATCGGCGTCTTCCGCCTCCAGTCCGAAAAAGACATCTGGCGCATCGAACTTCCCAAGACCGGGGCGGTCCCACACCCGAGAAGATAATTTCTCGTCGCTCATCCTGCTATTCTCCTGTACACTCTGGTGTTCGCCATGTCCAAACTATCGCGCCGCAACGTGCTCAAGAAGGTGGTATCAGGAGCCACCTTGGCTTCTCTACCATCCGTCTCCTGGTCACAGGAAACTGCTCCGATAAAACGCAAAGGCAATATCCGCCAGTCCGTTTCCCGCTGGTGTTACCAGAAGATTCCGCTCGACAAGCTCTGTGCTTACGCCGCCGAGATTGGTTTGAAGGGCGTCGACCTGCTCAAGCCCGACGAGTTCGAAGTGCCCGCGCGTTATGGCCTGGTCTGCAGCATGGGTTACGGTGGCGGTGGCGAAATTGGCAGCGCCATGAACCGCCTGGAAAATCACGCCAAGCTTGAGGAAGGTTTCCGCAAATACATTCCGCTCGCCGCCAAAGCCGGCGTGCCCAATGTGATCACGTTCTCCGGTAACCGCAATGGAATGTCCGACGAAGAGGGCGCCAAAAATACCATCGCCGGTCTCAACCGCGTCAAGAAAATCGCCGAGGAGCACGGCGTCACCATCTGCATCGAGCTACTCAACAGCAAGGTCGACCACCACGACTACATGTGCGACCACACCGCCTGGGGTTTACAGGTCGTCCAGACCGTCAACTCACCTCGCGTCAAGCTGCTCTTCGACATCTATCACATGCAGATCATGGAAGGAGACTTGGTCCGTACCATTCAGAAAAACATCGATTGGATCGGGCACTTCCACACTGGCGGCGTTCCCGGCCGACACGAACTTGACGGCACCCAGGAAGTCCAATGGGACGGGGTGATGCGCGGCATTGCGGCCACGAGCTTCCGGGGCTACGTGGCCCACGAGTTCGTCCCCACCCGCGACCCCCTTACCTCCCTCCGCCAAGCCGCTGACCTCTGCGACGTTTAACCCGTTCCGCCCTCCAATTGCGACCCAAAATATTGAGGGCGCAACCTGCTGTTAAGCGGGTTGCGCCCTCTAACTGAGCCGTAAAGATTCTAACCTTCCTGATTCCATCTGGCGTCGTAACCGCCATGAGGCTGTTACGCTCTCCAAACTGATCCGTAAAGGCTTCACGCTTCGCGGTTCAATCTCGCGGCGCAACCGCCGTTAAGTGGTGGCGCCCTCTAAACGGAACCGTAAAGTTTCTAACCTTCCTGAACCAACCTGGTGGCGCAACCGCCGTTAGGCTTGTCGCGCCCCCCAAACAGAACGCGAAAGGCTTCGAGCTTAACGATTCAATCTCGCGGCGCAGCCGCGGTTAAGCTTGCTGCGCCCTCTAAATTGATCCGTAAAGTTCTAAAGCTTCCCGGTTCAATCTGACGCGCAAGATAGAGGGTCCCGTTCGCGCCGTCAATCAAATTCTGATCGAACCTTTGTGCAAATCTGTGGACAAGTGTGCAAAAAATGCCGGCGCGTAGCGGGCAGACAGTCCCCTGCTTGGTGCTCTCTGTGGGAAAGGTTAGCCATGCGAATTCGCTGCAAGCCCGGTCAAATTGCCGGTTCTAAAACTCATTCCGCGGCGCGTAGCGATCAGTTCGCCCCACAACCTAGGAGGTTCTAAGTTGGCGCACACGGCCAGACTGGCCTCGAGCGGACGCTTACGTTTCGGAAGATAGATGATTGTTCGTTCGTCTCCGATGTCGTATGACAACACCAGGAGCTCCCGAATTGCACGCACTGTTTTAACGGTTTAAGGCTCACTTACCCGCCCTGAAGTGCTGGGCTGGCGCTCTCGGTGCTGGTCACATGTCACTTGTCACTGTATTTACGTTCTTTCTTTTCAATCATTTACAATTCACGCAGCACAACTCCTTTCCTAGCGATAACCTTCTATTTTCATGGGATGTGTGGCCGATTCTTTCTTCTCTACCCGCTGCCCACCGGTCACCAATCAGGGTTGCTGCAGGGTCGTTACCGGCTCTTCTCATTTACTTCGTTGCCTGGCCTCGACCTCTTAGTTTTCGAAACTTTCTTTCCCACACTCTCGTACCTATCTCCAAGAGCCGGCCCGCCGCCGGCACGGGAGGCAACGTTTCATGTCCAACCTCAGCCGAAAGATGTCTAGCCGCAAAGACGTGATTTCCAACTGTTCCCGGAGTCTCTTGGCCAAGTCTGCTCTCGCCGCCACCGCCCTATTGTTGCTCGCACCCTTCGGGGTGGTTGCGCAGTCATCCTCGGGCTCGTCTAAATCCTCATCTACTTCGTCGTCTTTGGACCGCTGGCTGCATGTTCGCGTCATCAGCTCGGACGCCAAGGGCGAGACCGTTCGTGTCAACGTCCCTCTGGAACTAGCGGAAAAGGTTCTCCCCACCATCAACAAAGACCGCATCCACGACGGCAAGGTCAAGATCGACAATGCTCATGTTAATGATGTCGACCTCCGCGCCCTGGTCGAGGCTATCCGCACTGCCAAGGACGGCGAGTTCGTCACCGTGCAGAGCAATGATCGCGACGTTCGCGTCGCCAAACAGAACAATCACTTGATCGTTCATGTCCTCGACAAGCAGAACTCCAAGAAGTCTGAGGTAGAAGTCAAGGTTCCCATGAAGGTTATCGATGCCCTCTTTTCCGCCGGCAAGGATGAATTGGACCTGGTGGCCGCGCTTCACGCCCTCTCCGCGCAGGGCGACACGGAGCTTGTCTCGGTGAAGGATCATGAGAACACCGTCCGCGTCTGGCTCGATTCCAAAAACGTCACCGACTAGGACCTTCAGGAGGCCGACATGATGCTACTCGCGAAAGCAGCTCTCGGACTTGGCGGAACACTGGTACTCGCGGGCGCCTATACCATGCGGGAAGGCGTGATCCGGGTCGACGTCGACGAATACCGCTCTGGCGGCTCCCACGTTCATGTGTGGGTTCCCGCCGCGGCCGTCTCCATGGCCATGCATTTCGTTCCCAGCAGGCACATGCGCCATGCCTCCGAGCAGGCGCGTGAAGCTCTGCCCGTTCTTCATGCCATCATCAAGGAGCTAAAAAAATATCCGGATGCCGACCTCGTTGAAGTTGTGGATGATGATCGGCATGTGTGGGTGCGCACGTATGGAGGGAAATTGCAGATTGACGTCGACGCGCCGGACGAGAAGGTTCACGTTCTCTGCCCGTTGTCGGCCCTAGAAGACGTCACCAGCCAGCTCGAAGAGCGCAGCCCGGCAGCCTAGAATTCATTTCCTGAAAGCCCATAGCGGATCACTGAAGGAGGCCGTCGAGACATTATAAATTGTTTTGATTCTTGCCGCGGCTCAGGCCGATTCTGCGGATCTGTAGACTCCGTCTGTCTTGGCCTGCTGAAAATAAATCTCTTCAAGCAAGGCATCCTTCTTCCAACCGGCTCTCTCAAGAATGCCGCGCCCGTTCTCCACCATTACCG
>MNIJ01000085.1 GCA_001919715.1 Acidobacteria bacterium 13_1_20CM_58_21
CCGCTGGCCGCCGCTGATGCTGACGAGACCAACGCCGGAGAGCTGCGAGATTTTCTGAGCGAGAGTGGTGTCGGCAAGATCCTCGACCTTCGACAGCGGCAGCGATTGGGAGGTGAGTGCCAACGTGAGGATGGGCGCATTGGCGGGATTAATCTTGCTGTAGATCGGCGGATTGGGGAGTCCCTGGGGGAGAAGATTGGAAGCGCTATTGATGGCCGCCTGGACTTGTTGCTCAGCGACATCGATATTCAGGTCCAAATCAAATTGCAGAGTGATCATCGAGCTCCCGAAGGAACTTGTGGAGGTCATCTGATTTAGGCCAGGAGTTTGTCCAAACTGGCGCTCAAGCGGAGCCGTGACCGAAGAAGCCATTACTTCGGGGCTGGCGCCTGGATAAAACGTTTGTACCTGGATTGTGGGGTAATCGACCTGAGGCAACGCAGAGATTGGCAACTGCCGGAAGGCGACCCAACCCACCAGGAGGACGCCGACCATCAAGAGGGTGGTGGCGACCGGCCGCAGAATAAACGGCCGTGACGGGCTCATCGCGGAGACCCTCCGGCGCGGCCTTTCGACGGGCTCCTGGATTGTGGCGCACCTGGAGCGGGAGACGCAGACGCAGAGCCGCGATCCGCAACATTCGCGCCGGCCGGAGCGCTAGGATTGACTCTGGTCCCATCCTGCAACTTGTCCTGACCATCGATAACCACGACATCACCGGGATTCAAACCAGAGCTCAAGCCGACGCTGTTGCCGGTAGTTTGCGCGATGGTGACGGAATAAATTCTCGCAACCGTGTCCTTCGTAACGGGGTCTTTAGCGACACCATAGATATAAGTACCCTGTGGGCCGCGCTGAATGGCTGCAGTGGGAACGATGGTGAGATTGCGCTTGGTGTCGACAAGAAGGTGCACGTTGACAAATTGATTGGGGAAAAGGCTGTTGTCGGCATTGCTAAAGATGGACTTGAGCTTATAGGTCCCGGTAGTCGGATCAATCTGATTGTCAATGGTCTGCAGTTTTCCACTGGCGATTTTGGCGGCGTCGTCGCGGTCATAGGCATCGACGGCGAGCTGGACGCCCGAACGAAGCTTGGCGTTCACCTGGGGAAGCTGATCCTGTGGCAGGCTAAAAATCACCGATACAGGCTGGAGCTGGGTGATGACCAGGAGTCCGTTGGTGTCTGAGGCATGCACGATGTTGCCGACATCGACGAGGCGGAGACCGATGCGGCCGCTGATCGGCGCAGTGATGCGGGAATAGGTGAGCTGGAGTTTGGCGTTGTCAATCAGGCTTTGATCCGATGTAATGGCGCCATCAAACTGACCAACCAATGCTGCCTGGGTATCGAGCTGCTGCTGCGGGATGACGCCTTCTTTAAGGAGCAGCTTATAACGCTCAAAATTGACCTCGGCGTCCTTCCGTTGCGCCTGGTCTTTAGCAAGTTGTCCCAGAGCCTGCTCAAGCTGGACCTGGAAGGGACGCGCATCAATCTGGGCGAGGAGATCTCCTTCGTGGACAAACTGACCTTCCTTAAACGCGATGCTGCTGAGCTGGCCATCGACGCGACTGCGAACCGTGACGGTGTTGAAGGCGGTGACCGTGCCAAGGCCATCGAAATAGACGGGCAAATCGCCACGTTGGGCGGTGGCAACGACAACCGGCACGATCAGGCTGCCTGCGCCGCCCCCCCCTCTGCCCTTGCCGGCCGCCCCGGGCGCGGCGGCGTCTGCTGCCGAACTGGCGTTCCTCGAGTTGCGGTAATACCAACCACCAAGAGCGATAACTCCAAGTACCAGAACCCAGAGCCACCAACGGCTCTTGGAAGGCACCGTGGCGGCAGTGCCGCGAGAGCCAGGTTCGGGAAGGTCTATGGACTTGGTCTGGTCCATCCGTTTGCTCCTGTCATGAAAGCGGTTCCGCGAGAGAATCTGCCGAAGGCAGGGCAATCGCAAGTAGACACTGGGGGGGCTGCGGCGTCAGACACAAGCAGCCGACCGGAAACTATGGCCTACGCCTAGATAAGACGGTTCTTGGAGGCAAATGGTTACGAAGGGCGCCGGGAAGCCAGCCGTGGCGCCCGTGTGGTCAAACCACGCATCGCAAACTGTCGAGATTCTGGCAATTTGAGACGTGCAGAAATGTCCGGGAGAAAGTAGACTGTCGCGGAACGGTGCTGGCTTCGGAACCAACAGCCAAAAACTTGGATGACTAGGAGACAGAAAACACATGCTCAAGGGCTTGATCCTGGGGATTTTGCTGGGAATCCTGCTGGTTGCGGGGGGCGTTTACTACTACTTCTCCTCGGGGCGCGCCCCGGTGGCCACTTCGGCACCTCCGATCCCATTTGAAGAGTCGCTTGCACGGCTGGGACTGCATGCCTATCTGGATAAGCTGCCACACCCGGAGCCCCAGGTACCGGCGGATGAAGCCAACCTGGTGTCCGGCGCAAAGGTTTACAAGGAGCAGTGCGCCACATGCCACGGCCTACCGAACGAACCCAAAACCGCGGTCGCACAGGGGATGTTCCCCGCGCCGCCGCAACTCTTTCATGGCGTTGGCGTGACGGACGACGATGCCTGGGAATCGTACTGGAAAGTGGAGAACGGGATTCGCATGTCGGGGATGCCTGGATTCAAGGGCCAACTGACGGAAACGCAGATCTGGCAGGTCAGCGTACTGGTAAAGAATGCGGACAAGATTGCGGAATCCGTGAAAAAGGAGCTCGCAGCAGGCGCGACTACACCGATGGAAATGGCTATGCCCTCGGGCAATCCGGCGCCGAAGAAGAAATAGATTCGACGCGCCGAATTAAGGCGCCGGGCTATCGAGCTTTTCAGTTTTTCGCAATTCGGGAAAATACCAAGCCCACCAGGCGGTTACGGCCAGAGTGCCGAGGCCACCCAGCACAATCGCAGGCACGACCCCGAACCAATGTGCGGTAAGCCCGGATTCGAATTGTCCCAGCTCGTTCGAAGCACCGACAAAAATCATGTCCACGGCATTCACGCGCCCGCGCATTTCATCGGGCGTGCTAACCTGAATGAACAACTGGCGAACAATCACGCTAACCATGTCCGTCGCGCCCACAAGAAGAAGTGCGATCAGAGAAATGGTAAGGCTGCGAGACAAGCCGAAAACGATGGTGGCTGCTCCAAATCCCGCCACGCACCACAGCATGGTTGATCCCGTTCGCTGTCCCAAAGGTTTGCGCGCAATCAAGGCAGCCATAGTCGCGGCCCCGGCCGCCGGTGCGCTGCGAAGAATTCCCAGGCCCCAAGGCCCGGTCTTTAGGATTTCCCTTGCATAGACTGGAAGCAGTGCGACGGCACCGCCCAACAGGACGGCAAAGAGATCCAGGGAGATGGAACCGAGGATCAGTCTTTCACGCCGGATGTAGTGAAAACCCGCAAGCATGGTCTTCCAACTCATCGGCTCTCCCGGACGGGGATTAGATTGTGCCTTGATCGCCACAGTAGACATCGCGCCGAGGGCCGCTGCGATGAAAGAAAGCGTGTACACAGCGGCGGGCCCACGAAAAGCGGCGTAGACCAGACCTCCGAGTGAAGGACCCAAAATCACCGCGGATTGAATGAAGATCGAGTACCAGGCCACGGCATTCTGAAAATCCTTCCCGGAGACCAGCTGGGGAAGAAACGCGCGGCTCACGGGTCCGTTGAAGGAGCGAACGACACCGAGAAGTACCGTCACGGCGAAGATCGGGTAAACGGAATGCACTCCACGCAAAGTGAGAAAGAGCAGCGAGCCCGAGCAGAGCGTAAATCCACAATAACAGAGGACGAGTAGATTGCGACGCGGATACCGATCCGCCGCGTGACCGGAAACAAGAAACAAGAAAATGCCGGGAAGAAATTGCGCCAGGCCGACAAGGCCAAGATCCAGCGGCCTTTTCGTGATTTCGTAGACTTGCCAGCCGACGGCGACTGCCTGCATCTCGGTGGCCAGGACGAGGAAGAAACGCGCCAGCTGGAAGAGAACCAAACTCGGATAGGTGGAAGCAATTCGTCCAGTGGCTTTGGAGATCTCGAGCGCGGCCATCACAGATTACTTTGCCACACAATTGGAATGCGAACGAGGGATCGAGCAAGGCAAAATGCGCGCGAGCCGAGAGAGCGTGGCGGCTCGCGCGCCACCAAAAAGGGCGAATTGCCGATTGTTTATTGACCGAAAACGAGAATCGTGAATTGTCCCGCTAGATTCGCGGGCACGAAAAGATGATGCGTTTTGGGATCGAGGCCCATGGTCTTTGAACCTGGGTTGGTTGTGACGTTTTCAAGAAGCGTATATTGGTCCGCGGAATCCTGATGGAAAACCGCGATGGTGCCGCCTCCTGTTGACTGAAACACCAGTTTCGTCCCGGGGTCGTAAGCGGCTGCGTCCACGCGCTCGCCGATCGGAGCCGTGGTGATCACTTTGCCGCTATCGGCGTCCAGCACAACCATCAGTTGGCCGCCCCGGCAGCCGGCAAACAACCGACGGGATTGTGGATCGAAAGCCAAAGCAGTGGCCGTTCCTCCCGGCGCCAGCGGCCAATGGTGCAGAACCTTCAGCGTGTTCGAGTCGATGTGAACGGTCTCCGCCTTTTCTTCAAGGTTGATATAAACATTGCCTCTTCCATCCGCTGCGGCAAATTCCGGTCCGCCGCCCAGGTCAATGGTGCCAATCACTTTTCCGTCCGCAGGGTTGATCACCGTGGTGTTATCGCTGTCACCGTTCATGGCGAAGACGTGCTTGGTACCAGGATCATAAATAATCGCGTCAGGTTTCTTTCCGACCTTGACTTCACCCAGCGTCTTTAGCGTCTTCAGGTCAAAGATAATCACGGAGTCTGATTTGCCCGCAGTGACGAATCCGCGGCCAAATTCTGGCACGACGGCCACTCCGTGAGCGCCCGGAGTATTTCGAATCGTGCCGACAAGTTCGAAGGTATCTGCATCGAGGACTTCGACTTGCGTGGCATGCGCGATGTAAACGCGCCGCCCCGCTTCGTCCACGGTGACATAGTCCCAGCTACCCGTGCCGGGAACGTTCACTTTCTGGATGATGTGGTATCCGGATGACGGCGACGCCAGACTGGTTATCGCGAAAAGGCCGAGAATCGCTGTGCACACTGTGAAATTGCGTTTCATTTTTTCTCCCATGATGAAATGTGATGCTCTGCCAGGTTCTCCCGTGAAAACTTGAAGCTCTCAGTGGCATTTCCCGCTGCCGGAATCTGTGAAGCTCTTGCCCGTTTCGGGAATAAATTGCCAGTCGTAGGCGCCGGGCCTGAGAGTGAGTTTCAAGACGCCGAAGGCCGTGGCATCGCGCAATTCGCTGTTGGGCTTTGGCGCGCCGAACGGGCGGTGATTCTTGCCGCCCGTGCCAACAACGAATTCCCGAATGCCATGCTCCGGATCGGCAACGCCCGCAGGCGTTTGCGGGGCGAAGCGCTCGTAATCGTGATCATGGCCACCGACCACGACATCGGCATTGGCTTCGTAGAGCGCCTGGAAGAGAGGCTTAACGGTGAGATCATTGCCGTGGGCGCTGCCGGAACTAAAGAGCGGTCTGTGCCAGTAGGAGAGCGTGCAGGCAGCGGGGTGAGCGGCGAGATCCGCACGCAGCCACCTTTCTTGCGGTGAACCGGCTTCGCAGCCGCCGACATCCCTGCACTCGCTGTTCAGCACGATGATGTGCCAGGTTCCGAGTTCATAGCTGTAGTAGCCGGTCTTCGGGTCGCCGGCTACTGCTCCGAAATAGTTGAAGTAAGGTGCCGCACGACCGGCATGAAACTCGTGATTGCCGGGCGCGGGGCGGGTGCGGGATTTTGCGCGGCCCCACGTCTTGTCGTAGCAGGTGAAGTTTTCCTTGCTGCCATCTGGATAGGCCAGGTCGCCTACGACCATGACGGTGCCGCCGACATTCTCGAGCAGTTTTGCCGTGGCTTCCGCGCCGGAAAGATCCTTGCAGTCGGCGATGTCACCCGCGCCGACTAGGATGGCAGATTGATCCGCAGGCGGCGTGGCCGAGGACAGAATTGCCGGGCATGGAGAGAGCGTTGCCAACGCCTCCGCAGCAACTATCAAGCCTATGCCCCAGAAGTGCTTTTGCATCGCGAACCCCTCGATCGATTCATGACGATAGCGTTGAGAAGGAAGAGTAAACCAAACAACCTAAACACAGCCTAAATCACGGCCAGGAGAGTTGCGAGACTCTGTAATCCCCTGTGTACCCAACCCCGTAGTTGCTTTTGCCAAAGGGAGCGGTAGTGTTTGAAAACAGGAAGGTTAGCAGGTCCCGCAAGAGGGTCGAAACAAAGGGGATTAGTACACAATGTTAAGGGATCTAAGGGTGTCCTAGTTGGGGAGTTGAGCATCCCCCTAGACTCCGGCCACTTGCATGAATTTCAAAATCCCTATTTCTCGTGAAAGGGCGACCAGCGAAAGCCCGCGGCCACTGTGGGCTTGTAATATTCCCGCTGGATCATGTACTGCGGGCTGCCCTGATAGAAGCCGCAAACCTCGTTGTTGAGATTGAGGCCATACATGACGAACTACAGGACTGAGCTGTCCTGGGAGAAACGTCAGATGTTGCAGGTAGGCGACTTCAAAGCCAGTCACCCATGCGCTGCCGGCGTTGACGGGCTGCGTCACGTTGTAAAGGCCCGGGGGAGCCCCCGAAACAGGAGGCTGATAGTTGGCGATTTGGAGGGTTTTCGTTACGATCGGGTCGCTGAGGTTCTTATAGAAAAACCCTGCCGAGATAAGTCCGAAAGGCTTCAGCGAATGATCCAGGAGAACGTCGAAGTTGTCAGCGGTTTCCGCTTTGAGATTGGGATTTCCCAGGGAAGCGGTGTTGATGCCACCGCCCGTCGAGAAGCTCGCTGCCTGGGCAATGTCCTGCGGATTCGGACGCGACAAACCACGACCGTAGACAAGACGGAGGTCTGTGTCACCGGTGAGGGCGACGCGTGCGGAGACGCTTGGAAGCACCTTAAGATAAGAACCGCCGAGTTTGCTTGTTAGCGTGCCCGCAACCGAATCAAAGCTCAAGGCATCGAGGTTGGTGCCCTCAAACCGAACGCCAGCCACAAGGCGGACTCGGTTGGAATCAATGGTGTTCATCAGGTAGCCGGCAGAAACCTTTTCAATCAGGTCAAAGTTATTGCCACTTGCTACGGGAGGGCCGGAGAGTGCGCCGGGCATAGCGGTGTTGAAAGCGGCGAGGACGGCGCGGTAACCTGGATTGTATCCCAGTGGATATGCACCATTATAGTAATCACTGTTCCAGAACACATTCGGGAATGTATTCAGCGGTAGCAGCGTCATCTCGAGAGGTGTGAACCCAAGTGGTAATTCTTGGCGACCGCTCCGGTCACTTGCAGATTCAACTGAGCGGTGAGCCCGATCGCGGCGCCGCCAATCCTGTCGAGCGACATAGTTGTCGGATCGTGCGCTTCGCTGTAGCAAACCGGCGCCCATTGCGGTAGGTAAATGTTCTTGGTGGCGGCGGGATCGAAGGTGCAGCTGCTGCTCGCAAGATTTGATCTGAAAGATGCCGTGGGATCGTTTTCGCCCAACTGCCGGGAGCGCGAGGCAGAGACGTCCCACGCGAACCATGAACTCGTACGCACGTGCTTGCCGCCAAGGACCAGACTTCCGATGCCATAGTCCGGGAGCCGAATCTGGGTATTGAAGCTCGGAGCGCCACCATTGCCGTTCAAGAGGCCAGCGGCCACCGGGTCGGTATTGTCGTTTAACGTGTACACCCAGCGATCACCGAAATTCTTGAAGTCAGAGTAGAAACCGCGAAGATAGATATTGGACCCCTCGGCAAGTTTGTAGTCCGTGCTGCCAGCTAGTCCCCAGCGGCTGCGGTAGTAACGATATTCGCGCTGGTCGATGGTATCGAACCAGCGTGGACTCCCCGGAAGCAAGGTGGCGATATCTGGTACCGGCTCGATGTCGTCAATTCCGCGGCCGTTCCAATCGTAGGTGCCACCAATGAGCGCGCCGAAACGCTTGTCGCTTCCGAATCGCTGCCCCATCGTGGCAGCGGTTTCGACGAGGCCGCGGCCATTTACGATGGGAGTGTATCCACTCATTCCGTTGAGGGTGATGGTAGGCCGTTCGCCCGCCGTCTTGGTAACCAGGTTTACAGAACCACCGATTCCGTCGGCGTCCATGTTGGCTTGGAGGGTCTTGTTGATTTCCACGGACTCGACAATGTCAGCCGGAATGGCATCCAGCTTGATTTGGCGCACGCCCGATTCCGGAGAAGGCACGTTGATGCCATTGATGGTGACGCTTGTGAGCCGGGGCTCGGTACCACGGACCTGCACGTACTTGCCTTCGCCTTCGTCGCGCTCCAGAGTAACGCTAGGCAAACGGCCAAGGGCATCAGCCATATTGGCATTGGGCAGGCTGCGAATCACGTCCGAGGTGAGCACCTGCACAAGGTTGTCGGCGGTTAGCTGGCGGTTGATCTCCTCAGCTTCACCGGAGGCGCGCCCCGCAGTGACAAGGACTTCCAGATTTTGAGACCCGACCTCAAGCTTGGCATCGAGGCTGGCAATCTGTCCGGCAGAGACGGTTACCTGCTTGGTGAAGCCGTCGAAGCCCACGTAAGTGATGCTGATCTTGAAACTGCCGGGATCCACGTCATTGATGAAGAACTCGCCTTGAGTATTAGAAACGACGATAATTCCCGTTGGTTGCAGCTCAATTCGTGCGCCCTGCAAAATGCCACCGGAATTATCCGTGACGTGGCCACGGATTCCGCCCTTACGCTCCTGCGCAAGAGCCGGCACCCCTAGGACAACAACGGCGCCTAGCACCAGTAAAAGCCTCTTCCCATTCGACATCATCACACCCTCCAGTCGAACCCACTAAGCTTCTCAAACGCCAGCAGTTAGGACACTGGGCGGTATGGGTCGTCGGAATACGGCTCGCCCCGTCCTTGGCCTCTATTTGGGGTGTGGATTGCTACTGGGAGATGAATGGCTGTTCACGAATCTTTGAAATAAAATGAAAGAATCTTCCGATTCAGAGCTAGGGCGAATGGCATCCGCGCTACATGTGCGAAGGCAGGAAGGGGCTAGCGATTCGTAGCCAGGGGCAGAGTAATAAAGACGGAGCCGTTGCCGAGCGTACTCTACTCTTCAATTGAGTCGCAATGTCTTGCCGGAGTTCGCGAAATCGGCGCGCCACCTGAATCGCGTTGATTCCAGGCAGCATCGCGTCCGACCTTCCTCGCTCGCAAGGCTCACGGCGTGATTATCTTCCTCGAGCCCGCGCCGGAGCACCTGCGCCATTCCCTTTTCATCTTCGACGACCAGGATCTTCATGCCAGCTAACTGCTTTCTGGGAACTTCCTCCATCATCCGCTTCCGCGACTTGAAATCAAGCCTCAGTGGCATTTTTCGGTTGCAGATAGAAGTGGATCGCGGGCGTAAAGATGAGCGAAAGCACCATCGAGCTCAGAATCCCGCCGACGACTGTGATGGCGAGCGGCTTAAGCATCTGGGAGCCCTTCCCGATGGCGAAAGCCAAAGGGAGCATGCCGGCGACGGTGGCGAGCGCGGTCATGGCGATGGGCCGCAAACGGCGGCGGCCGGCCTGAATCATGGCTTCCTCGGCGGAAAAGCCGAGGTCGCGGAAGCGATGCTCGGCGTCAAGGAGAAGAATGCCGTTCTTCGCTACGATGCCGACTACCATGATCATGCCCATGAAGGAGGCGACGTTAAACGTCGTGCGAGTAACAAGAAGGGCAAGCAAACCGCCAAAAGTCGACAGCAAAGCGGAACCCAGAATCGCGGTCGGCGCGGAAAATGTCCGGAATTCGAACAGCAGCACAACAAATAGCAACACCAACGCGAGCAGGAGAACCATGAGCAGATCGCCGAACGATTTCATTTGCTCCGCGTACGTGCCACCGTATTCCACGCGGACGGAGGGCGGCAGGTGAAGATCGTCGACAGCTTTCTTGACGGCGGTGATGCCCGATCCGAGATCCACGCCCTCGAAACGTCCCGTGACTTCCACGAGCCTTTGAAGATTCTCCCGGCGGATTTCCGTCTGTCCGGGGTCCGAACTAACTGTTGCGAGGGAGCCGAGAGTTGCCGTGCGTCCGGTGGCGCTAGTGAGGAGCGTGTTGCTCATGCGATCCAGCGTCTCCCGGGCCTGCTCCGGGAATCGAACGCGGATGGTGTAAGCGCGATCGTTTACAACCACGGGTGTGCTGGCAGGCTCGCCTTCCAGAATGGCGGCGGCATCGACAGCAATCTCTTCGGGCGTGAAGCCTGCGCGGGCAGCCACGGCAGGATCGATTTGAAAACTGGTTGCGGGTCCGCTGATGGTGTTCTCGATGCCGTCGAGAACATCGACGACGCCGTGAATATTCCGAATGGCGTCGGCTACGCGCGGAGAGGTATTGGCAAGGAGTTTTGGATCCTGCGCAAAGAGTTTGATCACGATGGGCTCCGGCTGGCTCGTGAGGTCACCGATCATGTCCTGCAAGACCTGGACGAACTCCACTTTGGTGGCAGGTTCGGTCTGTTCGATCTCCGAACGGATGTCGGAAATGACTTCATCGATGTCCCTCTTGCGGTCGCTCTTGAGCTTGACTGTGAAATCGCCGCGATTGGCTTCCGTGACCGCGGCGAGGCCAAGTTGCAAACCGGTGCGACGCGAAGTATTTTCGACCTCCGGCTGTGAACGAACAATCTCTTCGATATGTTGCAAGATGCGGTCGGATTCCGCCAGCGAACTGCCCGAAGGAGTGAAGTAATCGAGAATGAATCCACCTTCATCCATTTCGGGCAGGAGGTCGGAACCGAGGGCCTTGTAACAAACGAACGCGAGAATGACAATGACGACGGAACTCCCGGCCAAAAGAAGGGGCCGTTTGAGAACCGCCTCCATGGCACGCGCATAAAACGCGACAATCCGGCCAAAGAAACCCGAGAGCTGGGCTTCTTCCACAGCAAGAAGTGCGGCGGCATCGTCGCCCGAAGATGATGCGCTTTCGGCGATTGGCGTTTCTCTGCGCCGCACAAGATACTGACTGAGCGTGGGTGTCCAGGACAAAGCGAGGAGAAGCGAGGTGAACAGCGAGACAGTCATAGTGACGGCGAGCGCCCGGAAAAAGCTCCCGGTCACACCGGTGATCGAGATCAGCGGAAGGAAAACAACGATCGGCGTGATCGTGGAACCGATCAGAGGAATGGTCATTTCCTGCAGAGCGCTTTGAATGGCTTCAAAGCGTCTCTGTCCTGCGTCACGGTGCAAGACGATGTTTTCCAAGACCACGATCGCATCATCGATAACCAAGCCGACCGCGGCCGCCAGACCGCCAAGGGTCATGAGGTTGAAGCTCTCACCAGTAAGCTTCAAGACGATGAAAGTGATGAGCAAGGTGGCCGGAATCACGAGCCCGGCGACAAGGGACGAGCCCCAGTCACGCAAAAAGAGAACGAGGATGACGGAAGAGAGCAGTAGTCCCAATAGCACGGCATCGCGAACGCTGGCGATGGATTCGTGAACGATGGTCGATTGATCGTAAAACGGCTCGATGTGCACACCGGGGGGCAGCGTGCGGCGAATCTCTTCGATTTGGGAGTGGACTTCGTTGGCGACATCGAGCGTATTGCTATCGGGCTGACGATGCACGCTGAGCAGAACGGAGGGTTTGCCGTTGGCCGTAACCATGGTGTAGACCGGAGCGACCGAGGGCGCAATCTTTGCAATATCGCCGAGACGAATGGGAATGCCTGCTGTCGAGCTCTTCACCACTATCTGGCCGATCTGCTCCGGCGTTCGAACCTGGCCGCTGATCAAGCCGAGAACCAATTGATGATTATTCTCGATGAGACCGGGAGAGTCGATGAGGTTGGTCCGGCGGATGGCCTCGAGAATATCGTTGACAGTGATGCCGGCGGTGAGCAGACGCGCCGGGTCGGGCGTTACTTGGAACTCCGGAACGCGGCCACCTTGCACAAGAATGGAGGCAACACCATCGAGCCGGTTTATGCGTGGCTTGATGTCGTAGGTGGCAATTTCCCAAAGCTTGTTCTGCGGGATCGTGTCTGAAGTCAGGCTGTAGCCAAGAATCGGAAATGAAGCGAAGGTGAGACGGTGGGTCTCAACCTTGGCCGTCGGTGGCAATTCCGCCTGCATGCGGGCAACCACGGCGTCGACACGCTGCAACGTCAGAATCATATCGCTGTTCCAGTCGAAAAAGAGATCGACCTCCGCGGAACCGCGGCTGGTGATCGACTGCACCTTTCGCAAGCCCGGGACACTGTTGACGGCTTCCTCAAGCGGACGCGTGATGATTACGAGCATCTGGTCGATGGGCATCACTCCGTTGTCAATACCGATGACGATGCGAGGAAAATCCGTGTTCGGGAAGACTGCAACTGGAATGGTGAAGGCAAGATACGCGCCGACGAGCATGAGGCTGACGATCAAAAACAGAATGGGGCGAGAGAACCGTTGGAACCAGGGCGCATCGCGCTTGCTGGAAGGACGCACTACGCGCGGCGAATCAGGAGGAAGGTCCATGCGCGGCTAATCCTTGTCCTTGGTATCGGGTTTCGCGGCATCCCTGGACTTATCCGATTTGGCGGATGTGTCTCCCGCCTCTTTTTCCGCCGGGGCCGGTGTTTCGATCTTGATCTGCGTGTTATCCGGTAACGCGTAGCCGCCTGAGCTGATCACCGGATCGCCGGCGATGACGCCGCTTACGATTTGCGCAAAATCCGCGTTGCGCACGCCCAGCTGCACAGTCTTGAGGTGCGCATGGCCGTCCGAGCCCGCGAGCAAAACATAGTCCTGGCCCAAGGAATTCTTAAAGATCGCCGGAGTGGGCACGACGAGCGCCTCTTTCACCGTCTTCGCGGTCATGGAAACTTCCACGCTCATGCCGGGTTTCAGCGCCGGGTCCGGCTTGGACGCTTCGACCCACACTTCAATGGTTGTGCTGCCAGGATCGAGAGCCGGGCTCACCAAACTGACACGACCTTTGATGGCGGCGTCGAGACCGGCAATTTTAAGTTCCGCCGGGTTTCCCACTTTCAGAACCGCGGCTTCCGATTGCGGAATGTGCGCCTTGGCGATGAGCCTGGACGTGTTCATCACCGTAAGGATTGGCTGATTGGCATTTGCAAGATCCCCTTCATAAAGCGGGCGATCCGTCACAACGCCGTCGATAGGGCTGTGAATTTCCGAATAGCTGAGCTGCGCCTCCGCACTGAGCATATGGCCCTGCATGGACTCCCTTGCACCTTGAGCGGCTTTCAGACCCTGCTCTTGGCCCACGCGCTGCAAATCCGCGAGCTGCTTTTGCGCCTGTTCGCTCTGGCTGCGGGCCTGAAGCAGGGCCACTTCGGCCGAGTCCAGGTCGCGCCGCGGCAGTGCGCCTTGCTCGAAAAGCTCCTTACGGCTGTTGTAGACCTTCTGCTGCGCATCAAATGCGGCCTTCGTGGCCGCCGCATCAAGTTCCGCCTTTTGGATCTGCTGCGGGAGGCCCGCATTGACCGTGGTGACATAGGTCGCATCGGCCTGTTTGAAGTCTCCTTTGCTGGCCAACGCAACGCCAGACAGGTCGCCATTCTCCAGTTCCACGAGCAGTTGCCCTTTTTTTACGCGGCTGCTTCGTTGCACATGGAATCGCTTTATGGTTGAAGTGATTTTCGGCGCGATGGTGGCTTGCTCCAGCGGGTAAACAACGGCCTCCACGGAAATCACCTGTGAGATGGGGGCACGCCGCGCGGGGGTGGTGTGCACGGAGACCACGGGTTCCTTCTCTTTTTCGGCCTTGCTGCAGCCGCTCGCCACGCAGAGTATGGCGGCCATGGTGCTGAAAGGAGCTATCCACTTCCGGAGAAACGTCAAAGTGGTGTTCATCGTCGTCAGCTTCATGGCGTTGTCAGAACCCCCGTCAGGGTTTGCAAATTGGCTAGGGCCACGCGATAGCGCACGGCTCCGTCTTGATACGCCGCGTTGGCTTGCGCGAACGTGGTCTGCGCGTCCACTACTTCGAGGACCGTAGCTTCACCGCCCTTGTAGCGAAGGGTCGTGAGACGCAGGCCCTCTGCGGACAGTTCGGCCGAGCGGCTGAGGCCGCTGAGTTCGTTCAGAGCCGTGTCCGCTTCGGCATATAAGGATTGGATCTCGGCAACCAGCCTGCGCTGCGCGAGGGAGAGTTCCCGTTGGGCCTGTGTGCGCCGCAACTCAGCTTGCTTGACGCGACTTTGTGTGGCGCCCCAGTTCCATATAGGAATATTTACTGTGGCCACAGCCGAAGAACCCAAATTGGAACCGTTCGATCCGTTTACGGCAAACTGCGGGGCGTCGATTCCGTACCAATAGTCGAAACTCAAAGAAGGCAGATATCCTCCGCGCGCGCCTGTCACATCGTGTCCCGCCTGCTGGACGGCGGCCAGCGCGGCACGAAGATCGGGATTGTCCCGCGCGGCACGCTGTTGCACTTCAGCGATGGTTGGCAGAGCAACGCTCGCGTGAAGATCTTCGGCAAGTTCAAAATTGTCGTTGAAATCAGGAAAGATCAGCACTGCAAAATCGAGTCGCGCATTAAGCAGCCCGAGTTGCGCCTCCAGCAATTGCCGGCGGCGGTCCTGCATCTGCAATTCCGCTTTGATGACGTCGGAATGCGCCACCTCCCCGCCCTTTTCGAGATCCTGCGTCAATTTCAAGAAACGGTCGCCCTCCTCACCGTTTTTCTTCGCGGCTTCGAGCTTCTGCTGGGCCGCTGCGACGGCGTAGTAGCTCTGCACAACCGTAACGACCAGCCCGCGCGAAGCAATCTCGGCGCGCGCTTTTGCAAGAGCGGAGGCCGCGGAAGCCCGGCGGAAGGCCGAAATCGAGACCAGATCGATGCTCTCGTGCACATTGGCCTGGCTGATGTATTCCTGCGCGGCGTTGTTGGCAATGAATCTGACATTGCCGCCCCTGTCGAGCTGAGTGTAAAGCGCTTCATTGTTGTAGGTGACGCTGGGTAGCAGAGCGGCCGCCGCCTGATAGCGATCCTGGCGTGCGATCGCGGCGTCGGTCTCGGAGGATTGAAACTGAGCGCTATTCTTCCTGGCCCGGGCAAGAGCATCCTCGAGCGTAAGGCGGAGCACGGGCAACGTGGCAGGCGCTCCCGGCTGCGCATCTCTCGGACGTGCGGCGCTCGCAGGATCTGCCGTTTGCTGCGCCGCGGCAATCCCTGCGCAGCCCAACAAAGGGGCGGCAACCAAGACCCACGACAGAACGAGCATGCTAGGCGATTTCATAAATGTCGACTCCTGGGCCGGACGAAAACGCATGCACGGCAAGGAAGAATGTAACCTTAGCGAAGCAAACATAAACGCAGGATTAACCGCTAGACCGAGGAGGAGACGAGCCAACGGGAAGATAAGCCGTGAAGGTGCTACCGATCGAGTCGGAACGTGTCAACTCTAAACGGCCGTGATGGGCCTCCGCGATCCAACGGGAAATGGACAGGCCCAGCCCGGCGCCGCCTCCGTCGTTCTCTACCCGGGAACGGGCTTTGTCCGCGCGGAAAAAGCGCTCGAATATGCGCGGCTGCAGATCCGCGGGGATTCCGCCGCCGGTATCGGTGATGCTCACGCTGTATTCCTCATCTCGGCCACGGCAGGTCACCGTGACGCTTCCACCCTCGGAGGTGTACTTAATCGCATTATCCAGCAGATTGAGGATCATCCGGCGCAGCAGGGATTCGTCCGCACGGATCGGAGACTCGGATGCTTCTTCGAAATTCAGACAAATCTTTTTTGCGAGTGCTAGCGTTCTGGCCGAATGCACGCACTCGCCCACGAGTTCATCGAGATAAAAATCGCGCCGCTGGAGCGGATACTGGCCGGCGTCAGCTCGCGTAAGGGTGAAGAGATCTTCCACGATGTGT
>MNIJ01000185.1 GCA_001919715.1 Acidobacteria bacterium 13_1_20CM_58_21
GACCGCCGTCCGAGAACTTCGATGGTTGTGTTGAAAGGATTTTGGTGCTGCTGGTGCGTGCTTTCCTGTTTTGCTGCTGGCGGATTGGGAAGGTCTGGCGGTCTTGGCTCCTGCTGCGCCGCTGCGTTTGCGACGACGGCCACCGACAGCGTGATGAGGCGCAAGGTCACTGAGCCGCGCGGCATTCAGCAATAGTAGCATGAGCCCTGCTCCGCTGGGTTACCGAGAGACTACGCTTGTCGGAGCAGCTGGCTCAGGCAGCAATAGCACGGCAAGTGATAAAACCAATCGCAGCACTCCAAAAAACCGATGAGCCAGGACTCCGCGCGGACAGAAATGCCGCACCTGCACGAGGTGGAGACAAAGCCTCAGGCACACAAAAGTCGGGAGCATCGGCAGCAAAATCAATAGCAGCGTTTGTTTCGGAGGCAACCCATGGGTCTCTTCCCTAGTCTCGTCTTGAAGGGCGATCGCGGCTGCATTCTCAGGCAGTCAAGGAGCGCGCGATTCGGAATCCGTAGTCCGCATACTGGAACTCCGGCGGAATACTCGAACGCGCCGCCGTGCGAGTGACCTTAATATGATGCCGCCAGGAGCCGCCCCGCGAAGCCCGGCGGCTGCCGCTCTTCGGCCCCTGCGGGTTTCGTTCTGGTGAGCGCCCGTAGTAACCGTCGTCGTACCAGTCGGCGCACCATTCATGGACGTTGTCGCCAACGTTATAGAGTCCGTATGCATTTGGCGGATACTGACCCACTGGCTCCGGTCCCAGCTTCCAGCGCCGGTCGTAATCCGGAACCGCCTCCGGAGGCGCGTTCCCCCACGGGTATGTAAAGCCTTCCGCGCCGCCGCGAGCCGCACGCTCCCATTCTGCTTCGCTCGGCAGACGATAGCGTTTGCCGGTTGTGCCGCTCAGCCACTCGCAGTAGTAAGCCGCCTCGTGCCACGACACGGCCACTACCGGCATCTTCGGATCATCAAAATTTGGGTCACTCCAGCGCTGCGGCGGAGCACAACTCATCGCCGCAAGGAAGCACCCATACTCCGCGTTCGTCACCTGGTAAGCCGACAGCTCAAACGCATCCACCCACACCCGATGCACCGGCTTCTCATCATCCCGCCCGCTCTCGCAGCCCATCCCAAACCACCCCTCTGGCACGCGCACCATCACCGGCTCGATCGCCGCGGTCTGCTCTCCACTCCATCTTGACGAAGCTGTCATGCCTCCCCATCCTAATGTCGTGCCGTACTAAAATCGTGCTGGAGACTCCCCGCTCACGGCATCTGCGCGCCCTGGGCATCCGTGTACACTGCGTACAGCGACTGGCTCGCCGCCATGAACAGCCTGTTTCTCTTAGTACCACCGAAGCACAGATTCGCGCACGTTTCCGGAAGATGAATCTTGCCGATGAGCTTCCCGTCGGGGGCGAAAACATGCACGCCGTTGAAGCTCTCTCCACCCCATCCTGCGGCGGACCAGACATTACCGTCCATATCGCAACGGATCCCATCGGATGTGCCCGGCGACATGTCCACGAACAAGCGGCCATTCTTCAGCCGCACGCCGTCCACGACCTCGTGGACGCGAATCGCGCGCGGGTCGCCGGGGTGCCGGGGAGTTCCCGTATCCACGATGTAGAGGAGTTTCTCGTCGGGAGAGAAGCAAATACCGTTCGGCTTATCCATGTCGCCGGTCACGACGGTCGCCTGGCGCGTCTTGGGGTCGAGCCGGTAAACGTTGGCGGGCAGCTCGAACGCCGCTTTGTGCCCTTCGTAGTTCGACATGATGCCGTAACCCGGATCGGTGAACCAGATGGACCCGTCGGAATGCACTGCCAGGTCGTTCGGCGCGTTGAGCTTCTTGTCTTGAAAACGGTCCATCAGCACGGTGATCGTGCCGTCGTACTCCGTTCGCGTCAGCCGCCGCGTGTCGTGTTCGCAGGTGAGCAGCCTGCCCTGGCGGTCCCGGCTGTTGCCGTTGCTGTAGTTCGAGGGGCTGCGGAATACGCTGACCTCTCCGGTCTCCTCGCACCATCGCAGAATGCGGTTGTTCGGAATGTCGCTCCACAGTAGATACCGTCCGTCCCCAAACCATACCGGCCCTTCCGACCACCGCGTGCCGGTATATAGGCGCTCGACCGCCGCGTTGCCGACACTGTATTTTGCGAAGCGCGGGTCAATCACTTCCACTGCCGGATCGGGATACGCCACTGGACTCTTCCGTTCCTGCTTCTCGGCAAACGCCAGAGGCTCGAACGCCAGCGTCGCCGCGGCACCGGTCGTCACATTCATAAACGTGCGTCTCTGCATCACTCCCCCTCTGTAGCGCCGGGCCTGAACTTGTACTGAGCGCAGCCGTAGTAGACCCGTTCCTCAAAACCGGACCACAACGCCAGTCGAAACCCGAAAGTTGTTCTGCGCACTGCCGAAATATCACGTCTGCAGGTAATCGCTCGGCCGCGCCAGCCAATAGGCTTGGCGAGGCGAAAATCCACCCCGCCGCCCAGCGCCGTGCCAAGCGAAGTATCTGAATTGGAGAAGCCCGTGCCGCTGGCGCTCGTGTGTGCCCCTCCAAAGAGCCCTTGTGACCCGAAAGAAGTGTTTCCTTTGGAATCCGTCTGCGCGCTTGCCGCTGTGGAGAGAACAAGAGAGACAAAGCCAAACACCGTCAATCTGCGCATGGCTGAACAGTCCCTCCTCTCGTTAAGTCAGGAGTTGCGCTTCCTAACCAAGTGGCATTGTACCTCTGCATATCTCCAGTCTTTCGAGTTTGTGCACCAACCCGGGTCACGGGGCACGACTCACAGGTCACTGTGCTATTCTCGCCTCTCTGCGTTTGGCGGATCGCCCATACCTCCCGCCTTGGAGGTGGTCATGAAGAAGACCTTAAAGATTATCCTTGTGGTTGTGGGCGTGCTGACCGGGCTGGTTCTCATGCTCCCGTTTTTGATCTCCGTCAACCAGTTCCGCCCCACCATTGAAGAAAAAGCTTCCGCCGCGCTGGGCCGCAAAGTGCAATTGGGCAATATCAGTCTTTCTCTCCTCAGCGGTTCGCTCTCTGCGGAAAACCTCTCCATTGGCGACGACCCCAAATTCAGTCCCTCTCCTTTCCTCACCGCCAAGTCGCTGAACGTGGGAGTCGAAATCATGCCGCTGATCTTCTCGAAGACGCTGAATGTCACTGGCGTCACGATTGCCGGCCCACAGGTGATACTCCTTCGCAACGCCGCCGGTCAGTGGAACTATTCTTCGCTCGGCAGTTCCGCGGCGAAGTCTCAGGCCCAGCAGGCGCCCGCAGCAAGATCTGCCGGCTCGGCGAACGCTACGGAGTTTTCCGTCAAGAAACTCACACTGTCTGACGGCAGCATCATCATCGGCTCCACCAATTCGCAGAACCGCAGCACCTACGATCACGTCAACGTCGCCGCTTCCGACGTTTCCTTGACCTCCAAGTTCCCAGTCACGGTCACCGCCGATCTGCCCGCCGGCGGCAAGTTCAGGCTGGACGGCACCGTTGGCCCCGCGGATCAAGCGGACACCACGCTCACTCCCCTTGATGCCAGGCTCAACGTAACTTCGTTGGACCTCGCCTCCACAGGTTTTCTCGATTCTTCTGCGGGTCTCGGCGGCATTCTCGATCTCGACGGCAACCTCTCCTCACAGGGCGGTGAGGCCCAGACCAGCGGCAAAGTCAAGTTTTCTAAATCGCTCTTGGTCGCCGGCGGCTCGCCCGCCGGTGTCCCCGTCACCGTCAATTTCGATACCAAATACAATCTCCACAGGAACTCCGGAGTCCTCAATCCTTCGACTCTAAATATTGGAGGCGCTGCTGCGCACCTCAACGGCACCTACGAATCGGCCGGTGAAGCCACCGTCGTCAACATCAAGCTCGACGCCAAAGACATGCCCGCGAAAGATCTCGAAGCTTTCCTTCCTGCCCTGGGCATCCATCTTCCCAAAGGCGCTTCGCTGCAGGCGGGCACACTCAATTCCAATCTCAATCTGACCGGCCCGACCAACAAACTCGTCATTACCGGTAACTTCGGCCTCTTCAATGGCGTGCTCGCGGGCTTCGATCTCGGTTCGAAAATGTCTTCCGTCGCCTCCCTCGCGGGAATCAAAACGGGCAAGGATCTGAACATCGAGAAGGTCACCTCCAATCTCCGCGTGGCCCCCACGGGCATTCGGGCCGACAACTTTCTTGCGGTCCTCCCAACCATTGGCAATCTTACCGGTGCGGGCACGGTGGACTCGAGGAACGTTCTCGATTTCAAAATGCTCGCCACGCTCACAAAAGAGGCCAGCACCTCGGCAAGCTCAACCGCCGGACCAGGTGGCGGCGGGCTCGGCGGGCTTCTCAGCGCGGTCACTGGCGGCGGTGGCAGCGCTTGCAGCGAAGGTCTGAAAGTTCCGTTCCAGATTCAAGGCACCACCGCCGAGCCGAGATTTATTCCGGACGTCGGCGGGTTGGCGAAAGATCTCTTCAAATCGCAACTCGGCTGCCTCGGCGGCCGCTCTTCCTCCAGCACCACCAAAGCGCAAGGGCAAAATCCCGCCGACGCCATAAACGCTCTCAGTGGCCTCTTCAAAAAGAAAAAGCCCCAGGACAAATAATTTGAAAAACCAAAGCCAAAACTCAAAAAGTGATTCTTCACTGCTACGAAAATAGGTGTAAACCCTGTGTATTCTCGGGATGTTTCTGCGGAGCCGCCTTGTTTTCATGCCGCGTGGTGCGCCCTAAGGCGCATGAAGTCTCCTGCAAAAGAAGCCGCCTATCTCACTGAAAATACTGGCTCTGCTGCGCGCGGCTATTTTCATCCTTTGTTGTGAGCCCGAAGGGGCCATAACTTATTCATAACGCAACGCAACGATCGGATCGACTCGCGCCGCACGCCGCGCCGGAATGTAGCTCGCCACGAGCGCGACAATTCCGAGCAGAGCAACGACTCCTGCATAAATCGCGGGATCGGTCGCTTTTACTCCAAACAACATGCTCCCGAGCAACCGGGTAACAACGAAAGCCCCCACCAAACCAATCACGATCCCGGTCCCCGCCAAGGTCAACGCCTGGCCCAGCACCAGTCGCAACGCATCGCCCGGGCGCGCGCCCAGCGCCATGCGCAGTCCGATCTCGTTCGAACGCTGGCCCACTACATAGGACATCACGCCGTATACGCCGGCCATTGCCAGGCACACCGCCAGCCCCGCGAAAATGCCGAGCAGCAGCGTTCGGAAGCGCGGCGCGGCGACATTCTCCGCGAGTGACGCCTCCATGGTCGTGAATTTCACCGGCACGTCGACTGACCCTTCGTTTGCTTTTCGTCGCACGGCCTCGGAAAGCAGAGTCGGCTCCAGTGCGGTTCGAATGACCATACTCAGATGGGTAGCGGGGAAGGGATGCTGCTCGTAAGCCATGTAGATTTCCGGGGATGGTTCCTGCGCCGGTCCGTATTGCCGGATGTTGCCGACGACACCCACGATCTTCATTGGATTCATGGAATCGAGCCCGCAATAGATGAAGTGGCCCCTGGGGTCCTGACTGGCGAATGCGGACTTGGCCAAGGCGTCGTTGATGACCGCAGCAAATGGTGCGTCATACGTGTCGCTGTCATTGAAGTCCCTGCCAAGCTTGAGAGGAATTCCCAGCGTGGCAAGCGTGCCGGGGGCCACGACGGAGAAAACCGCTTGCGGTCCATTAACGCTGAACTCTTGTGGAAGATGATCGATCCAATATCCGCCATTCGAATGAACGTTGCCCGGAGGCGCCATCGTTGCACCGGCATCCAGCACGCCCGGCAGCGCGCGCAACCGCGGCAACAGATCTTTGTAAAAACGCGTGGCGCGGCGTGCACTCTCCAGATCTGACGCTGGCACGCTCGTTTCTACGACCAGAACATGTTCGGGTCGAAAGCCGAGAGCCACGTTTTCGAGCGCCAGGAAACTCTTGATAAACAATCCCGCCCCCGCCAACAGCATGAGAGAAAGCGCGATCTCGCCCACCACCAGCGCTCCACGCATGCGATCCGCAATACTCCCGCCCGCTGCCCGCGCCGTGCCTTGTTTGAGCGAACTGTTCAAGTCGATCCGCAAAACTTGGAGAGCAGGCGCGAGACCAAAGAGCAAACTCGCCGCCACTGAAACGCCGAATGCAAATGCCAGCACATGTCCGTCGATCCCTGTTTCGGTTAGGCGCGGCACATCGGCAGGGGCCAGCGCCACGAGCGCGCGAGCTCCCCAGATTGCCAGGAGCACGCCGACTACCCCCGCGAGAAGGGCCATCACGATGCTTTCCGTGATCAGTTGCCGCACGATGCGGCTTCGCGTGGCGCCTACCGCGGCGCGAATCGCAATCTCCCGCGTTCGCGCCACAGCCTTCGCCAGAAGCATGTTCGCCAGATTCGCGCAGGCAATCAGCAGAACAAGTCCCACGGCGGCCAGCATCACGTAAAGGGTGAGCCGGAAATTGCTGACCATTTCATCGCGCATGCGCGTCACGGCAACGTTCTTGCCTTTGTTGCTGTCGGGAAATTTCTCTTCCAGGCGTGTTGCGATTGTGGTCATCTGCGCTCGAGCCTGCTCCAAGGTGACGTCTGATTTCAGCCGGGCGACGACCAAATAGTTATGTCCCGAGCGCGATTCCGTTTCCGGATAAATCGTGTTGGCAGGGAACCAGATGTCCGTCTTGCCCGGAAAATGGAAGCCGGGAGGCATCACTCCGACGATATCGAGAGTCCTACCGCCCAGCCGTACGGCATGTCCGAGGGCGTTCGAATTCCCACCGAAATGACTTGCGCTATAAGAACTGCTGATGATTACCGCACCGGAGCTTCCTTCGTTCGTCTCGTCGACGGCGAACCCGCGTCCAACCACGGGCTCAATTCTGAAAACGTGAAAAAACTCCGGAGTAACGGCGGCAACGTGCGCATACTCGGCTACGGGACCCGCGGTCACGGCTATGTCATCGTCAGCATAGTACGCCATGCCTTCGAATGCCGTGTTTTGATCGTGCCAATCGTGGAAGTCGGGTGCCGATACATTTCCGTGCCCCGGCCGGCCTTTCCAGAGAGAGCCAAGCGTGACGATGCGGTCGGGGTCGGCGAAGGGCAGCGGCTTCAGGAGAACGGCGTTCACAACGCTGAACATCGCCGTGTTCGCGCCCATTCCCAGCGCCATGATCAGCACGGCGACCGCGGTGAAGCCGGGATTCTTAAAGAGCATTCGAAAGGCGAATCGCAAGTCCTGGAACAGTGTTTCAAGAAACGGAAGCCCGCGCTGGACCCGATAGTTTTCCTTAGTCTGTTCAATGCCCCCCAGCTTCATAAGCGCCTTCCGCCGCGCTGCTGTAACGCTCATGCCCGCGCGCAGGTTTTCCTCGATGTGCAGCGCGAGATTGCTTTCCATCTCGGCGGCGAGCTCACGCTCGCGCCGGTCTCGCTGGAATGGTTCGCCCAGCCGCAACAGCCATCCGCGCAGCTTGCTCATAACGCCCTCTGCCACTTGCGATGCGAAGCCCTGAGCACTTGCTCGAGACCTCTGAAAATTATTCGTAACGCAGTGCCACCATGGGATCGACGCGCGTCGCCCGCCGAGCGGGGAGGTAGCATGCTGCCAGCGCGACGCCCAAAAGAAGCGCAGCTACCAGCGCCAATGTCATTGCATCGGTGGCCTGAACGCCAAACAACAATCCAGCCAGCGTCCGCGACAATGCCAGCGCCACGACGAACCCGATGGCCACCCCGAGAAGAGCAAGACTCGCGCCTTCGCGCAGAATCGTCTGCAAGATGTTCGTTCGATGCGCTCCCAGGGCTATGCGGATTCCGATTTCATGGGTACGCTGGCTGACGGAATATGCCATGACTCCGTAAATGCCGATCATTGCCAAAACCAGCGCGAGGGCCGCAAAAACACCAAAAAGGACCGCGCGGAACCGCGAGCCTGCCACCGATTCGTAGAGCAGTTGATCCATGGTGCGAACGTGAGCTATCGCAAGCTGGTTGTCCAGCGACAAGGCTGCGGATTGAAGAACGGAAACGACCTTTTCCGGAGCGGACGCGCTACGGACGACGACGTACATTTCTCGGACAAACCACGGGCACCAGCCGGAATCGAAATAGGGAACATACATCGTCGGTTGATCTTTTTCGCCCAGACCTTGGTATTTCACATTGCCCACAACGCCGACAATCGTGTACCACTCCCCTTTGGGGTTGTACTCGCCGGTTTGGACTCTTGTGCCCAGCGGGTCTTGATCCGGGAAATATTGCCGGGCCATGTTTTCATTGATGACCAGTACATGTGTGGCAGGAGAACGATCCTGGTCCGAAAAAAGGCGGCCGCGAAACAGAGGGATGCCAAGAGTGGCGAAGTAGTCCGTGCCGACGGGAATCTCGCCTATGGCCGGAGCAGGCTGGCCGGGCGTGTCAGGTTTACCTTCAGCGTGAAAAGGATTCGTGAGTTCGAGCAGGTTGGGAGGCAGGCTCATGGTTATGCTGGCCGCTTCAACTCCGGGAGAATTTTTGACGCGCCCAAGGAGTTGCTGGTAAAACGACGTAACCTGTGGTGCGTTTGCGTAGCGCTCTCGCGGCAGGGTGAGCAGCGCGGTCACCACGTGAGAGGAATTGAAGCCCGGGTTCACGGATTGTAGTTGGGACAAAGTTCGAATCAGCAGGCCAGCTCCAGTCAAGACGACCAGCGCCAAGGAGAATTCGGCCACCACTAGCGCGCCGTGCAAGCGGCTGGCACTCCGGCCTGAAGCTGCTGTCCGGCTGCGTTCTTTCAGCGAGCGGCCGGCCGGTAAACCTGAAAAACGCACCGCGGGAACCAATCCAAATACAATTCCAGTCACGATCGCAATCGTTGCGGTGAACGAGAGGACGCGGCCATCAACAGTTATCTCCTCCATTCGGGGTAGCACGTCCTGGCTGAGGGCCAGAATAGTGCGAACCCCTCCATAGGCCAGCGCCAGACCGAGCAAGCCCCCCAAAACCGCCAAAACAAGGCTCTCCGTCAGCAGCTGGCAAATCAATCTGCGACGGCCCGCTCCGAGCGCCGAACGGATGGCGAACTCGTGGATGCGCGAGCCAGAACGCGATAGATGCAAATTGGCGACATTGACGACAGCGATTAACAGAACAAAACCCACGGCAGCGAGAAGGATCAGCAGAGCTTCGCCTGTATCACCAACCATGAGGTCCTTCAGAGGCACGACGATGATGCTGCTGTCGTCCGAAAGGGGAAACTGCTGGTGAACCTGTTTGGCGATGAGCGAAGCATCTGCGGCGGCCTGTGTTTCCGAAATGCCAGGCTTGAGGCGGCCAACGGTCAGCAACCAGTACGGCGGGCGCTGCTTGGCAGGTTGCAACTGGAGGATAGGCCACAATTCGTTATGCGGACCAAAATGAAAATCCAACGGTAGAACGCCAATTACCGAGTAACTTTTGCCGTCGAGCTTGATACTGCTGCCAACGGCCGCCGGGTCGGCGCGAAGGAACTGTTCCCAGAAGTGATGGCTGACGACAACGGAAAGGCTTCCTCCGGGCTTGCCCTCCTGAGGACGAAACGCACGTCCCAGAACCGGCTGCACGCCGAGCACGGAAAAGAAATCAGACGTCACCGACGTCCCTGGAATCATTTGAGGACTGCCGAGGCCCGTGAGTGTTAATCCTATGGTGGATGGAGAAATGGCAGCAACATGTTCGAATGCCCCTTGGCGCTCGTCGAGAGCCATGAAATCGGCCGCGCCCATCACGCCGCGATCCGTTTCTCGGCCGTGAAGAAAGAGCGACACCAGGCGCTCGGGCTGGCGATAGGGGAGCGGCTTCAGCATGACGCCGTTCACAACGGAGAAAATGGCCGTATTCGCACCAATGCCGAGAGCCAGGGTGAGCACGGCCGCGGTGGTGAAGCCAGGGCTCTTACCTAGCATGCGGCCGGCATAGCGTAAATCCTGCAAAATTGTTTCCAGCTGGGGAAGACCTCTTCGGTCCCGGTAATTCTCCTTGGTTTGCTCGATGCCGCCGAGTTTCGTCAGTGCCTCCCGCCGTGCGATTTCCGGACTCATGCCCGTGCGCAGATTGTCTTCGATGTGCATCTGGAGATGGCTTTCGATCTCCGCGGCAAGATCCTTTTCTCGCCGTTCCTTTCGAAACAGTTCGCCCAACCGCAACACCCAGGAGCGTGCCTGCCTCATGCGGATTCCTTTCCGGGGGCCAGGAAGCGCGCCAGAATCTCTGTGGTCTGCTCCCACTCGCGCGCTTCTTTGTCCAATTGTTTGCGCCCGGCGCGCGTGAGTTTGTAGTATTTGGCTTTGCGGTTGTTGTCGGAGGTGCCCCACTCGGAGGAAATGTAGCCCTCTTGCTCCAGCTTCAGCAGGGCGGGGTAGAGCGTGCCGTAGTTCACTGCCAGGAGGTCGCCGCTGGTCTGTTCGATCCGGCGCGCAATCCCGTACCCGTGCAATGGCCCCAGTGCCTGTAGGGTCTTCAGCACCATCAAGGCCAGCGTGCCTTGCCAAACGTCGGCTCGTTCACCCATCGTCTTTCTCCGGTAGCTTATATGGGATACCCATATCTATATGCCACCGTCCCTATGGGAATGCAATAGAAGAAACGAAAGATCCCGGCATTTTGTTTCCGGGTTTTTCCCTTTTTTTTCAGCGCCCCCTCTTCTTAACCCGATGGTGATGGCGAGCCCCGGTGTTCAGGGCGGGGTAAGCCGGGGGAAGCGATTGCCTTTCTTTTCGGCATGGTATAAATTCTTCGCGTCCAAAAGACCTACGGGCGGATAGCCCGAAAGTAAAGCCTCTAGCGTAGTTCTCCGCCGAAGTAAGGCGGTTGTGGGAGGAACCCAGAGATTCCCGCCAAACCAGCGGGGACTCCGCCCTGTCATTCATGGCGGGGAGGATGCCAATCTTCCGAAACTTCACACTAGCCTCATCCGTCTACCTTTACGGTTGCCCGGGGACGGTTCCCTTCAACGCCTTCCGAGGAGTCTGGCATGCGTTCCAACCCGATTCTCAGGGGTGAACTAGCGGTTTGTTTCACGGCTCTTTTAGCTCTCCTCGCTGCCGTACCGTCTCTTCAGGCACAAGGTGGCGAGCCGCAATACTTCGCCATCCGCGGCGCCAGAGTCGTACCCGTTTCCGGGCCGCCCGTCGAAAACGCCAGCATTGTCATCTCTCGCGGCCTCATAACGGCGATGGGGAGAGACGTCGCGGTCCCGCCGGAGGCTTGGGTCATCGAAGGCAAGGGGTTGACGGTGTACCCGGGGCTGTTCGATTCATTCACTGATGTGGGCATTCCCGCCGCTCCCCCGGGGACCGCTGAAGGCGGTCCGCGCGGCGCGCAAGAGAGCGCGCGTGGTCCCGAGGACCGGCCCTACTCGACGCCATGGCGTAGCGCCGCGGACGAGGTCAGCCTGAGCGACAAGCGCATCGAAACCTGGCGCAGCGCAGGATTCACCACCGTTGTTTCCGCGCCAAAGGGAGGAATTCTTCCGGGGCAGGCCGCGGTTCTGGATCTGGCAGGCGAACGCGCCGGGGACCTGGTGGTCAAATCGCCGGTGGCCATTCCCGTGGTATTCCAGACGTCGAGAGGTTTCGGGGGCGGGTTTCCCAGTTCCATCATGGGCGTGCTTGCTTACGTTCACCAGCTCTGGCTGGACACCGAGTGGAGCACCAAGGCGCAGGCTAGTTACGAAAAGAATCCCCGCAACGTGGCGCGGCCCCGCTATGACCGCACCGAGGCGGCGCTCGCCGATGCGCTGGAAGATCACGCGCTGGTCTTGATTCCTGCGAACAATTCAGTGCAGCTCCGCCGCGCCCTCGAACTGGTCGATCGCTGGCATGTCAATGGCGTCATTTACGGCGGACAGATGGCATACGAAGTTGCTTCGGAAATCGCCACAAAAAAACTTCCCGTACTCGTGAATCTCAAGTGGCCCGAAGCCGACAAAGACGCCGATCCCGAGGACAAGCCATCGCTTCGAACGCTGCAGTTCCGCGACCGCGCACCGTCTTCACCAGCGGCGCTGGCCAAAGCCGGAGTCAAGTTCGCGTTTTATTCCGGCGGCATCACTGTGCCAAAGGACACCCTCAAAGCCGCGAAGAGATCGATTGACGCGGGCCTCGCGCCGGACGCCGCACTTCGCGCGCTGACGCTGTCGCCGGCAGAAATCTTCGGTGTCGCCGACCGCCTGGGCTCCCTCGAAAACGGGAAAATCGCTAATCTTGTCGTCACCGATGGTGATCTCTTCGAGGAAAAAACGAAGATCAAGATGGTTTTCGTCGACGGCCATCGGTTTGAAGTTCGCGAGCCGGAGAAACCCAAGGAGCCGCCGAAAGGCGACCTCACCGGTAAATGGAACCTTTCCTACACCACGCCCGATGGTCCCGAGGAAGCCACCGCCGAGCTCGCCATGGACAGGGACGGCACCATCTCCGGCACCGTGACCAGCAAGCGTGGCACCGCCTCGGTTATTAGCGGATATTTGAGCGTGGACAAATTCAGCTTCACCATTAACATTCCGCTCGAGGGATCGACGGCGGACGTCATCTTCGCAGGCACCTTTGATGGAACTTCCTTGAAGGGCAGCATCAGCGTGCGGGGTCTCTCGCTCGAATTTACCGGCGTCAAACCCAGCGCTGTTTCATCAGCGATGTTGACATCCTCCCCGCCATGAATGGCAGGGATTCCTACGGAGTCCCCGCTGGTTTTGCGGGAATCTCTGGGTTCCTCCGACAACCGCCTTACTTCAGCGGAGGACTACGCTAGAGGCTTTACTCTCGGGCTATCCGCCCGTAGGTCTTTTGGACGCGAAGAATGTATACCATGCCGAGCAGAAAGCCATCGCTTTACCCCGGCCTGAACGCCGGGGCTTGCGCTCACCATGGGGTCAACCGGGGAGGCGCACAGTGAGAATTTCGAAGGTGCTAAACGCCGACGGCCTGGGGACTTTGTTCCTCTGTTTTCTTGGGGTCCTGTGCCTGGGTTACGTTCCGCATTCGGCAAGCGCAGCAAATCCGCCTGACGCGGCCGCCATCATTCTGATTCGAAACGCCACTATCCTGACCGTCTCGCATGGAACGATCGAACACGGCTCCATCCTTATTAAGGATGGCAAGATCACCGAAGTCAGCCAGTCCATCAATGCACCGAAAGACGCTCAGGTGATCGACGCCGCGGGCCAATTCGTCATGCCCGGTATTATCGACTGCCACTCCCACATCGCCGCGGAAAGCATCAACGAGGGCAGCGTTTCCGTCTCCTCGATGGTGAACATGGCGGAGATCCTGAATCCGGAGGACATCGACATCTATCGTGATTTAGCGGGCGGAGTCACGGCCGCGAACATTCTTCACGGCTCGGCCAATTCTATTGGCGGACAAACGCTGGTCATCAAGCTGCGCTGGGGCCAGCCCGCCGCGAAGTTGCCGTTCGAAGGCGCGCTTCCGGGCATCAAGTTCGCACTGGGCGAGAATCCCAAGCGCTCGAATTTCAGTATCCCAGGTCAGCCCCGGCGGTATCCTGCCACGCGTATGGGAGTCGAAGAGACCATTCGTGGCGCGTTCAGTGAAGCCCGGGACTACAAGAAGTCGTGGGAGGATTACGACAAGCGCCTCGCCGCTGGTGAAAAAAATCTCATTCCGCCGCGCCGCGATCTGCGCCTCGAACCGCTCGTCGAAGTGCTGGAAGGCAAGCGCTACGTTCATTCACACTGCTACCGGGAGGATGAAATCCTGATGCTCCTCCGCGTTGCGAAAGAGTTCGGCTTCAAAGTCCGCACCTTTCAGCACGTTCTTGAAGGGTATAAAGTCGCCGATGAATTGGCTACCGCCGGAGTTGGCGCTTCCACTTTTTCCGATTGGTGGGCCTACAAAGTGGAAGCCTATGATGCGATTCCGTACAACGCCGCGCTGATGACCCGCCGCGGCGTGGTCGTCTCCATCAATTCCGACGACGCCGAAGAAGCCACGCACTTGAATCAGGAAGCCGCCAAGAGCATGAAGTTTGGCGGCCTCTCGCACGACGAAGCGCTCAAGATGGTCACCCTGAATCCCGCCGTGCAGCTCGGCATCGACAAGCGCGTGGGCACGATTGACGTGGGGAAAGACGCCGACCTCGCGATTTACAATCACGACCCGTTGAGCGCTTATGCCGTTGTGCAGAAAACACTGATCGATGGCCGCGTCTACTTCGACCGCCAGCGCGACATGGCCGAACGCTCCGAGCGTGAAAAAGAAAAGAAGGCGCTCATCGACAAATTTAAAAAATCCGCGGAAAAGAAGCCGGAGGACAAGAAGCCCGATGCCACCGTGCCCATCCTGCAAAAGCCCGCCGAAAAGAAACC
>MNIJ01000220.1 GCA_001919715.1 Acidobacteria bacterium 13_1_20CM_58_21
CGAGGTTCGGGACACCGATGGGAAGGTGGTTCACTGATCCCCAAGGTTTCGAGTGTTGACTCGGACTGGGCCCGTCGCTAAGATGTGATTGAAAGGTTCTTGCTCAACCGCGGGAGCCTTCATTTCAACCACGGAGGCGCCTGTGCGAATCATTACCAAAGTTCTGGCAGGCAAGTGTGTCTCCGCGGCTGGCGCGAACTGACTGCCTCACGCCTCCCGCATTCGAAACCCACTTGGAACCAATGCTGTTTTGCTATTGGCCCTAGCCCCTAGCGACGGCCGTGCCTTGCGCCACGGCTGCGGGAGGTTTTTCCGTGTCTATTACTGGATGGGGATGGAATTCGTACTTTGAAACGTTTTGGCAGCAGGGCAACCGCAAAAGTACAGTACCGGCGCGTGTTGTTCGACAGCAGCGGGAATTCTGGCGCGTCGCGGGAGACTTCCTGGAATGCTGGGCTTCCGCCAGCGGCAAGCTGCGTCTCGCCGCGGACGGTGGCGCAGACTGGCCGGCCGTCGGAGATTGGGTGGCGGCGGAAGTCCATGGTAAAAACACGACCGCGGTGATCCAGGAGGTCTTGGCGCGACGGAGCAAATTTGTGCGCAAATCTCCGGGCAAGAAGGTGGAGGAACAAGTGATTGCAGCGAATGTTGACACGGCGTTGCTCTTGTCCGCATTGGACGGCGATTTCAATCCGCGACGCGTCGAACGATATCTCGCGCAGTGCTGGGAGTCCGGGGCTAGGCCGGTCATCGTGTTGAACAAGGCCGACGCTTGCGACCAGGCGCGTGAGAAGGCCGCGGAGATGCAGCGCATTGCCGCGGGCACAGCAGTGTGCGTCGTCAGCGCGAGAACGGGGCAGGGGTTTGGTGAATTGGAGGAGTTTCTCTGTCCGGGTCACACCGTGGTGCTTTTGGGTTCTTCCGGAGTGGGCAAATCAACGATGGCGAACCGGCTTCTGGGACAGACGGTCCAGGACGTGCAGGCGGTTCGCGATGGTGATAGCCGCGGACGGCACACCACTACTACGCGTGAACTGTTTGTCTTGCCGGGGGGCGCGCTGCTGATGGACACTCCGGGCTTGCGCGAGATGCAACTGTGGGACGCGGACAGCGGTGTTGCGCAGGTTTTTGGCGACATTGATTTGCTGGCGGCAAAATGCCGATTCGGCGATTGCTGTCATGAAGCGGAGCCAGGGTGCGCGGTCCGGGCGGCATTGAGCACGGGACGACTGGATCCGTCGCGTGTTGAAAACCGCCGGAAGCTTTTGCGCGAACGGGAATTTCTCCGGCGAAAAATGGACCCCCAAGCGCGAAAAGAAGAAAAACAGAGAATCAAGGAAGTTCATCGCCAACAACGGTGGAGGTACCGTCACGATAAATTCGCCGGGTAGGCTTTGTCCTGTGGCCATGCGTTGGAGGATTAGGACAGCGCGACGCGCTTGTGGATGAAATCCACGATGTCTTGGGTGGAGGTTCCAGGAAGGAAGATTTCGGCGATGCCGGATTGCTTCAGGGCCGGGACGTCGGCTTGGGGGATGATGCCGCCGACGAGGACGGTGACATCGCTCATGCCTTTGTCGTGGAGGAGTTTCATCAGTTGGGGGCAGATGGTGTTGTGCGCGCCGGAGAGAATTGAGAGGCCGATTACGTCGACGTCTTCCTGCACGGCGGCGGAGGCGATCATCTCCGGGGTTTGGCGCAAGCCGGTGTAGATGACTTCCATTCCGGCATCACGCAATGCGCGCGCGATGATTTTGGCGCCGCGGTCGTGGCCATCCAACCCCGGCTTGGCAATCAGCACACGGATTTTCTTTTCCGGCATTTCGCTTCCTCTTCTCTGAGGTCATCTGTGGCCCCGTGCTTCGCGCCCTCCGTATTGTATTAGGTTCTCTTCCCGGCCGTTGGTAGGCTCAAATGATACAGCGCTTTATTCCCCGTTCGCGTGCCGTCACATTGAAGTTGACCAAGAGTCCGAGTCGGGGGGCCGCAGACAGGGTTCTGCGTAAGCCGATACTAGAAGTCCCGGACCAACGAGTCGATGCACTTCAATCGCTCGCTCAATGACCCCCATGAGGCAAGACTCAGGTAATGGCGACCTCTTCGTAGATGCCGAAGACGTCGCGGAGGGCGTCGCAGATTTCGCCGAGCGTGGCGTAGGACTTTACGGCGTCGTAGATGAACGGCATGAGATTGGCTTTTCCTTGGGCTGCGTCGCGGAGAGCATGGAGGCGGCGATCGATCTCGGCCTGGGAGCGGTCGGCGCGGAGCTTTATCAAGCGGGCGGCCTGGCGGTGCGCCACGGTCTCGTCAATTTGCAGAATGTCCAAGGGCTTTTCGTCGGCTACAAAATCATTTACGCCGACGATGATCTTTTCCTTTTTGTCCACAGCCATTTGGTAACGGTAGGCGGCTTCGGCGATTTCGCGCTGCGGGTAGCTGCGCTCGATGGCGGCGACCATGCTGCCCATGCCGTCGATTCTCGCTATGTATTTCCACGCGCCACACTCGACTTCGTTGGTGAGAGTTTCGACGAAGTAGGAGCCACCGAGCGGATCGACAGTGTTGGTCACGCCGGTTTCATGGGCAATGATCTGCTGGGTGCGCAGGGCTATCGTCGCGGCGAACTCCGTTGGCAGCGCCCAGGCTTCATCGAGCGAATTCGTGTGCAATGATTGGGTCCCGCCCAGCGCCGCGGCGAGCGCTTGAATCGCGGTGCGCACCACGTTGTTGTAGGGCTGTTGAGCAGTCAGCGAGCATCCCGCGGTTTGCGTGTGGAATCGCAGTGCCCAAGAGCGCGGATTCTTTGATTTGTAGCGTTCGACCATAGCTTTGTGCCAGATGCGGCGCGCGGCGCGGTACTTGGCGATCTCCTCGAAGAAATCATTGTGCGCGTTAAAGAAAAAGGAAAGCTGCGGCACAAATTGATCCACGTCGAGACCCCGGCGCATTCCCCATTCGACGTATTCCATGCCATCGCGCAGTGTGAAGGCCAGTTCTTGAATCGCGGTCGAGCCGGCCTCCCGGATGTGGTAGCCGCTGATTGAAATCGTGTTGAATTTGGGTGTGTTTTTTACCCCGAATTCGAACGTGTCGATCACCAGCCGCATCGAGGGTTCCGGCGGGTAGATGTATTCCTTCTGCGCGATGTATTCCTTCAATATGTCGTTTTGGAGCGTGCCGGAAATTTTCTTCCAGTCCGCGCCCTGCTTTTCAGCCACCGCCAGATACATCGCCCAAATGATGGCCGCCGGCGAATTGATGGTCATGGAGGTGGTGACATTCGCCAGGGGAATCTTGTCGAAGAGCACCTCCATATCGGCGAGCGAACTGATGGCCACGCCGCACTTGCCGACCTCTCCTTCCGAGAGAGGGTGATCGGAGTCGTAGCCCATTAGAGTGGGCAAATCGAAGGCCGTGGACAGGCCCGTCTGGCCCCTTCGGAGCAGATAGCGGAAGCGTTGGTTGGTGTCTTCGGCTGTTCCAAAGCCCGCGAACTGCCGCATCGTCCACAGCTGGCTGCGGTGCATTGCGGAATGAATGCCACGGGTATACGGGGGCTCCCCAGGGAAACCTAGATCTCGGTCAGGACCCCAATTCGTCAGATCCGCTCTGGTATAGAGCCTGCGAATCGGATGCCCGGAAAGGGTGGTGAATTCGGGCTGTCTCTCGGGGCTTTTTTCAAGCGCGGACCGTAGGGTGTTCTTCTCCCAGGCTTGTTCTTTGGCGGTGGGCGCCCGATTTAGTGAAGACGTCTCGGCCGGAGGCGCGGCTTGCGTGGTGCCCTTGGATGGTTCGCTCATGCTCATGGCCCCGGGTAGGGATTCGAAGAAACGGATCGCGACATAAACAAGATTAATGCTATGCGAAAGGCCAGGAAGGGGCAAGAGTGCCGTGGATTTGGTGCGGAAAACTGCGCGGAGCGCGAGCGGAACAAAAACGGCCCGGGCGAGCACGCCCGGGCCGCAGGAAAACTTGCCTGCGAGAATTACCTTTGGCCGGCGTTGAAAGAAAGCTTCTCCGTACCAACCACTTGACCGTGCAACGTGCCGGGAATGAGCGTCTCGCGCTCGACTTCTCCGGTCTTGCCATCGGCGATGGAGACGCGATTGACTTCGAGTGTGCGTCCGACGGCGCGCTCGTAATTGGCCTTGGCTTCGGCGAGATTGGCCAAGGCGCGCAGCTCCGTGCCCTGGGCGTTGATTAGGTCGCGTTGGGTCTGAATGACCAGGTATACGGTGGATGCGCCGAGCTGATACTTCTTCTGCTCCGCATCAAACGTTTGCTGCTGCAGTTCGCGCGCCTTGCTGGCGGCATCGACCTGGGCGCGGTCTTGGGTGAGCGCGATGTAGGTATTGCGCACGTCGAGCAGCGCGGCGTTCTGCATTTGCTGCAACTGCGCCTCGAGCCAACGCTGCGTTAGAATAGCGCGCTGGTTGTCGGCTTGCGCGGAGCGGTTACGGATAGGGATCTGCACGTTCAAGGACACTTGATAGTCCGGGAAATTATTGTGCAGCGCGGAACTCATGGCGTCGCCGAAGCCGGCCTGCAGAGTGCCGTTCGGTGTGAATTGCGTGGCGGGAAGAAAGGGTCCTCCAGGAATCGGATTCCCACTTGCGTCTACAACTGGAGCTCCTGCGATCGTCGCAGTGGTGAACGTTGCCTGGTTGCCGGCGAGTCCCACCGTGCTGTATTGCGCGGTAAGGGTCGCTGTTGGTAACAGCGCATTGCGGGTGGCGTGGACGTCGATCGCTCCGTTTAACAGGTTGAGCGCTTCTTCCTGCAGTTCCGGCCTCTTCGCAAATGCTTCTTTGGCGGCTTCTTCAAACGCGGGGGCTTCAATGGCTTCCGGCCGCGACGGTAGTTCTGTCGGAATAATCTCGACGTTTATGAGATTGGGCGCGAGCGGATTCTTGCTGATGGCGTTCTTCAGAATCTGCTGATTCTGAAGGTGCACGGTCTGCGCCAGGATCAGGTTTTGGCGGTCGGTGGCGACTTCGGATTCGGCGCGGGTCACTTCGAGCGGGGCCATCGTGCCGATTTCCAACTGCTTCTTGTTGTCGTTGTATAACTTCTCGGCCACGGTTACCGCTTGCTGCTGAACTTTCACGTTTTCCCGGGCGTAGACCAGTTCCCAATAGGCGTTGATGGTGTTCGTGACGGTGGTGATGGCCTGCTGGGTGAAGGCCCAGTCCGCAATTTTGCGGTTGTTCTTGGCGATGCGGATGTTGCGCGTGTTGACGGAACGCCCGAATCCGTTTAGCAACTGTTGCTGGAATCCAACGAAAATCGAAGATTGCACGGAAGGGTTGAACAAGTTGGCGGCCGAAGTGGAGGAAGAGCGCGTGTTGTCCCAGGCAGTGAAAAAGGTCGTTCCGGTCTGAAAACCCTGGGCAACTTGGGTGTTGAAGGTGGCTGTGTGCAGGGTCAATCTGGCGAGCGATGAAAGCCCCGTGCCGGTACCGGAAGTCAGAGGATTGTTGACCGGGAGGTTGCGGTCGTCGATGCTGACGGTCGTGGTGATCACCGGATCGAAATTCAGCAGCGGATTGCTCGCGCTTGAACCCCCAAATACCGCGCCCGGAGTGGCGCCGCCAAAGCCTCCCGCTTTCGCCTTTAGCATGCCCGTGTCCGCGAACCAGGGGTTATAACGTTGCACCACGATGTCCATGCTATTTTCCAGCGCCAACTCTACTGCCTCTTGCATGCTTAACTCCATTTTTCCGTCGTGGATGAGCTGGTCGATGCGGGGCGAATTGGTGAGGCCAGGCGCTTCGACCTTGATGGGACTGTACGGGGCGAGGAGGTTCGGAAATGGCTTGGGCGCATGGCTATAGCTGTACTTCGCCGAGCCAAGAGAGACTGGCACGATTGGCGTGACTGTCTTGGCGGGAGCTGCTTGCGTATTTTGCTGCGCTTCCTGCCCGAAGGCCGGGGAAACGGGCCCTCCCACGAGCGTTACGGCCAGTATGGCGGCCAACAGCGGTCGAGCATACAGCGTCTTCATAGGACTCCTTATCCTCAAGATTCATCCCTCAAGGGGCTTAACTATGTTGACTCAACTTTGTAAAACGTTCGCAGAATGGAATTTGTTTCAAGAAGTTGACCGTTTTGCGGTCAGCAAAGCGAAAACTGACGATCTCGCGACCACCCACCTCTGGACGGTCAAGAAACCGTCGCCAGGGCTGCGCCGCCACGACCGGCGAAAAAAGCAGTCTAACAGGGGCGCTCTTCCTTGACAACGCGAGGAGCGGCGGCTAGGCTGCTGACATTTCGACGCTTAGGAGTTGCCAGCTGGTTAGCTGAGCCGAATGCTAAAACGTGAAGAACTGCTGAAACTGTTCGAGACGGCGGGCGCCATCCGCCATGGGCATTTTGAGCTGTCCAGCGGCCTGCACAGCGCCACCTACGTCCAGTGCGCGCTGGTCTTGCAATATCCGCGCTTCGCCGAGAAGCTCGGGCAGGCGCTGGCGGCTCTCTTTTCCGACGCTAGGATTGAGGCGGTTGTGTCGCCGGCCATAGGGGGCCTGATCATCGGGCAGGAAGTTGCTCGGGCGCTGCCTGAGATGAAGGGTTCACCCGGTAGCGGCACGCCGGCGCTTTTTGTGGAGCGCGATGCCAGCGGCATGATGACGCTGCGGCGAGGTTTCTCGCTCACTCCCAACCAGCATGTTCTCGTTGTTGAAGACGTGTGGACTACCGGAGGCTCCACTCAGGAAACGATTCGGGTCGTGGAAGAGGCCGGGGCCCGCGTTGTTGCTGCCGGTGCACTGATCGATCGGAGCGGCGGGAAGATCGACTTCGAAGTGGAAGCGCAGTCGCTGATTCAACTGCCCATCGCCAGCTACGAGGAAGAAGATTGTCCGCTCTGCCGCGGCGGCAGCGTAGCGGTAAAGCCGGGGAGCCGCTTCGTTCGCACCGCGCCCTGACCCGGCGGTCCTCGCCCCCGCATGCGTTATTTCAAGCTCACCATCGCTTACGACGGCACCGATTTCCACGGCTGGCAGATTCAGGCGCAGCGGCCGACAATTCAGGGGGAAATCGTTGGCGTGCTTCGGCGTATGACTCAGGAAAACGTCGTTTTGCATGCCGCCGGACGCACCGACGCCGGCGTTCACGCGCTTGGCCAAGTAGGCAGCTTTCGAACACAATCTCAATTGTCAGCGCAAGAATTTCAGCGCGCACTGAACGCCTTGCTCCCTCCAGCGATTCGAATCGCTGCGGCTGAGCAGGTTGGCCCAGATTTCAATGCGCGCTGGTCGGCGCGGGCCAAGACCTACCGCTACCGGCTGTACCGCGGGAAAGTCGTGCCACCGATGGTTTGGCGTTACGTCCTCCATTATCCGTTTCCGCTCGATGAGGATGCCATGCGCGATGCCGCAGCCCGTTTTGTCGGGACGCACGACTTTGCCTCGTTTGCGGCTTCCACGGGCTCCGAAGAGGACGACAAAGAGCGCTCCACCGAGCGTGAAATATTTTCGACTGAGTTGGCGCGCAGCGCCGACAACGAGGAGCTGGTCTTCACCGTTCGCGGACGTTCGTTCCTTCGCTATATGGTGCGCAAAATGGTGGGCACCCTGCTCGACGTCGGGCGCGGGAAACTCGCGCCTGCGGATATCGATCGTTTGTACGAACTGCGAGACCGCTCTAAGTCCGGGCCCACCGTGCCGTCGCATGGCCTGGTGATGGTCGAAGTACAGCACGACGAAGCCTGGCGGCTCGGACGACCATAAGATATTTTCATCTCGCGGGGAAACTATTGTTGGTTCAGCTTCGTATTGTGCCTGTAACCCAGAATGAAGCCGAAAACTCAAGGTCTGTTTGAGCCTCATGATGCGAGTGCGGAACTTCCCGGTATGTTCACAGGAGCATCTATGATTCTTCGCGGGATAATCTTTTCCGGGCTGGTTGTTGTCGCGCTACTCCTAAGCGTGGGCGTTTCTCAAACGCAGCAATCGAGGGGTCCCGTTGCTAGGCCTGGCGCGGTAATGCCGGAGGTAATTCCAGTTCCCGCCGCCGCGCAGCCTGAACATTTCGACGCCGATGCCGCGACGAACGCCTACTTGGCGGAAATTCCCGCCAGCGCGCGCGTTTTACTTTGAAGGCGGATACTGGCTGATCCTTTGGGATTTCCTCTATGGCGCAGCACTTTATCTTTTCTTGCTGCGTTTCGGCTGGTCCGCGGCAATGAGGAACTTCGCCGAACGTGCCACGCGCTTCAAGCCATTGCAGACCTTCATCTACTGGTCGGCATTTCTGATGGTCACGACGATCCTGGACGCTCCTCTTGGTCTATACGAAGGCTATTTCCGTGAGCGGCAGTACGGGCTGGCGACCCAGACTCTCCTCCCCTGGCTCGGCGACCAGCTCATCATCATTAGTTCTCGGGAAACTCGTATTCGGCGGAATCGTGGCGGTGGTGCTTGTCGGCGTGGTTCGCCGGCTGTCCGACACCTGGTGGATCTGGGGCGCCGTTGTCTCCATGGTCTTTCTGATTTTCTTTGTGATGATTGCGCCGGTCTTCATCTTCCCGCTGCTCAATAAATATACGGTGCTTGAAGACCCGCGGATAACGCAGCCTATCCTGAGCCTTGCGCGCGCCAATGGGATTCCCGCGCGAAAGGTCTACCAGATGGACGCCTCGCGCCAGACTGCGCGCATGAGCGCGAACGTCAGCGGCTATGGCCAAATCATGCGCATCACGCTCAACGACAACTTACTGCGTCGCGGATCGCCCGAGGAAATTCAGTCCGTTATGGGCCATGAAATGGGCCACTACGTTCTTCACCACATTGCCAAGGACATTCTCTATTTCTCTGCTGTCATCGTGATTTCGCTTCGCTGCGGTGGTCACTCGAACGGGCCCTGGCTCGCTGGGGAGAACGCTGGCAGGTGCGCGGAATTGGGGATACCGCGGTGCTTCCCTTGGTCTTCCTTTTGGGTTCGCTCTTTGCCTTCGTATACACGCCATTCTTTAACACCCACATCCGCACCAACGAACACGAAGCCGATATGTATGGCCTGAACGCTAGCAGACAGCCCGACGGCTTTGCGCAGGCGGCCATTCATCTCGGCGAGTATCGCAAGATGAACCCCGGCCCATTCGAAGAGTGGATCTTCTTCGACCATCCGAGCGGCCGGAGTCGCATCCACGACGCAATGCGCTGGAAGGAGGAAAACCTACCGTTCTTCATTCCGAAATCAGCCCGCCAGCTCGGGCGGCCTCGTTCTCCTGTCGAAAAACAGTGAAGTCAGCAATGAGCGGCCACCCGCCGGCCTCAAAATCGGTTAGAATCACGCTTATGGCGGCCACGGCGATTCCCATCGACGCTCTTCCTTCGATCAATCCGGCCACGGGGGAAGTCCTTGGGCATATTGAGAAAACGCCTCCGTCACTGCTGCGGGAGATCGTTTCACGGGCGCGAGTCGCCCAGGAGGTATGGGCGAAGCTTCCGATCCGCGATCGGTGCGAGAAGTTGCGCGGCCTCCGAGAACGAATCATGGCCTCGCGCCTTGAATTGGCTGACGCGGTTGTGCGCGAATCCGGCAAGCCGCGCGTGGAGGCCCTCTTTGCGGATGTTTTCGTTGCTCTCGATTCCGCGGAATACTGGTCCGGGAATGTGGCGAGCGCTCTGCGCACGCGTCGGGTTCCGCATCACAGCACCGCCGCGAAAGCCAAACGCGGCTATCTGGCCTACCAGCCTCTCGGTGTCATTGCCATCATTTCTTCGTGGAACTACCCGCTGGCGATCCCGCTCAGCCAGATCATCCCGGCCATCGCCGCGGGGAATGCCGTGGTTTCGAAGACCAGCGACTTCACACCACAATGCGGATCGCTGATCGAGAAACTTTTCATCGACGCGCGGTTCCCGGGAAGCCTTGTCACGGTTGTCCAGGGGGGCGGGGAAGTCGGCCAGGCCTTGATCGACGCCTTGCCGGACAAAGTGTTATTCACTGGAAGCGTGACCACCGGCCGCCGCGTTGCCGAAGCTTGCGCAAGAAAGCTGATCCCCTCCGTGCTCGAACTTGGTGGCAAGGATGCCATGATCGTGCTCGCGGATGCGGACCTTGAGGTGGCCTCCAGCGCGGCCCTTTGGGGCGGCTACACCAACTGCGGCCAGGTATGCCTTTCCGTAGAGCGGTTGTTCGTCGAGCAAGCGGTGGCGGAAAAGTTCCTGGCGCTTTGCGTGGAGAAGACCAAGAAACTGCGCATCGGTCCTGGAAGCGATCCTGCGACCGACGTGGGCCCGCTCATCCGACCGCAATACGTTCAACGTATGAGCGATTTAGTCGATGATGCCGTCTCGCGCGGCGCGAAGGTATGCTGTGGCGGCAAATCGCGCCCTGACCTTGGCGCCAACTTTTTTGAGCCCACGATCATCGCGGGCGTGGATTCCTCCATGAAGTTATTTCAAGAAGAGACGTTCGGGCCGATTCTAGCCATTCAAGCAGTGCGGGATGCCAACGAGGCAATCGCCCGGGCCAACGATTCACCGTTTGCGCTGGCGGCCAGCGTGTGGACCAGAAACCAGACTCGAGGAATGGCTTTGGCCGCCGAACTTCGCGCCGGCGCGGTCATGGTAAACGATGCCATCAGCTATTTCGGCATTGCGGAAGCCCCGCACGGCGGGTGCGGGATGAGTGGCTGGGGCCGCACCCATGGCAAAGCCGGCCTCCTCGAAATGGTGCAAATGAAATACATTGATGTCGACGGTCTGCCGCGGCGCGCAAAGCCCTGGTGGTACCGCTATGGCGCGGATCTCGAGCACGCCGCGGATGCCTTTCTGCAATTTGAATTTTACGGCGGCATCGGCGCGAAGCTGCGAAACGCCCGCGGTGCCATGAAAACGTTTTTCCGCGACCACGGATTGTAGGGAGGTGCTCTATGCCTGAAGAGACTGCCGCGTCACCCAAAATCAAGACGCGCAAGCCCAAACAGCGAGCCTGCGATGAGAAAGATGAGAAGGGCAAGCTCTGCAACGGCCACTTGAAGCGTTACTACGATTACCCCAAGGAAGTCGCCGCGCTCATTGGTCAGAATGCGGAAATTTACCGCTGCGAATTCTGCAAGACGCTATATCGCCCGGATCCCGCGCAACAGCCGCAGAGCTACACTTTGCGCAACTAGTCTTCTCGATTTCGCAGCCGACGAGGCCCTCCGTGCAGCAGGACGAATGGATCTACGATTGGAACGCTGCCACGCCGCCGGCGATTCCTCCGGGCACCCGCGTGTTGATGAATGACGAAACCCTTCGCGACGGTTTGCAGAATCCCTCCGTGGTTGACCCTAGCATCGAAGAAAAGATCGAAATCCTGCATCTGATGGAATCCCTGGGAATCGACTCGGTTAATATCGGTCTTCCCGGCGCCGGGTCCCGGGCCTTTAGGCACACCGAAGTGCTGGCTCGCGAAATCGCCACGCAGCGGATGAAGATCAAACCCAACTGCGCGGCGCGCACTCACGAAAACGACATCCGTCCCATCGTCGAGATCTCGCAGACGGTGGGCATGGCCATCGAAGCGGCAACGTTTCTTGGCTCCAGTCCGATCCGGCGCCTGGTGGAAGACTGGACGGTCGAGCACCTCGAGCGCACCACCGAAAAGGCAGTAAGGTTCGCAGTCCAGAACGGTCTTCCGTCCATGTACGTCACCGAAGACACGATGCGCACCGATCCCGATACCGTCAAGCGGCTGTATTCTACGGCCATTCGAAACGGCGCGCGCGCCATCGTTCTCTGCGACACGGTCGGCCACGCCACCCCAAGTGGCGCGTTCAACCTCGTGAAGTTCACCATCGATGAGGTGGTGAGACCGTCCGGCGAAAAAATCCGCGTGGACTGGCACGGTCACAACGACCGCGGCCTGGCCATCGCCAATTCACTTGCGGCCGTCGCCGGGGGTGCGCACCAGGTCCACGCTGCCGCCAACGCCCTCGGCGAACGCGTCGGCAACACGCCAATGGAATTAATGCTAGTCAATCTTCGGCTCATGGGACTCATCCACCAGGATCTTTCCCGGCTGAAGGAATATTGCGAAAAGGTCGCCCAAGCCACCCACACGATGATTCCGCTGAATTATCCGGTCGTCGGCCATGATGCGTTTCGCACAGCGACGGGCGTGCACGCCGCCGCGCTCATCAAAGCTTTTCGTAAGAATGATCTGGCACTCGCCAATGCGGTTTACAGCGGTGTGCCCGCGCATCTCTTTGGCCTCGACCAGGTGATCGAGATCGGCCCGATGAGCGGCAAGTCCAACGTGCTGTTCTGGCTGGAGAAGCACCACATCCCGGCAGACGATGCCACGGTCGCGCGTATTTTTGACGCCGCCAAGCAGTCCCCGCGCGTCCTTTCCGATGCCGAAGTTCTCGCCCTGTGCACCGAGGCCGCACAGAAGTGAGCGGGAAACGACGCTGCAAGCCGACGGTGAAACGCGGCCTCGTTTGCGTTATTCTTCTGGTTATGCCGGTTCGCTCCGCCGCTCCTTCCCACGCATCACCCCGGGCCCAGGCACCGCGGCTTCCGGACAACGCACGAGTCCGGGCCGCTCTCGATTGGTTCACGCCCAATATCTCCTGGATCAACGACCAACAGGTGCTCCTCACGGAAATCCCGGCGCCGCCGTTTCAGGAAGCGCAGCGTGCGGCCGCGGTCAAAGAGTTACTGGCCGAAACCGGTCTTCCGGCGCAGATCGACAAGACCGGCAACGTCATCGGGGAACTGCGTGGCGTGAATGAAAAAGAAATTGTAGTCATTGCCGCGCACCTCGATACAGTTTTTCCTCCCGGCACGGAGGTGAAAGTTCACCGGGACGGCAGCCGCATGACCGCGCCGGGAATCTCCGATAATGGCAGCGGTTTGGCAGCCCTACTGGCGCTGGCGCGTGCCGTGCGGTTCGCGCACCTCAAGCCGCAGCGCACCGTTCTATTCGTCGGCGATGTTGGCGAAGAAGGCGAAGGCAATCTGCGTGGCATGCGCGCCCTCGTCGATACCTACCACGGGAAATTAAGAGCCGTGGTGGTTCTTGATGGTTCCGGCACCGATCACGTGACGACCAGAGCGCTGGCATCGCGCCGGCTTGAAGCTCTGATCTCCGGCCCGGGCGGCCACAGCTGGTCCGACTTCGGGATGCCTAATCCCATCAACGCTCTTGTCCGCGGGTCCGTGCGCTTCATCAATACTAGGGTCCCAGCCAGCCCTCGCACGACGTTCAACATTGGCCAAATCGAAGGCGGTACGTCGGTGAATTCCGTTCCCCATGAGGCGCGCCTGAAAGTTGACATTCGCTCCGAAAGCGAAGACGAACTGGCACGCCTGGAATCCGCGCTTCGCGAGTGCATCATTGCGGGCGTAAGGGACGAGATGGATTCCGCGCGCGACCGCTCCAAGGGAAAGCTGGAATGGAAGGTCGAATTGCTGGGGAGCCGTCCGGGCGGGGAATTGTCGCCAGATTCAGCGCTGCTGGCCGCACTTCGTGCCGCCGATGAAGTGCTAGGCAATCAGTCGCGCATCGAGCGTTCTTCGACAGACGCGAATATTCCGCTGTCCATGGGGATCGACGCCATCTCCATCGGCGCCGGCGGCAGCGGCGGCGGAGCCCATTCTCTCGAGGAATGGTACGATTCCGCCGGCCGGGAAACCGGTTTGAAGCGTGCGCTACTTGCGGTCCTCGGAGTTTCCGGAGTTGCGGAGGAAAAATCCCGATGACCATCCGGACGGATCGGGTTCGAATCCTTGCCGGCCTCCTACCCTTTGTAGTCGTCACCGTCGTTGTAGCATTCCACGCGAAATCGGGCGCAGCTCAAAAGGCTCCCACGACGACCTATTACAATCATGGTCACATTTACACGAATGACCCTGCGCATCCGTGGGCGGAAGCCCTGGCCGTCAGCGAGGGAAAGATCAGTTGTATTGGCAGGATGGACCATGTCCTTCTCGATTGCGGTGGCGGCCAGGAAGGCGTCGAAACCGTCAATCTCAAAGGCCAATTTGTGATGCCTGGATTCAATGACGCGCACGTGCATCTCGGTGGCGCTGCCGCGGACGAACTCGCCGTCCCCCTGACAGGTGTGCCTTCGGCGGAAGAAATGCAGAAGCGCGTGGCCGCAGCCGTTGCGCTGCACAAAGTCGGTGAATGGATCACCGGTGGTGGGTGGGACCACACCCTCTGGACGGAGAAAAAATTCCCCGATCGCCAGCAGCTTGATGCCGTCGCTCCCAAGAATCCCGTCATCCTCACACATATCTCCGGTCACGTGGCGGTCGCGAATTCGCTCGCGCTTAAGCGTGCGGAAATCGATAAAACCACTCCCAATCCGCCGGGCGGTGAGATCGAACACGATACGCTGGGCGAGCCCACGGGAATGTTGAAAGAAGATGCGGCCATGTCCCTGGTGAAGGCACGGATTCCCGATCCGGCGCCGGAAGTGCGACGCAAGGGAATCGAACTGGTCCTCGAAAACGTCGCCAAGAACGGCATCACTTCCGTCCAGGATTATTCCGAGTGGGCCGATTTCCAGGCTTTCCAACAGCTGAAAGAGGAAGGCAAGCTCACTGTTCGCATTACCGAGTGGCTCCCGTTCAATCTGCCGCTCAACGATTTGCAGAACATGCGCGCCCAAGGGGGTACCCAGGATCCGTGGCTCAAAACGGGTGCCCTGAAGGCTTTCACGGATGGAGCCATGGGTTCGCGCACCGCGGCGATGCTCGAGCCCTATTCCGACGATCCCTCCACGAGCGGAATCCTCACTAGCGATCCGGAGAAAGTCACTGCCATGGCCATCCAACGCGACAGAGCCGGCTTTCAGCTTGCTTTCCACGCCATTGGCGATCGCGCCAACCGCATAGCGCTGGACGTTTTTGAAGCTGTCGCCAAAGCGAATGGCCCGCGCGACCGTCGCGACCGCATCGAGCACGCCCAAGTCGTCGCGCCCATGGATTTCAGTCGCTTTGCGCAACTCCACGTCGTCGCATCTATGCAACCCTCGCATCAGACCACGGACATGCGCTGGGCCGAGGAACGAATTGGGCGAGAGCGCCTCGTGGGCGCCTACGCCTGGGCCACCATGCTGAAAAACGGAGTACCGCTGGCATTTGGAACGGACTACGACGTGGAGCCCATCAGTCCCTTTCGTGGGTTGTACGCTTGCGTTACGCGCGAGCGCCCGGAGGGCGGCCCGAAAGATGGCTGGCAGCCGCAGGAGAAAATCTCGCTCGATGATTGCATCCGCGCTTATACGTCGGGTTCTGCCTACGCCCAGTTCGAAGAAGGTAAGAAAGGTGAGCTGAAACAGGGCGAGTACGCCGATTTTATTGTCCTGTCGAACGACCTCACCAAAGCTTCCCCCGCCCAGTTCACTAAGACGCGGGTCCTACGTACTGTCGTCGGCGGCCGCGTGGTTTACCAGGAACACTGATATTCTCGGTACAGGTGCCTGCTTCCTTCCCCCTCCTCATCGAACGCGAACAGGCCTTATAGTACTTCCGAAACGCGACCTCACTCCGCTTCGCTGGAAGGGCAAGTCAAGTTGCGAGTACCCACAGTCGCCCCAATTTAGATTTGCTCTAAGTAAACCTTATTTTGAGGCTGGAAATAGAAATGTGTGTTGAACCTCAATGATAATGTCCCTTTTGTCCTCGATAAAAATGTCCCCCTAATAGGACCTCCAAAAGGAGGTCAGATTGGGGCGGACAGAGATGAGCAAGAGAGAGTTGGGAAGGGTGGAGGCGCTCGCACGGGTGCGAAGCAAGCAGCTGCGGTTGGTGGATGCGGCGCGGCTGATGCGGGTGTGCTACCGACAAGCGAAGCGGCTGTGGAGGCGATATCGGGAGGAAGGCGCCGCAGGTCTAAAGCACCGGAGTGCGGGGCGACCATCGCGCCACGTTCATGAGCAGAAGTTTCGGCGGAACGTGCTCCGGCTGGTGCGCGCGAAGTACGGCGGGCCGGTGGGCGAGCGCTTCGGGCCGACGCTGGCGGCGGAGCACTTGGCGTCCGAGGATGGTTTGCAGCTCGAAGTTTAACGATAACCGCT
>MNIJ01000032.1 GCA_001919715.1 Acidobacteria bacterium 13_1_20CM_58_21
GGCCTTAATCAGGGCGATATCCTGCGCGGTGTTCCATGTTTCAAAATGTTCTTTTGTATAGCCCCTCTGATCGTAAACCTGCGCAAACCACTCGCTCAAATTTATTCCGTGGCGCAGATGCTGGGCGTGACGTTGTGCGATGCCCGATTCTGAATTGGATTGTCCATAACCGGCTTGAGCCAAGAAAAAGAATGACGCGGCCAGCGCCGCGGCCACTGTAAGAAAACGCAGGGGCCCGATAAAACGAGCCCCTGCGGGTGCTTCGAGTCCTGTTGCATCGTTCATAGTTTGATGGTGACGGTCTTTACCTCGGTGTAATTCGCCAATCCATATTCGCCGAGCTCGCGCCCGATTCCCGACTGCTTGAACCCTCCGAAAGGTGCACCCGCGTCAAATACGTCGTAGCAATTCACCCACACCGTCCCTGCGCGCACGCTGTCAGCGATGGCATGCGCCTTGGTGATGTCTTTCGTCCAGACCGCCGCAGCGAGTCCGTACAAAGACTTATTCGCGCGCTCGACCACTTCTTTCAGGTCCTTGAACTTCAGAATGGACATCACCGGCCCGAAAATCTCTTCCCGCGCGATCTTCATGTGGTCTTGCACGTCCGCAAACACGGTGGGCTCAATGAAGTAGCCCTTGTCACCCACGCGGTTGCCGCCCGCCACGAGCTTCGCCTTCTCCTGCTTACCGGAGTCGATGTAGCTCATCACCTTGTTGAATTGGTCTTGATCCACCTGAGGTCCCTGTTCGGTGTTCTTATCGAAGGGATTGCCGACGGTGCGCTTCTTCGCGCGCGCGACGCTCTTGTGTACAAACTCGTCGTAGCACTTCTCCTCGACGTACAGCCGCGAACCAGCGCAGCAGCACTGCCCTTGGTTGAAGAACAACGCAAAGTGAGCACCTTCGATGGCTTCATCCATGTCCGCGTCGGCGAACACGATGTTGGGGCTTTTTCCGCCCAGCTCCAGCGTAACGCGCTTCAGGTTGGTCTCCGCGGCCGCCTTCATGATCAAGTGGCCCACTTCAGTTGATCCCGTGAACGCCACTTTGTCCACGTCCATATGCCGCGCAATCGCCGCACCGGCCGTCGGCCCGTATCCGGGCAGCAAGTTCACCACGCCCTCGGGAAACCCGGCTTCCAGCATCAGTTCGCCCACGCGCAGCGCCGTCAGCGGCGTCTGCTCCGCCGGCTTCATCACCACGGTGCAACCCGTCGCCAGCGCCGGCCCGAGTTTCCACGCCTGCATCAGCAGCGGGAAATTCCAAGGAATAATCTGGCCCACGACGCCCACGGGCTCGTGTTTGGTATAAGTGAAATAATTGCCGCTCACGGGAATCGTCTTACCATGATTCTTGTCTGCCCAGCCCGCGTAGTAGCGGTAGCAGGCGATGGTTAGCGGAAGATCGGCCGCTCGCGCCACGTGATACGGCTTGCCGTTGTCCAGCGCTTCCAGTTGTGCCAGCTCATCGGCGTGCTTTTCGACGAGGTCCGCCAGCTTGTTCATCAAAACGCCGCGCTGCGAAGCGCTCATCTTGCGCCACGGGCCCTTGTCGAATGCCGCCCGCGCCGCCGCTACGGCCTTATCCACATCCGCGGCGTCGGACTCTGCGACCTGGGTGATGACTTCACTCGTCGACGGATTTATTGTGGGGAAAGTTTTCCCAGATACGCTGTCCAACCATTTTCCGTTGATCAACAGTTTTGTCGGACCAATCTTAACATTCGATTCCATCACCGCCGTTGCCGTAGCCATTTTGAATACCTCCTCCTTGCGCACCGCCCCGACTGAGTTGGGGTCGTTCTGGCGCGTTTGCGTGATGATCAAGTGTGTGCAGGGCACGACCCCTCGAGCCCCGCCAGACACAAACGTTTCGCCGGAACAGAAGGGTATACCCCTGCGCGCGCCGAGGCAAGATGGCCTGCAGTGTACGGTTCGTGATCCCCCACCTTTCCAGCAACCCAGCTGGCGACGCACTTGGCTACAGCCACCAGTTGGAGCGTGCAATAAGCAACTGCCAAGGCGAATGGGCGGGCGGGAGGCCCGCTAGGGCTTCTCACGCTGCCCACCACATCTTGCGGAAGTGATATTCTCAGGGCCGATATGAAACCGACCAACAAGATTGTGGCCGGAGCGATTGCCCTCGCAGTGGCGGTGGTGGTGACGGTGATGGTGAAGGGACCGAGCTGGCAGAAAAGGGCGCAGGAGCGGCACCAGAAAAGTATTCTGGCCAATCTGACAGCGGAGCAAGCTGTCGCACTGTGCGGGACACCCATCCTGGACAAGATCCAGGCCAGCCAGTCAACGGTCACCAGGCGTTTGGTCATTAGGAACGACTACGCCTTGGCCGTCGAGCTAGATTTCGCAGCCCCTGCCTCCGAGCCCCAAAAGTGGCGGCTTACTGAAGTGCAAGATCCGTCGGGCGAAATCAAATATCAATCTCCTGCTAGCCAAATTGGCGTTCTGCCGTGCCTTGACGCCAAGCAAGAGAAGAAACCACATCCCAAGCCATAGCAACTGGGCGCGCACGTTCAGCGATTGGGTCTTCATTGCCAGGCCAAAACTTAGGCCTCCGGCGTCGGGTATTAGGGGAAACACCTGACCCCAAATCAGGGTGAACGCTTGATTGCGGCGACCGGAACCTTAGTGAAGGATGGTTGCACATGCGGGAGAGCGGCCGCCACCACGTCCAGGGCCCCCACCCCACATACCCCACATCGATTCGTCCTGGCGTGGGGGCGGCCGATCATCACGTTTCCTTGGCGTCGACTGAAAGACAATCAGCAGCCTGGGCGCCCAGTCTTGGCTAGCTTAAAGCAAGCGGGGGCTCCTGAAAAAAGGGGAACTGTCACTCTGAGGGCATGCGACGAGGATGCCCGAGGAACCTCAACTTCAGTCAATTCCTGTTTGCACGATTGTGCAGGCCACTGCAGAACCATCCCCACCAACTAACCGATTTAGAATCAACATCTATGAAAAGCTAACAATGGGTGTCCTTAACTAAAAATCGGCACTCGTTACTCGGAGGGATTGAGACCGGAGGAGGCTTGAGCACACGACTGGGTGGGTTCATTTGGCCGCGTCACATAGATGGCCAGCAAGAGCAGGAGCACCGGCACGATGATACCGAAAATGCCAGAAAGTCAAAAGCCACCATAATTAGGATGAAAGTAAATGCAGCTCGGCCAACGTTTGGTGCAGGGGAGGTCGTGTTATCAGCCATTAGCAGCTCAGCTTGTTAGACCTCGAGGATGACGGGAAGAATCAAGGGCCGTTTGGAGGTCTGTTTGCTGATGTAGCGCTTGAGATCGACGCGAATCTTTTCCTTGATGACGCCCCAGTCAGATTTTTCCTCGGCGTTCGACTCCTCCACAGTCTTCATGATGACCAGTCGCGCGCCCGCAATCAATTCCTGGCCGTTGTCGCTCATGAGGCCACGCGTCACGATCTCCGGATGCGATTCCACTTTCCCCGTGTGCTTATCGATCGCGATGATGGGAACGACGATGCCGTCTTCGGAAAGATGCTTCCGGTCACGAATCACAACGTCTTCAATCTCTTCGAGCGAACCAGAATCCACGCAAACGCGGCCGGCCGTCACCGCGTCGCGCCGGTGTGCGCCGTCCTCCGTGAATTCGATCGGACGCCCATCTTCGACGAGGAGAATCTCGTGTCCAACGGCTCCCAGTTGATGGGCAAGCGCTGCGTGCCGGAACAGATGACGGTACTCGCCGTGCACGGGGATGAAATACTTTGGTTTCACGAGCTGCAGCAAGAGTTTTTGTTCTTCCTGGCTGGCGTGGCCCGAGACGTGAATGGTGCCCGCCGAATTGTCGTAATAGACCAACGCGCGCCGCCGGAACATATGGTCGAGCATCCGGAAAATGGATTTTTCATTTCCCGGGATGATGCGCGCGGAAAGAATCACGCTGTCGTTTTCATCCACGGAGACGAAGCGGTGATTGTCCACGGCGATCCTCGAGAGCGAGGACATCGGTTCCGCCTGGCTTCCGCTGGCCAAAATAATGATGCGCTTTGGATCGAAGCCGCGAATGTCCTGCGGTCGCACCACCATCCCGTCGGGGATGCGCAGAAGCTCGAGCGAGTGCGCAATCTCCACGTTGTCGACCATGCTGCGACCGACGAACGCCACTTTGCGGTTCACGCGCGAGGCAATGTCGATAACCTGTTGAATGCGATGAATGGACGATGCGAAGCAAGACAAAATCACCCGCCGCGGCGCCGAGCGGCAGAGTTCTTCAATTCGTGGAACGATGGCCCGCTCCGACGGCGTAAAGCCGGGGCGTTCCACGTTCGTGGAGTCACTGAACAGCGCCAACACGCCCTCGTTTCCATACTTTGCGAACGAGTGCAAATCGAACGGCGCGCCGCCTACGGGAGTCTGATCGATTTTGAAATCACCGGTGTGGATGACCACGCCTAGCGGTGTGCGAATCGCCAGCGCCACGCAATCCACCGTGCTGTGGGTCACGGAAATAAACTCAATTTCAAATGGACCGACCTCCACCAAGCGGCCCGGAATTACTTCGCGAAGCGTGGTCGACTCCAGGAGACCCGCCTCGTCGAGGCGCTTTTTCACCAGCGCCAGCGTGAAGCGTGTCCCGTACACAGGAACATTCAAATCCCGCAGAATATAGGGCAGCGCCCCGATATGATCTTCATGGCCGTGCGTCAGCACGATTGCGCGGACCTGCGCACGGTTCTGCTTCAAGTAGGTGATGTCGGGAATGACCAGATCAACGCCAAGGAGTTCCGACTCCGGGAACATCATGCCCGCGTCGACGACGATGATTTCGTCACCGAGCCGCAGTGCCATCATGTTCATGCCGAATTCGCCGAGGCCGCCCAGAGGAATGGCGGTGAGGGATTGCGAGGTCTTGCTCAATGAGGCGTCAACTCCGGGACGCGAGTGAGAATCGTATCATAGGACTCCATAGGCCGCGTCCGTAGAACACTGTTGCGAGAGACCACAGAATGCGGAGGCTCAACGCTCCGGGCTGCCGAAAAGATGTGCGATGGAGACGAGAATGACGGCACCTAGGGTGGCGGCCGCCAGCGAGTACAAGAAGCCGCCGCCAAAAATTCCCAATTTGATGAAAATCCAGCCGCCAAGGAAAGATCCGATCAGCCCCAGCACGATGTCCGTGATACAGCCGAAGCCGCGGCCGCGCGCAATCTTGCCTGCAAGCCATCCCGCAATCAAGCCGATCAGAAGCCAGCCGACCAGTCCCCGGTGATAGTGAACAATAAAAAATTCTGAATCGAGAAACGCGGCGTTCCACGCTACAAGCATTTCGCCTCCTCGGAGGTCTGGATTTTAACCAAAGCAGCCTTTTTGAACCAACGACCAAGTTCTTGCTCCAGTGCGTTAGAACTGCAACCTATCCGGGGCATGGTTGCTGCTGGGTCATGCAGTGTAGCGTGCCAAGTCCCAGGACGAGATCGCGGCAGGCAATCCCTACCACCTCACGATCTGGGAACAGGTCGGAGAGAATGTTCAGGGCTGCGCGGTCATTTGAATCGTTGAAAGTCGGCATGATCACAATCTTGTTGGCGATGTAAAAATTCGCATAACTAGCGGGAAGGCGCTGGCCGTCGAAATAGACGGGTGCCGGCATGGGAAGCATTTCCACACGAAGCGGCCGGCCATCCTGATCCTTCATCGTTTGCAACAAAGCAAGGTTCTCTTGCAGCGGGGCATAGTTCGCATCCTTCGGATCGTTCTCCATGACGGTCACGACCGTTGAGGGATTCACGAAGCGCGCCAGGTCGTCCACATGGCCGTGAGTGTCGTCACCGGCAATCCCCTTCTTCAGCCAGAGAACGTTGGTCACGCCGAAGTACTCGCGGAAGACCTGGGCGTAGTCCTCCTTTGTGAATCCCGGATTTCTTTCCTGGACTTTGCTGAGCAGACATTCTTCCGTGGTGAGCAGTGTTCCGCGGCCGTTGACATCGATGCTGCCACCCTCCAGCACCACACGCCGGCCTTTGTGTTCCGGCTGCCATAAGCGGAGCCGCAACTTCTGATTTACTTTCCTGACAGCAACGGCATCTTTTTTGTGATTGGCGTATTTCGCCCAGCCATTAAAGACGAAATGATTGTAAGCAACTTCTGCGCCCTCGTTACGAACACAGATGGGACCGGAGTCGCGCATCCATCCGCGATCGGTTGGTACGCAGAAGAAATCCACGGCGCTGAGATTTGCGCCGGCCTTCTTCAAGATGGTTCGCACGCGCGATTCGCATTTGCGGTTCTCCACGAGGAGATAAACGCGCTCGACTCTCGACAAATGACGGACAATTTCCGCGAAGGCCCACGGAATGGGCGCGAACTTATCGGGCCAGTCCGTCAGTTCATGCGGCCAGCCGAGCCAGGTGGCTTCGTGGCGTTCCCATTCGGCGGGCATGCGAAAGCCGAGCTCACGGAGCGTTTTGGTTTGTGGCGGTGTCTTCACGGAGAAAAAGAATCTAACACAGAGGCCGCAGCGGACGTAGAGCGCAGAGAGGGGAACACGCTATTTATCGTCGACCCAGCGCTTCAGGATGGGCTGATATGCGTCGATGCGGCGGTCTCGCAGGAACGGCCAGTTTCTGCGTGTGTCTTCGCTCTTGGCGGGATCGCATTCGACGACAAGGATTTCCTCTTTGTCATGGGGAGCTTCGGAAACGACTTGACCGAAGGGATCGGCCACAAAGGAATTCCCCCAGAATTCCAGCCCCGGATCGCCCTGTTCGAGTTGGCCTTCGAATCCGACGCGATTCACAACAGCTGCGTAAACTCCATTCGCAATGGCATGCCCACGCTGAACAGTCCGCCACGCATCGAGTTGCGCGGCGCCCAATTGCACCTTCTCGCGCGGATGCCAGCCGATACTGGTTGGATAAAAAATCACTTGAGCGCCGCTGAGCGCGGTGACGCGCGATCCTTCGGGATACCACTGGTCCCAGCAGATCTGCACGCCGACGCGGGCGTACCGGGTGTCGAAATTGGGGAAGCCGAGATCGCCGGGAGTGAAGTAAAACTTCTCGTAGTATAAAGGATCGTCGGGGATGTGCATCTTGCGGTATTTCCCAAGAAAACTTCCGTCGGCATCTAGTACCGCGCAGCTGTTGTGATAGACGCCGGGGGCACGCCGCTCGAAAAGGGAAACGATCAGCGCCACCTTCATTTCCTTCGCGACCGGCGCCAGTTTTTCGGTCGTCGGACCCGGCACCGGTTCCGCCAAATTGAACAACTCCGCGTCTTCGGTCCGGCAGAAGTATTCGCCTAGAAACAGTTCGTGGAGCGAGATGATTTGCGCACCGCGCGCGGCCGCTTCACGGATTTTCCCGATCGCGCGCGACAGATTCTCTTCCGCGTTCGCTGTGCATTTCATCTGCACCAGACCAATGGTAAATTTGTCTGCCATAATTTTTAGTCTAGCATGGGCGAGAAACATTTATTCTTGTGCGTTTTTATACTTCCTTTTGCGTCGAGTTTGTACTATCAATCTGCGGGGGAGTTCGAGCATCATCACACGACAGTAGCGAGGGAGAAATTCATCCGTAACAGTTGATTCGTTTCTAGTCGAGGGGACACGATGGCGAAGCAGCAAAGCAAAACTGTGACCGGGAGAGTGCTCCATGATCCGGTGAAGGATAAGCTCCGGCCGATGTTTCCGTTGGATCTATCCAAATGCCGGACCGTCGACGAATTGGTTCGCGCCATGGGAGACACGGCATTCACCGGCCGGCAGATCGGCGATGCCGCCGATGTTTTCGAAGCGATGGCCCGCGATAAGGATTGCTTTGTGGTGATGACGCTATCCGGCGCTTTGACGGTCGCCAAGATGGGACTCGTTTTTTGCGACCTCATTGAGTCCGGTGTGGTCAAGGCTATCGTTTCGACAGGCGCGCTCATGGCCCACGGGCTTGTCGAAGCCACGGGCTACTCTCATTTTCGCTACAACCCTGAGATGGATGACAAAGAGCTGTTCCACGCCGGGTACAACCGCGTGTACGACTCGCTCGAGCCCGAAGTGAATCTTGATCACGTCGAGGAAGTAATGGACCACATCCTCAACGAGTGGAGCGCGGAAGACATCGCCTGCAGTTGGAAAATCCACCGCCGCATCGGCGAATATCTGCACAAGAATGCACCGGGAAGGGGCATACTGAAATCCGCTTACGAGCGCGACGTCCCTATCTTTGTCCCCGCATTCAGCGATTCCGAGTTGGGGATCGACTTCGCGCTGCACAAGATTGCCCGGCAGAAGGATAAGCGCCCGTTGCTGCGTTTTGATCCCTTCGAGGATTTCGAGAGGTTTGCCGACACCATGCTGGCCACGAAGCGCATGGGGATATTGACGGTGGGTGGGGGCGTCCCTCGTAATTGGTCGCAACAATTCGGCGTTTACGCTGAACTGCTGGCGCGGCGCGGCTACAAGCAACTTCCGCTGAAACGTTACAACTATGGCGTGCGGATTTGCCCGGAGCCGGTCCATTGGGGCGGCCTCAGCGGAAGCACGTACACCGAAGCGGTCTCCTGGGGGAAATTTGTTCCTCCCGAGGAAGGCGGGCGATTCGCGGAAGTCTTCGATGACGCGACGGTGGCGCTGCCGTTGATCGTCCGGGCAGTTCTGCAGCGCATCGGGTATTTCAAATAGTCGCAGGGCTAGGACAGAAGGATACGCCGATGGAGAATCGCTGGGCAGAGCCTGCCATGACAAGTGCAAGAGCAACAAGAACCTCTTCGTTGTATGACGTGCATCCAGGCGTGGCGATGGTGCAGAAATGGGTCGCCGAGCTAAACAGTAAAACGGGGCGTTCGCTGGAGGAATGGATCGCCTTGGTGAAGAAAGAAGGGCCGAAAGACGAAAAGTCGCGGCGCGCGTGGCTCAAGAGCAAACACAAGTTCGGCACGAACGGCGCGTGGTGGATTGCGGAACGAGCGGGCGGCAAAGGCGGGGAGGAAGATACGCCGGAGGCCTACCTAAAAGTCGCGGCCCGATACGTAGAGGAACAGTATGCGGGACCGAAAGAGAAGCTTCGGCCGGTATGTGATGAGCTGTTAGAGCTTGGCAAATCGCTTGGCGGTGACGTAAAGGCCTGCCCGTGCAAGACGATCGTGCCCCTGTATCGCCAACATGCGTTCGCGCAAATCAAGCCGACGACCAACTCGCGCGTTGACCTGGGACTGGCCTTGACGCATTACAAGGGCAAACTACCAAAACGCATCATCGCAACGGGTGGGTTGGCGAAAAAAGACCGCATCACGCATCGCATGGAAATTACGACTGTGGAAGAGGTTGATGGAGAAGTGAAGAAGTGGCTAAAGACGGCTTACGATCTGGACGTCTAAGAATTCTCCTACGCCTTGAAAAAAACGAAAAGCGTGGAGTAGCCGCCGCGGCGAAGAGCGGCCCGGCAGGGAAGGCCTGCCCTACCGGGGACTTTGAAGTTAGTCGTCTTCGCCGATGAGGATGGCGGCGCCTAGGACGGTTGTCCAGAGGCCGCGCTTGTCGCCGACGGCGGATTGCGTCACGTTCATGGTGCGGACGATCTTGTTGGAGATGCGGTAGACTTCCTTCTTCTCGTCGAAACTCAGGTCCGGATCGAATTCCACGTTCAGCGTGGTCGCGAGCATTTCCGCGGCGAGCTCTTCGGCATATTCGCCGGCGACTTCTTCGGTTTCCCCGAAGGAGTGATGCTCGGACAAATAGCCATACATGGACTTGTCGCTGGGCAGCGCCAACCCAATGCTAGCTGCGATGAGCCGGTGAGCTTCCTTCGTGGAATTTTCGCTGATGACGGTGAACGCGACTTGCCCGGGCTTGATGTGTTTCAATCCTTCGCTGCGAGAAATCAATTTGCAGTTGGGCGGAAAGATCGAAGAGACGCGCACAATGTTGCATGCCGCAATCCCTGCGTTCCGCAGGGCGAGCTCGAAGCTCGAAAGCCTTTCGCGATGTTTACCGACGCCTTTGGTGAGGAAGATTTTCTTAGCAACGAACGACATTGTGCCGGCTTGCCGTGCCTCCGTGAGTGGTGTGAGTGCGAGAAATCTTCCGCTGTGGAAAAGTAACAAGAAGGTATTGCAGTGTCAACGCATTTCCGACCGTAAACGCGGCAAGAGCAGCAAAATTGTGAGTGGCAGATGACAATTTCGCGGGACGCCGAAGAATCATTCTCCCGCGATGTGGTGGAGCAACTTGCCGAGAGGCTTGCAGAGCGCCAGAATTTTTCCGAGGTCCTCAGCGGTGAAGTCGGGGCCTGAGCTAGCAGGATTTGCGCCCTTCCGGCTGACTTGAATGACGCCAATTACGTGGCCATCCAGGAGAATCGGCGCACTGATCATTTTCTGAATCGCTTCAGAAGCTTTCCCGGTGATCTTCACACCTTCAAAAACGGTGGCGTGCGTTGCGGAGGCAAAATTATTCTCGATCTCAGGCCGGCTATCGCGAGCGGTGCGTGCCGCCAAAGCTGAATTGCTGGAGAGCGGAACAAAACCGACTTTTTTTAATGCTTCCGGCACCAGAAAGTACAGGTGGCGCCAGCGTGTAGAAATCGCCAGGATGGCTACTTCCTCAGTTCTGACGCCCAGATGCTTGGCGATTTTCTCGGCCAACGGGGAAAGAGAAACCTGCGATCCATCCCCTCGCTCCCTGCCGAGGGCGTTGGCGATGCGCTCCATCTCCGAGACCAGACGCAGTGTTGTGCCCATGGCAAGCGGATGAACTGTTGAGGCTAAGGCCGGGAGAGGTTTGGGCCAAGCGAATCCCGTCCGTCAGATGTTATTTTCCGGCACTCCTGCTGCTGCTGCAAGAAGATTTCGAATGGTTTGTGCCTGCAGAAAGAACAGTCCAACTTGCATCCCCGGAGTCATCTGCCTATACTGATTTTGCCGCGGATCCTCAGCGCTCCTCCCGAATCATTCAGTATGATCCGGACGGGACTTGCGCGGCGGAGAGGGCATGTCTGCGACGGCAACCCAGCCTGACTTAAGTTATCTCCTTAGAAAGCTACATTCCTTTACCGGTTTACTTCCCGTTGGCGCATTTTTGGCGGAGCATTTCTGGTCCAACAGCGCCGCGCTTGTAAGTGCGGAGAAATATAACGCGACTTCGCAAGAGCTTCAAACCATTCCGTTCCGCCTGATCGTGGAATGGGGAGGCATTTTTCTTCCCCTGCTGTTCCATGGCGGCTACGGCATTTACATTTGGTTGCGCGGCAAGTCGAACGTGTCGGCGTATCCGTGGGTGGGGAATTGGCTCTATCTGACCCAGCGATACATGGGCATCATCGCGTTCGCCTATATTGGCTGGCATCTTTATACCGAGCGCTGGCTCACGCATGGCCGGTCAAGGTATGCAAACGTGGCCGAGGACATGCAGAATCCGTGGTACCTCGTGTTTTTTATCGTCGGCGTGCTCGCCTCGTCGTTTCATCTCGGTGTGGGGATCTGGAATTTCCTTTGCAAGTGGGGGTTAGCGGCGACCGTCAAGGCCCAGCAAGCGGCGGGACGATTTGGCGCATTTGTAGGAGTTGCCTTCAGCGTCGTCGGGATCTTGATCATTCTTAGTTTCCGATTCGATTGGCATCCGTTCTCCGCCTACCTACCAACCAAATGAGGCAGCCAAAGATCATCGTCGTAGGTGGTGGTTTGGCCGGCCTCATGGCCACCATCCGCGTTGCGGAAGCCGGAATACCCGTCGATCTGTTTTCGATCGTGCCGGTGAAGCGCTCACATTCGGTCTGCGCGCAAGGTGGCATCAACGCGGCAAAAAATCAAAAAGGCGAAGGCGACACTGTCGATAAGCACTTCGACGACACTATCTATGGCGGGGATTTTCTGGCGAATCAGCCGCTGGTCAAACGGATGTGCGAAGCGGCGCCGGGCATCATCGATCTTCTCGACCGCATGGGCGTTATGTTCAACCGCACGCCGGAAGGACTGCTCGACTACCGGCGGTTTGGCGGCACGCTTTATCATCGCACGGCGTTCGCGGGCGCAACCACGGGGCAGCAACTGCTCTACGCTCTTGATGAACAGGTGCGCCGCCACGAATTCGAAGGTAAGGTCAAGAAGTTCGAAGGCGTGACATTTCTCTCCGCGGTGATCGATGAAGGCGGCGTGTGTCGCGGCATCTGCGCGATGGACTTGCGCTCCTCGGAAGTGAAGACCTATGCTGCGGACGCGGTCATCTTTGCTACGGGTGGGAACGGCGCGATCTTTGGCCGGTCGACGAACTCGGTGGTGTGCACCGGGTCGGCTCAAGCCGCGCTCTTTCAGCAAGGCGTGGATTACGCAAACGGCGAATTCATCCAGGTGCATCCCACGGCGATCCCTGGCGAGGACAAGCTTCGCCTGATGAGCGAATCGGCCCGCGGCGAAGGCGGCCGTGTGTGGGTGCCGCGCAACCCCGCGGAGAAGCGCGCTCCGAGAAGCATTCCTGATGGCGAACGTTTTTACTTCCTGGAAGAGTGGTATCCGAAGTACGGGAATCTGGTCCCGCGTGATATCGCCACGCGCGCGATCCACCGCATCGTGTATCAAGAAAAACTGGGCATCGACGGACAGTCGGCTGTGTACCTAGATGTGACGCACATCCCGCGCGAAACGCTGGATCGCAAGCTCGAAGGGATTCTGGAGATTTACGAGAAATTCCTCGGCGTCGATCCGCGCGTTGAGCCGATGAGAGTATTTCCAGCCATGCACTACACCATGGGCGGGATCTGGGTGAATGGCGAAGATCAGGCCAGCAACGTTCCCGGCGTCTACGCGGCGGGCGAATGCGAATACCAGTATCACGGGGCCAACCGGCTCGGAGCAAACTCGCTCGTCTCCTGCATTTTTGGCGGAGGCATTGCCGGTCCGGCCGCGGTGAAGTACGCGAAGAATCTCGAGAAGGGAGCGGAGTCCACGGCCTCCGCGGTCTTTGATTCGGAAAAGAAGCGACAGGAAGAAAGGAATCAAAAGCTCATCAGCCAGGACGGTTCGGAGAACCCTATCATCATCTGGCGCGAACTGGGCGAGGTGATGACGGAACACGTGACCGTCACGCGCCTCAATAGGAACCTGCAGATGGCCGACGGGAAGATCCGCGCGTTGCAGGAGCGCTACAAAAAAGTCAATCTCAGTGACCGCACGAAGTGGTCGAACCAGACGCTGAACTTCGCACGCGAATTGGAGAATATGATTATCCTGGCGCGGGTTGTCACGCTCGGCGCGCTGGCCCGCAACGAGTCTCGCGGGGCGCATTACAAACCGGATTTTCCGGAGCGCGACGACGTCAATTGGCTGAAGACCACGCGCGCGAAGTGGGTCAACAACGACATCCAGCTTGCGTACGAGCCGGTGGACACTTCTTTGATCAAGCCGCGTCCGCGCCGGTACGACGCGGTGAAGTAGAAGCGGCGGGTGTTGGTCGAGGGTCTATGTCTGAAACAAAACAGGTCATTGTCAAAGTGAAACGGCAAGCCGGGCCGAAAGAGGTCGCGCGCTGGGAAGAGTTTTCCCTCAGGTGGCGGCCTTCGATGAACGTCATCATTTGTCTGCGCGACATCGCCGAGAACCCCGTCACACGCGACGGAAAAAAGACCACGCCCATTTCCTACGATTCGAATTGCCTTGAAGAGATCTGCGGCTCCTGCGCCATGCTCATCAACGGCAGGGCGCGCATGGCTTGTTCAGCGCTGGTCGATCAGCTTGAGCAGCCCATTCGAATCGAGGCAATGTCAAAGTTTCCGTTGGTGCGCGATCTCATTGTGGATCGCCAATTCATGTTTGAAAGCCTCAAGCGCGTGAAGGCTTGGATTCCCATCGACGGAACTTACAATCTCGGCGAAGGCCCGCGCGTGTCGCCCGAAATTCAGGGAAAGGGCTATCCGCTTTCGAATTGCATCACATGTGGGAACTGCCTCGAGGTTTGCCCGCAAGTGAACGAAAACAATCAGTTCGTGGGCGCGGCGATCATTAGTCAGGTGCGCCTTTTCAACATGCACCCCACGGGAGCGATGAATAAAAGTGAGCGGCTTAGCGCGCTCATGGGGCCCGGCGGCATTCAGGAATGCGCCAATGCGCAAAACTGTGTGCATGCTTGCCCCAAGGGCATTCCGCTGACCGAATCCATCGCCGAAGTAAACCGCGACGCGTGGAAACAAGCGCTTCTCGGCTGGCTTGTAGGGTAAACTTTCACCGCGTTCCACAACCTGGGGGAATCAATGCGCCGCATGGTTGTCTTTTTGTGTCTCATCTCTTGCTCCTGTGCGGGACTCTTCTTCGTTCGCTGCACTTCTGCTGATGACATCGCCGACCGAGCGCGCCAGCTTCACTTCTCCTCAATCGTTCTCGATACTCATGCCGATACTCCGCAGCGTCTGCTAACCGGCACATTCGATCTTGGTAAACGGGATGCGGAGGGCCACGTCGACATTCCCCGAATGCGAGAAGGCGGTCTCAATGCCCAGTTTTTCTCCATTTTCATCACCGGCAAGACTCTGGGGCCCCCCGCAATTCAGCAGGCACTCGACCAGATCGATCTGGTGCGTCAAAACATCCAGCAGCACGGCAAAGACCTGGCGCTAGCGACTACCGCCGAGGAAATCCGCCGCGCACACGCGCAGGGCCAGATTGCCATCCTCATGGGCATAGAGGGTGGCCACATGATTGGCAACGACATTCGAATGGTACGCGTCTACAGCGCGCTCGGAGTGCGCTATATGACGCTCGCGCATTTTTACAATGACGAGTGGGCGGACTCTTCCACCGACAAGCCGGCGCACAACGGACTTACTCATTTCGGCAAGGAGGTGGTCCGCGAAATGAACCGCCAAGGCATGCTGGTGGACATCTCCCACGTTTCCGACAAGGCTTTTTACGACGCCCTGGAAGTCAGCAAGGTGCCACTGATTGCTTCGCACTCTTCGGTTCGCGCCATTTCGAATCATCCGCGGAATATGAGCGACGACATGATCAAGGTGCTGGCGGCAAAAGGCGGAGTGATCCAGATCAACTACGAGCGAAATTATTTGAGCGAGGAATACCGAACTGCCTTCGCGGCTGTTGCGGGGGACGTGAGCCGCATGGAGGAGAAATTCAAAAAGGAGTGCGGCGATGACAATGTTTGCATCGGCAAGGCGGAGATCAGGCTGGAAAAGGAATTGACCGGAGCCGGAAAGCTGCCGCACGTGAGCTGGGAGAAAATCATCGAGCACATCGACCACGTGGTAAGACTGGTGGGCCCCGACCACGTCGGCCTGGGGTCGGACTTCGACGGCGCGGACATGCCGGATGGCCTGGAAGATTGCTCGAAGCTCCCCAAGATCACAGAAGCGCTTCTGCGCAAGGGATATTCGGAAGAGGACATCCGCAAGATACTCGGCGGCAACATTCTTCGCGTAATGGAGCAGTCGGAGAAGATCAGCAAAGAGATGCAGGCGGCTCAATAGGAGAACAAGCAGACGTGAGATGGTGCGAGCGATTCTGTGCACCGGCGCCTTCGTTGCCGCGAGCGTGCTTCTGGCGGGTGCAATGAAAGCGGATGGCCTCTCGGAACGGGCGCGCAAACTGCACTTCTCATGCATCGTCGTGGACACCCATGACGACACGACGCAGCGCCTTCTCGACAGCAAGTTTGATCTTGGAACGCGCAGCTCCGCCGGCAGCATCGACATTCCCCGCATGCGCGAAGGCAATATCGGAGCCATTTTCTTTTCCATTTGGATGCCCAGCAAGGTTACCGGCCCGGATGCGGTCAACCGCGCCATTGTTCAAATCGACGCCGTTCGCGAGCAGGTTCGCAAGCATCCGAACGATCTCGTTCTTGCCACGACAGCGGCCGAAATCCGCGATGCCCACAAACAGGGGAAGATTGCAGCACTCCTTGGCGTCGAAGGCGGCCACATGATCAACAGCGACCTCGGCGTGCTGCGGGCGTACGCTGCGCTCGGCGTCCGCTACATGACTCTCACGCACAGCGGCAATGACGAATGGGCTGATTCCTCCACGGACAAGGCGGTGCACAATGGCCTCACAGATTTCGGAAGGGAAGTCGTTCGCGAAATGAACCGTCTCGGCGTGATGGTGGATATTTCCCACGTCAGCGACAAGACGTTTTATGATGCTCTGGAAACGAGCAAAGCGCCGCTCATCGCTTCGCACTCCTCCTGCCGAGCCATTTGCGACGCGCCCCGCAACATGACCGACCAGATGATGAAGGATCTCGCCGTGAAAGGCGGCGTCGTGCAGATCAACTATCACGTGGGGTTTCTCAGCCAGGAATTTCGCGACAGAGAAAAAGCCAATCCGGAACTGAACAAGACCATCAGCGCCGAGGTGACGAAGCGATGCGCTGACAACCAAAGCTGCCAGCTTATCGAGGGCGACCGCATCACCCGTGAATACGTCGAACAGGGAAAGCTCCCGCGGGTGGAGTTCAGTAAAATCATCGAGCATATCGACCATGCGGTGAAGGTTGCCGGCATCGATCACGTGGGCCTCGGTTCGGACTTCGATGGCGCCAACATGCCCTACGGCATGGAAGACGCTGCGAAACTCCCAAAGATCACCGAAGCCCTGCTGCAAAAAGGCTACGCTGAGGGTGACGTTAAGAAAATTCTCGGCGAAAATACTCTTCGAGTTATGACCGACGTCCAGCTGATCAGCCGCGAGCTAAATGGCGAGAAGCAGAAGCAAGAGAGCAGATTACAATAACCATGGATAAGGGGGTGGTTAGAAAATGAAACGTGTAAAGCAGTTTGTCGCCGCAGCAGCAGTGGCAACGCTGTTTTTCGGTTGTAAGGCTAAAGAGCAGAGTGCGGAAGCCCTGCCGCCGGAGAAGCCCAAAGCCGAGGCACCAGCAGAGGCAAAGCCCGAATCGCCATCGCCAGCGCCTGGGCAACCCGAAGTTAAGGCCAGCGCACCAGCGGAAGCGCCTCGGCAGGGATATGACCGCGCACTTCTTCGGGCTGCGCTTCTCAAGGACAAAGCGCCAGACACGTTTCAGGTGAAAGTCGCGACCACACGCGGCGATTTTATGGTGACCGTGAATCGGGCCTGGGCTCCCATCGGCGCCGACCGCTTCTACAATCTGGTGAAACACCGCTTCTATGACAACGCCAGCTTCTTCCGCGTGGTGCCCGGCTTCGTCGTGCAGTTCGGTATCAGCGCCTATCCACCGGTTTCGGCGGCGTGGGAAAAGGCCAATATTCCGGATGAGCCGGTCACCCAGACCAACAAGCGCGGCTACTTGACGTACGCGAAAACGAGCATGCCAAATACCCGCTCGACGCAAATCTTCATCAATTTGAAGGACAACGCGGGTCTCGACGGGCAAGGCTTCTCACCTTTCGGCTACGTCGATGCCCAGGGAATGAAGGTGGTAGACATGCTCTACGACCAATATGGGGACATCGACCAGGATCAAATCTCCAAGCAGGGTAAGCCGTATCTCGACAAGGCCTGGCCCAAGCTTGATTCGATAAAGACCGCCACCCTAGTTGGACCGGCCCCCAAGCCCTAGTAATTCTGGACCGACAAGGATTACTTTTTTGAATGCGATGTATCTAATTTTTGTAGGGCCGACCCGTTTGACAAGCGCTCGGCAGGGGAAGTATCCTTTAGTTTGATGATCACCTGTAGCCAGATGATGTGTTGTCCCTGCGCGCAAAACGCTGCGTGTCGCATGACACCCATCTCTGGCCAGAGGAGTTTCCGGACTTAGTTGTAACGTAATCAAGAAGTTCCGAAGCCCACGCGCCAGAGACCTGGTTGCGTGGGCTTTTTGTTTTGGATCGAGGATTTTTGAGGACAAAGATTATGAGTGTAGCAGCCTCAACCGAACTCGACGAACGGCACAGTCGCGACGCCATCGAAGCTGAGATCGTCCGTTTTGAACAGCGCGTCCGAGAGCTTCAGAGCGGCGCCATCACAGCGGAACAATTTCGCCCCTTTCGCTTGAAGCACGGTACCTACGGCCAACGACAGCCGGGCTTCCAGATGCTGCGTGTCAAGATTGCGGCGGGGGTGCTCGTGCCCGCGCAGCTTCGCATCTTGGCGGTTATTGCCGACGAATATTCGACCGGGCGTGGCCACTTGACCACGCGCGAAAACATTCAATTCCATTTCGTGAAACTCGAAAACGTGGGCGCGGCCATGCGCTTGCTGGCCGACGCGGGCCTCACCACCCGCGAAGCTTGCGGTAACACGGTGCGCAACGTGACGGCCTGCCCGATGGCCGGCATTTGCCCCGGCGAAGCGTTCGACGTCACCCCTTACGCTTTGGGGGTCTCACGATACCTCTTGCGCCATCCCGATTTTCACGACTTGCCACGCAAGTTCAAGATCGCTTTCTCGGGTTGCGAAAACGATGGCGATTGTGCCGTTGCCGGAATCCATGACGTGGGCCTCATTGCGCAAGTGCGGGGCAGCAACGGCACGCCGCGTCGCGGCTTCAAGGTTCTCGTCGGCGGCGGACTGGGTAGCTTGCCCACGGAGGCCGCGGTGCTCACCGATTTCCTGCCGGAAGAAGAGCTGCTCCCCACCATCGAGGCCGTCCTACGGGTTTTCGCGGAAACGGGGAACCGTAAGAACAAACTCATGGCGCGATTGAAATTCGTCCTGCGCGCAAAAGGGATAGAAGAATTCCGCCGGCTGGTGGCGGAGAAGCGCAAAGTCTCGCAGGCTCCGGCAGAAGCGTTTAGGGTGCCTTCCCCTATCAAGCAGTCGCTGGTCGCCATCGCGCCGACGCCTTTATCTTTCGCGGAGGCTGAACCGCAAAGCGATCCGGAATACGATCGCTGGGCCGAGTACAATCTGATGTCCCAACGCCAGGCCGGATTCGGAGCCGTGTGGGTCAAACTTCCCGCGGGTACGCTGCACAGCAATCAAATGCGCGGCCTGGCCGAGGTTCTGGAAAAAAACGACCTTACCGGCGTGAGAATTGCCGTCAACCAGGATCTCGTCATTCCGTGGGTTCCGTTTGACCGTGTGCGCGCGACCTACGAGGGGCTTCTCGCATTGGACCTAGTCACGCCCGGAGCGCGCACCATCTCCGACGTGACCGGCTGCCCGGGGGCGACCACGTGCAATTTGGGAATCACGCGATCTCTTACATTGGCCGACGTGCTTTCGCGCGAGTTGGAGGGCTACAGCGATCCCGAAATCCAAAAGCTACGCATCAAGATCAGTGGCTGCCCCAATTCCTGCGGGCATCATCACATTGCCGACATCGGATTCTACGGCAACGCCAGGAAGATTGGTGAGCAGCAGGCTCCTTACTATCAGCTGCTGCTTGGCGGCAAAGTGAATGCCGATGGTGTGCGCTTTGGCCGTCAAATCATGGCCGTGCCTGTGCGGCCCATCCCGCGGATCATTCGCGAACTCCTGGCTTTCTATCAAGCGGACCGCCAACTGGCTGAATCGTTTACCGCCTGGGTGTCGCGCACGCCTGATAGGACCATCAAGGACCGGCTCGCGCCTTTGGCAGAGGTGACCTCGGCTACCGCGGATCTCTTCCTGGACTGGGGCGACACGGAAAGGTATTCCCTGAAGTTGGGCCGCGGCGAGTGCGTGGCATGAGGGGCAAGGTTTATCTTATTGGGGCGGGACCGGGCGATCCGGAGTTGCTCACCTTGAAGGCGGCGCGACTGCTCGCCGTCGCCAACGTTGTCCTGCACGATGCGCTCGTCAGCGATGCTGTTTTGGCAATGATTTCTCCGGCCGCCGAGCTCATCAACGTGGGCAAGCGCGCCGGTCAGAAACTTCTTACGCAGGATGAAATCAACGCCCTCCTGGTTTCCTATGGCCGGACAGGCCCAGGTGTTGTCCGCCTGAAAGGCGGAGACCCTTCGATCTTTGGCCGCGCTGGGGAAGAAATAGACGCCCTTCGTAAGTGTGGAATTGATTACGAAATCGTTCCGGGCATCAGCGCTGCATTGGGGGCTACGGCTGCGGCGGGAATTTCACTCACCGATCGCCGGGTGGCCTCGCAGATTCTCATGACTACGTTCTCGCGCGGAACCGACGGCAGCGCGATGGATTGGGGCTGCGTCACCAGCACAACCACGCTGGTTCTATACATGCCCGGTGCGGATTATGCCGAGGTTTCAGAACGTTTGCTCGGAGGTGGACTTCCGGCGGACCTTCCGTGCGTGATCGTCTCCCATGCAACGGGTTCTCAACAGCAAGTGCGCTGGTCGAGTGTCGTCCGCCTCGCCAGCGAAGAAAGACTTCCGGCTCCGGCTCTGTTGATTGTGGGCCGCGTGGCGTCACACGAAATTACCGAACGCCGCGAGCATTTCTGGGGCAGGAATCGAAGAGATTCAGCGGTGCGACAAACATCGATGATTTAGATCAAACACCTTATAAGTGCAGGAGTAGAAGCCCACTGACGGCTTGGACGCGTGTGTCCCTTATTCGTTTTTCCGCTGCTGCACACCTTGCACTGCTCCCAGAATCAAATTGTACGCCGCTTGCCGCGAGAGGCCGGCTTTATCTCGGTCATCGAATGGTGTTGAGGCCACACCGAGGGCGGCCACCTTTTCGTACTTGAACATTTCCGTCAAAGCAGCAGCCAACTCGATACTTGTCGGCCCTCCGGGAACAGCGAGCGGATGGCCAGGCACTTCGCGTGGATCGAGTGCGTCCATGTCGATGTGGATGTAAATCACATCTGTTGTTTCCGAGAGCCGCTTCATCTCGCGGTGCAAGTTCGCCGAGCGCGTGCGCACGTCCTCCAGTGTGAGTTGCTGAATGTCGGAGCGGTCGAGAAGCTCCTGCTCGAGCGGGTCGGTGTCGCGCACGCACATCTCGACGATGTGGCGCGTCGGCACGGCGGGCTCCAGACCGGCCTTGAGCCGCATCCGCGTGAGGCATTGCCCGGCGGCGATGGCCACGGGCATCCCTCCCAGCATGCCGCTCAGCGTAGTTTCGGGAGTGTTGAAATCGCCGTGGGCATCGATAAAGACCATCGCGACGCGCAGAGGTCGTGCGGTGGGTCCGGAATGTTGCAGCCCGCTGAGCATTCCAAGAATGCCGTTGCAGTTGGCGAGGAGTCCGACGGGAAGAGATCCGCTGCGCCGCTCTTCGGAGACCAACTTCGCAAGATCGCCGCTGGCCAGCGCCAGGTGGTTCCAAGAGCCGTAGGCCTTTTCCTCGTCGGCGGTCAACGCCACCGTGGAGACTTGTTTTGTCTGGACACCGTGGTCTTCAAGCAGCTTCAGAATTCCGCCTTGTTCCAGGTAGTCAGGTCCACGAGAAACATCTGGCACATTGCGTTCACCCACATAGGGCATCTTGACGATCGCCACCCGAATGGGAGTTCCATTGCCATTTGTGCTTTGCGCGAAAGGGACCACCAGAAGTGGCATAAGACTCACAAGCAGCCTCATACAGCGTTTGATCATGGTCTTCCCTGCGATCACGGCTCCGAAACTCTGTGCCCTCGCTGTTAAATCTCTTCTCCGAAATTACAGCCCCAGCATCGTCACCAACTCTCGCACCGACAGCGACGACTTCTGCAACGCCGTGTTTTCTTCCGCCGTCAGCTTGATTTGAATGATCTCCTCAATGCCCTTGGCACCCAGTTTCACTGGCACGCCGACAAACAGTCCTTTGACCCCATACTCTCCGTCAAGATACGCGGCGCAGGGTAGAATCTTCTTCTTGTCCTTCAGAATCGCTTCCACCATCTCGACCGCCGCAGCCGATGGTGCGTAGTACGCCGAGCCGGTCTTCAGCAAATTCACGATCTCAGCGCCGCCTTTGCGTGTGCGATCCACGATGGCGTCGATGCGCTCCTTTGGCAAAAGATCGGGGAGGGGAATTCCCGCCACCGTCGAGTACCGCGGCAGCGGCACCATGTCGTCTCCATGACCGCCCAGTACAAACGAGTGCACGTTTTCCACGCTGACCTTGCATTCCATGGCCACGAACGTGCTCATGCGCGCTGAGTCCAACACGCCCGCCATTCCGAGCACGCGGTTTTTCGGGAAACCGCTGACCCTGAGCGCCGCCTGCGCCATGGCATCCAGCGGATTCGTCACGACAATGATGATGCAGTTCGGCGAGTGTTTCACGATCTGCTCGACGACGGCTTTCACCACTTCGTAGTTGGCCTTCAGCAAATCGTCCCGGCTCATTCCCGGCTTGCGGGGGAATCCTGCGGTGATCACCACCACGTCACTCCCAGCCGTCGCGGAATAATCACCGCTCGTCGTGGAAACGCCGGTGGCACGAGAATCCGCCCGCGTGATCGGCCCGGATTCCATCATATCCAGGGCTTTGCCCGTGGGCGGCCCGTCCAAAATGTCGGTCAGCACCACGTCGGCCAGCTCCCGATCCACGATCCGCTGCGCGGTGGTCGATCCCACAAAACCGCCCCCCACTACGGTCACCTTTTTCCTGCTCATGCCGCTCCTTGTCCCCCAGCAGAATTTCTACTCGGCGAATCCTCTGCGCTCTCCGCGTTAGGATATTTTTTCTAACTGGCGGGGCACACCAGCCCTCTTCATATTTTCAATGATGGACGACGCAAAAGCCGACGTGCCGACCTTCGTCGCACCGGGCATCAGCCGCTCAAGGTCGTACGTGACGCGCTTCTGCTGAATCGTGCGCGCGATGCCATCCTCGATCAGAGTGGCCACTTCCTTCCACCCCAAGAACTCAAACATCATGGCGCCCGAAAGCATTACCGAGCTGGGATTGATCACATCCTTGTCCGCATACTTTGGCGCGGTGCCGTGCGTGGCTTCAAAGACGCCAAATCCATCGCCGATGTTTGAGCCCGGCGCCATGCCGAGTCCGCCCACCTGCGCCGCGCAGGCATCCGACAGATAGTCTCCGTTCAAATTGGAAGTCGCCAATACGCTGTATTCATCCGCGCGCATCAACACTTGCTGAAACACGGAATCGGCGATGCGGTCATTGATCATCAGTTTTTGCTTCCACTGTCCCTTGCCATGCGTCGCATAAATCGAGTCGAGCGTCTCCTGCACTTCGGCGTAGACTGTTTTCTGGAACGCATCCGTGGCCTGTTCCAGTCCCGGCTCGATCATCGCCGCGTTCTGCTCCACGCTAAGCGCAGAATTCTTGTCGAGATTATCGACAACCCAGCTTTCGCGCTCGGTGATCGTCTGCGCGCGGAACTCTTCGCGCGCCAATTCATAGCCCCAATCTCGGAATGCGCCTTCGGTAAATTTCTGGATGTTCCCTTTGTGCACCAGCGTCACGCTCTTCCGCTTGTTTGCGAGTGCGTACTTGATGGCGCGCCGAACCAGCCTTTTCGTCCCCGTGGGAGAAATGGGCTTGATGCCCACTCCGGAATCCCAGCGTATCTGCTTCTTCCCATCCTTCAGCATCTCGTTGTTCAGAAATTCCAGCAGCTTCTTGACTTCTGGCGAACCGGATTTCCACTCGATCCCGATGTACACGTCCTCGGTATTCTCCCGGAAGATAAATACGTTCATTTTTTCCGGTTCGCGCACCGGGGAAGGCACGCCCGTAAAATAACGGACCGGCCGCTCGCAGGAATACAGATCCAGAATCTGCCGCAGCGCCACGTTCAGCGAACGAATGCCCCCGCCTACGGGAGTCGTCAGCGGCCCCTTGATGGCCACGCGAAAATCCCGAATGGCATCTACGGTATCGCCCGGAAGCCACTCATGGAAGGCTTTGAAGGCCTTCTCGCCAGCGAATACTTCGAACCACGCCACGCGCCGCTTCCCGCCGTACGCGTGCTCCACCGCCGCGTCGAACACCCGCCGTGACGCCTTCCAGATGTCCCGTCCCGTCCCATCCCCCTCGATGAACGGAATAACTGGCGCGTCGGGCACTTGCAGCTCGCCGCTGCGGTAACCTATCGGCTGGCCATCGGAGGGAACAGCCTTCCCGTTATAAGAACTCTTCATGAACACGGCTCCTTGGAATAAGCTCGACGCTCTACCGGCGTACGAGGTAAGGGGTGTACCGCGCCGCTACAACCACGTCATAACTCAACCGCCTCGACTGAACTGGAGAAGATATCACACTCACTCAGGTGGAGAGTATAATCGCACTCGATGGTAGTGGCTTAGCGGTCTCCAGAGAGGGCGCTCTAGAGAAAGTCTCTTGTCACGGGGCGGGCAGTCGATATTTTCAGGGACGACCCGTGCGGCTTCCGTTGTTTTGCATGGGCACGGGTTGTATACTCGTGGCCGTCCTACGGGAGCAAATTCGGTAAGCCGTTTGTCGCTCAGGCCAGGAAACTTGATCTGAGTTCGTCCAGCGCGGTTGAGAGGATTTTGGGACGCGCCGATGGGCCCAGAATGTTAGAGCCGATTACGGGCCGCCGGCAGTTCTGAGTTTTCAGAAGTCTCTGCTGCGCCGGTCCCTGCTGGGGGAGGGTGTTATGCAGCAGACCTTCGCTGTCGGTATCGGAGGCGCGGCCGGTCAAGGTGTTGCTACGCCGGGAGACATTTTCGCGAAGATCTTCAGCCGGCGGGGCCTTCACCTGAATGCCTACAACGCCTATCAATCCATCATTCGCGGCGGCCATACTTTTCTGACCATTCGTACGGGCCCGGGAAAGGTCACCAACATGGGTGACGGGACCGACCTGCTCATTCCTCTCAACCAAGACAGCATGGACCGTCACTTGAAGCTGCTCACTGCCGGCGCTGCCTGTATCTACAATGCCGACACGGTCAAGCCGGGCTCCCCCGCTGACGGCGTGCAGCTCTGCCCTCTTCCCGTTTCCGTGTTGGCCGATATCACACGAAACAAAGTCGCGCAGAACACGCTCGCAATCGGTGCCGGCCTGCACATGATGGGCATCGGTTTCTCCGCGTTAGAGGAAGTCCTCCGGGAACAGTTCAAGAAAAAAGGCGATGCCGTGGTGGCCGAAAACATCGGTGTCGCGCGTGCTGGCTACGATTATGCGGCCGCGCACTTCACCGCCTTCCCGAATGCGCTCCCCAAAACTGAACACCGTTACGCGATCCTGAGCGGCAATGTTGCGATGGCCATGGGCGGCGCCGCAGCGGGAGTAAAATTCTATTGCGCCTATCCGATGAGTCCTTCGACTGGCGTTCTACACTGGATGGCGGCGCATGCGCGCAAAGCCGGCATAATGGTCCGGCAGGTGGAGGACGAGATCGGCGTTATCAATATGGCCATCGGCGCAGCCCATGCCGGCGTCCGCGCCATGTGCGCTACCTCAGGTGGCGGCTTCGCTTTGATGAGCGAGGGTCTGGGCATGTCCGCCATGATCGAAACGCCCGTGGTGGTCATCAATTGCCAGCGGGCCGGCCCGTCCACCGGCGTTCCTACCAAGACCGAGCAGGGCGACCTGTGGCAAATGCTGGGGGCCGCTTTTGGCGACTATCCCAGGGTGATCGCCGCTCCGCTGGACATCGGCGACTGCTTCAAGCTCATCCCCGAGATATTTAACATTGCCGACCGCTTCCAGTGCCCGGGCCTGGTCCTTTGCGATCTGCTGCTTTCAGAAGGCAGGCTGAGCGTAGAACCCAAGGAACTGGATTTCAGCCCGCCAATCGATCGCGGAGAGCTCATCACAACCAATGGAGCTGCCTCCGACGTCGGCACGAACGGGGATTACAAACGCTACAAGATCACCGCGAGTGGCATTTCACCACGGGCGATCCCGGGCGTGCCTGGCCACATTCACACGGTCGCTACTGACGAACACATGGAAGACGGCGTGTTGATCAGCGACGAGTTCACCAATCCGGTCCAGCGTCGCGCAATGATGGAAAAACGCATGCGCAAGGTGACTGGCATCGAGGCTGCCGTTCCGGCTCCCGCGCTGATGGGTCCCCGTAATGCCGATGTGACCTTGATCGGCTGGGGGTCGACGAAAGGGGTGATTGAGGAATCTTGTGAGATCCTCAATAACCAAGGAATTTCTGCCAATCAGCTCCAGATCCGCTGGCTCGTGCCACTTCACGGCGAGGCCATTCTCGAGATTCTAAGAGGCTCGCGGCACAGCATCGTAGTGGAGAACAATTACAGCGGGCAATTTGCGCGCTACTTGCGGAGCGAAACCAGCTTCGTCCCGGACGGTCATATTCGCAAATACGATGGCGAACCCTTCATGCCGCACCACATCGTGGAAGCCGTGAAGGAACAACTCGTCGGCAAGACGCACCTTTCCGTTCCCATGCACGAGATTATGGTCTGAGGAGGAGATGCACATGGCCGTAGGCGTACAGCGTGCGAATCAACTTACCATGGCCGATATGAAAGGCAGAGTCGACCCCGACTGGTGCCCCGGTTGCGGCGACTTCGGGGTGCTCGCTGCCGTTCAAAAGGCCCTGATCGAGTTGCAGATACCGAACCACAACGTGGTCACGATAAGCGGTATCGGCTGCTCCTCCAACTTCCCCGGCTATATGAATACCTATGGCATGCACACTCTGCACGGCCGGGCTCTGGCGGTGGCTACCGGTCTAAAGCTCGCCAATCACGGACTCACTGTACTGGTGACAGGCGGGGACGGTGACGGATTCGGCATTGGCGGTAATCACTTCGTCCATTCAATGCGCCGCAATGTGGACCTGCTTTACGTGGTCATGGACAACCAGATTTACGGCCTGACCACCGGCCAGACCTCTCCGACAAGCCGCGTTGGCATGAAGACGAAAAGCATGCCCTTCGGCAACATCGAAGCACCGATTAATCCCATTTCCCTGGCTCTAGCCGCAGGCGCCACGTTCGTTGCCCGCGCTTACAGCGGCGAGCAGAAGCACCTCACGGAACTAATCAAGCAAGGTATCGAGCATCCTGGCTTCTCGTTCCTGGACGTCTTCAGTCCCTGCGTCACGTATAATCACGACAATACCTATCAGTGGTTTCGTCCGCGCGTGAAGAAGCTCGAAGACGACTCCGCTCATGACCCTACCAACTGGTTGACCGCCATGGAGAAATCACTTCTCTGGGGGGACGAGATCCCCATCGGGAAATTCTTCGAGCGCACCGACGTGCCTACCTTGCACGGCGCCGAGCCGGTCCTGGACGATGGCCCGCTGATCCATCGCGGCCTGCGCGTCCCTACCGACGCGGCTCGCTCGTTCGTCGAAGAGTTAATGTAGCCGTACGGCCGGCGGTTGCTGCCAGGGCTCTAACTCCTCAAAGGGTGTTCCTGCGCGTGATTGGTTTTGATGAATGGCATTCCCGGGACCCGACCCGACACGGGCCGATTCCGATTTCACAATAGAGGAGAGAAACCCATGATGATGGACTGGAACCAGTACCACAAGGAAATCGGTGCACGAATCGGCGACCTTATGAAGCTCTCGCCGGACACTGTTCGGGGCTACCAGATGCTGTCTGCTGCCGGGTCGAAGACGAATCATCTCGATGAAAAGACGCGCCAGTTGATCTCCCTCGCTGTGGCCGTTACCACTCGCTGCGACGGTTGCATTGTGGTGCACACCGACGCGGCGCTGAAAGCGGGCGCCAAGAAAGAAGAGATCGCCGAAGCGCTTGGAGTTGCTGTCGGCATGAACGCCGGCGCAGCGCTGGTTTATTCCACCCGCGTGCTCGACGCCGTGGACGCAAAGTCGGCGCAAGTCCACGGCGCCTAACCCGGACTAATCGTAATACTCCTGCCCGAGGTGTGTAATGAGGTCCTCGCCCTTCATCCAGCGAAGCGTGTTCTTCAACTTCATGGACTGAATGAAGAGATCGTGCTCCGGGTACAGTCCCGGCGCGGTCATCGGCGACTTGAAATAAAAGCTGAGCCACTCTTGAATGCCGCGCATTCCCGCGCGCTGCGCCAGGTCGAGGAAAAGCACGAGATCAAGCACGATCGGGGCGGCCAGAATGGAATCGCGGCAGAGGAAGTCCACTTTGATTTGCATCGGATAGCCGAGCCATCCAAAGATGTCGATGCTATCCCAGCCCTCTTTGTTGTCACCGCGCGGCGGGTAGTAATTGATGCGCACCTTGTGGCACATCTTGCCGTAGAGCTGCGGGTACAACTGCGGCTGGAGGATATATTCCAGAACGCTGAGCTTAGACTCTTCCTTGGTCTTGAAGGAGCCCGGGTCCTCCAGAACTTCGCCGTCACGGTTGCCGAGAATGTTGGTGGAGAACCAGCCTTCTAGCCCCAGCATGCGTGCCTTGAAGCCCGGCGCGAGAATGGTTTTCATCAATGTCTGACCAGTCTTGAAATCCTTTCCGCAGATGGCCACGTTATTGTCGTGCGCGAGCTTCTGAATCGCGGGGATGTCCACGGTCAGGTTGGGCGCGCCGTTTGCGAAAGGCACGCCGCTGGTCACGGAGGCCCAGGCGTACAGCATCGATGGCGCGATCGTCGGGTGATTGGACTTCATCGCCTCGATGAATTTTTCCGGCGTAGAGTGCACGTCTTCGGGCTTGACGAAGGATTCCGTCGAAGCGCACCAGCAAGTCACCAGCCGCGAAGCGCGCGAAGTCTTGCGGAAGTTGGCGATGTCTTCCTTGATCTGCAACGCCAGCTCGTACTTGTTCTTGCCTTTCTTGATGTTGGGCCCGTCGATCAGCTTCACGAAATCGTGGTCGAACGCTGCCTTCATCGGCTTGATGGTAGAAAGAAAAGACTTCACCTTTTCCAAGTCCAGCGGGTTCAGGACACCTGCATTCGCCGCAGACTGGTAAGCGTTGTCCTTGAAAATATCCCAGCCGCCAAAGGTCAGATCCTTCAGTTCCGCAAGAGGGACGAATTTCTTGATCAGCGGCGAACGTGCGTCCGTGCGCTTACCCAGTCGAAGGGTGCCCATCTGCGTGAGCGATCCCACGGGCTGCAACTTGCCTTTGCGGACCAGCTCGACTCCGGCCATGAAGGTCGTGCTGACGGCGCCCATGCCCGGAAGCAGGACTCCCAGTTTTCCCTTGGCGGGCGCGATTTTGGAAGGCTTTTCCATGCCGCTCCTTATTATTGAACGATTACCATGCGATCGTCGGAAAAAATGAACATAGAACAAGAATTGCCGGACGGAACCGTGTCGCGTCCGCAAACAAGCCAGTAATGATGAGGGAAGACCTCCGGATTTGCAAATCGGCGCGGAAAAAATCGCAGTGTTACGGTCATTGAACCGGAGGTCCGTTCCGTAAATAAGCCATGGGGCTGGTGTAGACGTTCAGGACAATAGCGTCTCGATTGGGATTACCAGGAGCCGACACCAGAGTTAAAGTGAGAGAAGTGATGGAAGAGGGCTTGCGCCCTGAAGGAGTCTCGCATGAAGTCCACAAATCGATATGGGGTACTCGTCTTCTCGATGATGGCCATCGCCATTGGCACCACCCTTTTCAGCGCCGGCGTGGGTGCCCAGGAGGAAGGCTGGCAGATCACGCGCGCTGACTATGGCTTCAAGAATCAGCGCAATGAGGTCACCGATATTCTCAAAGACCTCATTGGACGCGGCGGCGTAAATGGCAGAGTCGCGGTGAGCAACCAAACCATGGGCGGGGATCCAGCCATTGGGAAAGACAAGTCACTCCACATACTCGCAAGAAATCGCAGGAATGAGGAACGCGAATTCAACTACAACGAGGGCGGCTTCGTTGAAGTCCGTGTGTTCAATGTTCGCCGCGATGATCGGGACGAGCGCCCCGCGAATTACGGCGGTCGCGATCATGATGATAGGGACGACCACACCGCGAATTACGGCGGCCGCGATCATGATGAATGGAATGGCCTCAGGATCATCCGCGGTTATTACGGCGTACAGGGCAGGACCTTCAACGTGACGGATGTCCTTCAGAACAGAATTCGCGACGGCGTGCTGAGTTTCGTGGTGACCAATAGCGCTTTGGGTGGAGATCCAGCCATAGGCGCGGGCAAAACTCTAATCGTTGTTTATCGCCATCAAGGCAAGGAAAGCGCCACTGCGGTGCGCGAAGGGAACACCCTGACGATTCCATAGTGTGGCCGCCGAGCCAAAGCACTCGTTCGTGGACTTGGGCGGCGCGTAGCCGAACGGCGATCAATGCTGCTCCGGGTAGATCTGTGCTTTGATGTTTTTCGAGCTGGGCACTCAAATAGTCGAGCTGTGCGTTGGAAGCGAACGGAAGGTGGAGCCGTCAGGGCCGCTTTGGATAGCGGCGCAGTTCCAAGATCAGATAGGCAACCACGGCAAGATTGATCGCCAGGGCGACGCCTTTGCCAATGCCGACGTGTTTGACGAGTTCATAGACTTCGAGCGGGAGCAAAGAGGCAGTCGTAACGATGGTGAGATATTCGGCCCAGCGCTTGCCCAGTGCCAGGCCAACGCCTTCGGCGAGAAAAATGGCTGAATAAATAAACGTACCTACGCTGAGTTCTTTCAATCGGCGGTCGTCCACGATCGACAACTTGGCGAGAAGCAGCTGAATGTAGTGACTGCGGGGATCAACCTGGAAAATGTTGATCCAGTGCTCGACGACCGCCGCGACGTCCTTGTGAAGAAGTTTAAGCGCGCCGATTCCCAGCGCAAGCAGCGCCAGGCCTTTTAAGAGTTTGAAGGCGGCGATGAGACGCAAGCCACCGCCGTGGGATCGGCTTTTAGCCATTTTTTCCGGTCACGATTGTATATCAAGAAGCAGGCACACTCCTGCTGCGGGCGGCGCACGCGGTACTTCGTTTTGGGCTAGGTGAACGGGCGACCTCACGACGCGCGCGTTAGGCGAGGATGGCTAGCGCCATTTCTTCAACCGCGGCCAAATATCGGCCAGCGTCCCGAATCTTGCGCCACGGCAAATGAAGACCGGGATCTCGCGCTCCATTGCGTAGGGGTTGTCGGTAGACTTGCCCACGTATTCGACGTGTTCGAAATAGCCCTCCAGTGTTTCTCTGGAATCGTCGAGCACGATCAGACAATTCCCCGAGTATCCGCGCGGCCCCCACAGAAAATAGGTTTGATGACCGCTGAGGGCTGGAGGCAACCCGTAGCGACGTCCCAGGAAGTCGATGGCGCCCGCCTGCCCGTAGTTTTGCGCCAAGATGCCGCAGCCCGGCCGTTCTTCGGGAGATAGCCGACGGTACGCTTTATTCACTGTCGCGACCATCTCGTCCCATCCGAATTCATCGGCAAAGTGCTGCGGGAGGATTGCGCGCATGTGGCTGTGCTCGCTGCGAGGCACTTTGAAAGGTAGGTGATCCATGTAGGAAATGAATTGATCAACGGGGAGCACGGGCATGACCACGGGGGCAAGCCAGGCTCCTCCGGCGAGAACTAGCACTACGAGCATGGGCTTCAGCCAGACTTGACGCGACCGTGCGGTGTAACTCTCGATCACCACCGCTCCGGCCGCCAGGTAGGCCGGATAGATTGGCCCAAGATAGTAGTTTTTTCCCTTGAGAACGACGAACACGGTGAAGGAGGCTAGATAACACCAGCCGAGAAACCGGTAAGGCTTCAACCGGGCGGAGAACAGAAAGGCCAGCAGGCCGGTGATCCACATGGGTGCCAAGAGCGGGTGAATGATTAGAATCTGCTGGGCGAAGTACGCCGTGGGTGAAAGTACCACGTCGCGGCCGTCGGCCTTGATATTGTGCATTAGTTGCACAAAGGGCCAGTGATTCTGGACATTCCATAGAAAGTTTGGAAGAAAAACCAGAAAGGCGATGGCTCCACCGAGCCAGATCCACTTCCCGGTAAGAACGCGGCGGTGCTCTGTCAGCAACAGTCCAACCACCATGCCAAAGCCGAGCACGGCAACCGAGTATTTTTCTTCGAGAGCAACACCGGCGACGACGCCAAACCACAGCCAGTAGCGCGGGTCGTCGCGCTTGATCGCCAGGATTGCGAAATAAACGCAGCCCATCCACAACAGCGGCTCGAGGCAATTGGTGGTCATGACGCTGCCGTCGTTGAGATAGACGGGTACAGCGATGAACGCCAAAGCGGAGAGCACAATCGCGAACCGCCGGCCACCGATTTCTCGCGTGATCATGGCCGTCAAAATGACCGCAGCCGAGCTTGCCAGCGCCGGAACCATCCGAATACTGCGAAGCGAGTCACCCAGCAAGAGCCGGGAGATCTTGATGAGGAACGGTACCACCGGAGGTTGATCCACATAGCCCCAAGCCAGATGGTCCCCACAAGCCAGGTAGTCGAACTCGTCGCGGAAGTAACCATACCGATTGTTGAAATAGACGTGCAACAAGAAGTTCAGGAAGGCGAGAAACAGGACGATGGGCATGCCATCCGCAAGTAGGGATTGTCTTTCATGGTTGAGAACGGGTGCTTGATCAGCGGTGATTTTCATTTTGGGTATCTCTAGATACGGAGGAACGCTCAACACGTTCCGCTCTTCCGATTCCTTCAGGGCAGGGTGAAGGCAATTACGTAGTCGCCTTGCTTCGTGCCGAGTTTGCCGTGGCCGCCTGCAGCGATAACCAGGTATTGCTTGCCGTCGACCGTGTAGGTCATGGGTGTGGCCTGGCCGCAGCCGGCAGCTCGTACTCCCAGAGCTCTTTGCCAGTTTCGGAGTCGAAAGCGCGCAGATAGTTGTCCATGGCAGCGGCACTGAAAACGAGGCCGCCCGCACTCGCGATGGGCCCGCCGAGAGTGATGGTTCCCGTGTGCCTACCCGGAATCCAGCTTCCCAGCGGGGCATCCCAGGCTTTTACTCCCAAAAACAAATCGACTGCGGCGACTGTGCCCCAGGGCGGTGCGTTGCATGGAAGTCCGCTCGGCGAAAGAAGCGGCGAGCGAAACATGCCGTAAGGTGCGCCGACCTGCCGCGCAAACTCTCCGTGGAGCCGGTCGGAATCACTTGTGTTCTTGCGGGCGTCGTCGTACTCAGCGCGGGGAATGAGTTTCACGAAAATGGGAAGGCGGTTGGTGTCCATGAAAAGCAGATGGTGCTGAGGATCGTACGCGGCGCTTCCCCAGTTCACACCACCGACATTGCTGGGGAAAACGAGCGTGCCTTGAAGACTCGGAGGGGTGAAGATTCCTTCAGAACGCGCCGCCTTGATCTTGTCGGCGCACCACTGGCGCTCTTCCGGTTTTATGCCCCAGGCGTCTTCCGGCCTCAGTTTTTCCGGAACCACAGAAATGGCGGACTCCGCTTGCGTCGGCCAGGATTCTTCACCGGGGATATCGCATTTGAGCACCGGGCGTTCCTCTACGGGGAGGAGCGGAGCACCAGTAAGGCGATTGAGGACGAATACCCGGCCCATTTTTGTAGTGATGGCGATGGCGGGCGTACCGTCCTTCCACGCGAAAAGCGTGGGTTGCGATGCAACGTCGTAATCCCACAGATCGTGATGAACCACCTGGAAGCCCCAGACAAATTCGCCCGTGATGGCACGGAGAGCCACAACGGAGTTGGCCCATTGGTTGTCACCCTTGCGGATGCCGCCGTAATAATCGGGGCTGGCGCTGCCGGTCGGGATGAAAATCAAGTCGCGCTGGGCATCCACCGAGACAGTCCGCGGCGTGGTCTGGTAGGACCGGGACGCAATGGGATCCCAGGTCCAGCGGAGAGTGCCGGTGCGAACGTCGAAGGCGCGAACCATGCCGCGCTCCACGGTGACCGCGCGATTGGCGCCCATCGAGGAGCCGGTGATGACCAGGTCTTTGAAGATGGCAGGAGCGGAGGTGACTTGATAGTCGCCTGGGTCGCGCAGTCTAACGCCGCTCGTGAGGTCAACCTTTCGATCCGATCCGAAGTCGGAACATGGCTTTCCGGTGGCTCCGTCCAAAGCGATCAGTCGTGCGTCGAGGGTGCCAATGAAGATACGCAGCGTGCACTGCTGGCCGGCTTTGGCACGCGGGGCTCGCCAGGCAGAGACACCGCGCGACGTCACCTCTGAAGCGCCATAGGGGAGCTCAAGCTGAGGGTCAAATTCCCAAAGCTTCGCTCCAGTCTCTGGATTCAATGCGATCACGTGATCGTACGGAGTGCTCAGGAAGAGCTTTCCACCAACAAGGATGGGGGTAGCCTCAAACGCGGCTTTCTTGTCGAGTTCCGGGTCATGGGGCAGCGCACCGCTGCGATAGGTCCATGCCTGCTTCAGTTTTCCCACGTTCCTGCGGTCAATTTGCGATGCCGCGGAGTAGCGCGTGCCCCCTCTCCCGTTGCCATAGTTAGACCAACCGGCTTCTGGCTTCGCCTGTGCGCCTGCGCGTGAGATGAAGCCCAGGACGAGTAGTGTGAAGCAGAGACCGGCAGTGGTGTGGTAGTAGAATCGGTTTGTCATAGAATAAAGGGATACCTCATGAAGCCGGAAGGAAGCAATGGAGTTGGGATGAGCGGGCCTGGCCGCAGGACGAGCCGGATGCGCTAACATGTCAATTTGACCGCAGGATTGACGGACAGGCATAAATAAATATGGCATCGCCAGGCCATTGTGAATTTCCACCAGGGAGGCCGCACTAAGACTAGCGATTTTGGATCCCCGACTTCGGCATAATCAACGGGCATTCTCTGTTACGGAGGGATTGCGATTTCGAGCCGCTCTTGGGGTTATGATCCTTAGGTTCCGGTCATCGTGGCATCGCTGTTCCGGCACGACGCGGCTAAGACCCGGGAGAGTCAGGGAAGCTTGAGGATCTCGGGACGCTGCGAAACGTAACGGCGCGACCATCGGAGCTCGGTGTTGTCGTGCAGCACGACTTTGTATTCTCCGTGGAACCAGGGAAGTAGTTCTCGCACCGCCCCCAGCCGCACTAGCGTTCCCCGGTTGATGCGCACGAACAGCTTCCGATCCAGGGTGTTTTGCAACGCGTCAAGGGTACTGCGCCCTGTGCGTTTTCTTGCCACAGTGCAGCAACACGTAATTTCGATCGGCTGCGATCCAGGAGATGTCCATGACCGGAACAAAGATGGCCCGTGAATCTTCCTGGATGAGCAGGCGATCGGGCAGGGATCTTCGCGCTGCAACTGCTCCAGCATGGCCCCCAGGCGAGAAGTGAATCCGTCCGCCGCTTGCTCGTAGTGGACTCTGGCCCGGCAGAGAGCTTCGCGAAAGCGCTCTTCGCTGACGGGCTTGAGCAGATAATCGAAAGCGTGAACCCCGAAGGCGCGAAGCGCAAACCGATCGTGTGCCGTGACGAAGATGACTTGCGAAAGGAATCTTGGCGGCGTTGAGTGATCGGATCACGCCAAAGCCGTCTAATCCCGGCATCTGCACATCGAGGAACAGCAGATCGGGACGATGCTGCTTGATTGCGACAATGGCCGCCTCGCCATTATCGGCCTCACCGGCAATCTCTACGGCGGACTCCTCGCCGAGCAAGCGAAGAATCTTGCGTCGCGCCGGCGCTTCGTCGTCAACGATCAAGATGCGGAGTTGCGACGGCGAACTCATTGGGAGTCTTGGGGAATGTGCGCCGAGGTGTGCAGGGGAACGCTCAGCGTCACCTGTGCGCCTCCGCTGCGCCGGTTGGAGATCGAGAATTGCTGACGGTCGCCATAGAGATGCGCCAGGCGGTCGCGAATATTCGAAAGCCCTAGCCCTCGGCCGAACACCCCCGAATGATCGATTTCGCCGAAACCGGAGCCGCTGTCAGAGACCTGCAGGATCAGGCTGCCGTTTTCGCGATGAGCTGCGATGAACAGATCCATCGCGCTGCTGCCGGATTTCATTCCATGCCGAAGCGAATTCTCCAGCAGCGGCTGCAGGATGAGTTGCGGCACAAGCGAACTATTCAAGGACGGATCGATGGAATAGGTGACGCACAACTTGTTTTCGAATCGCTTTTGTATCAGGTCGAGATAAAGGCCGCGTGATTTCCAGTTCTTCGCCAAGGGGTATCTCATGCGCGCGCGAAGCCTGCAGCGTGAGTCGCAGCAGGTCGCTGAGCTGCGCGATCATGGCGTCCGCCAGCCGTACGTCCTCGTACATCACCGAAGAAATCGTGTTCAGCGTATTGAAAAGAAAGTGCGGCTGTAGCTGCAGGCGCAGGTTTTCCAATTGTGCCTGCACCAGCTTGGTCTGAAGTTCAGCGGCGGCAAGTTGCTGCGCCTGAGCAATCCGCAAGCGTTGGTAGAAAGAATACAGACCCACGATGACGGTGAAACCAATAAGGTCGTTCGAAAACTCCATGGGATAGCGGTAAGTCATGATGCCGTAGTCGTACGGACCGAGACCCAATGAGCGGCGCGAGGAAGTGACGGCTGATGGCCATCATCGTGGTGTGGGCCGAGGAAAAAAGAACCGCTGCGGCGAGATGGAAGAGACCCAGCCGCAGCCAGCCTTTGCGCTCATAGAGGTAGATTCTGGCGAAGCGAAAGATGAGAAGGAGAAGGAGAAGGAGAAGGAGAAGGAGAAGGAGAAGGAGAACATCGAGATATCTGTAGCCCGTCAGAAGCACTGCGATCTGCGTGTACAGGAGAAAGAGAATCATCCAAGCATGTGCGCGCCGTGGGCATGTTGAGGGCACTGAATTTTCCTGGCTGTCGGCGCCGTGCATATCGAGGAAGTGATTATGCGTTACGATGCGTTACCAAGGCCACCCGCGGGAAGGGTTCCTCTAGATTCTAGCCTAGGGTGACCGTCAATCGGAACCTGGTAACTACTCTCGGTAAACAAGAATTAGTGGCGACGGCCGTTAAGGAAATCGATGGAACTAATAAACGTGACCGCGACCAGAACGATAAGGGCGGCCAGAAGAACGAAAACGATCACGGGAGGCTCCTGAGGACTTAGAGGAGGGAATTGCAAGCGGGACGCCAAAAATACGTCGTTTGTTTTCAAGGGGTTACAATGGAGGGTGTGAAGAGAAGTAGTCAAAAACGGAACGCTAGTGGGTGTCGGTTGACAAGCAATCAGTACTGGAACTTGTTAAGGCCAAGCGATTCTCGGAAAGGCTTAGCTCGTGCTCAGTCGGATCGAACCGTCACCGGTGTGGATGGTCAGAGGCTGGCCGCCACCGTTCATCTTGCCGTGAATCTGAGAGTTGCTGAAAGTCCCTTCCATGGTGACGGGAATGCCCAGGCTAATGTGGCCGTCCCCGGTGCTGGCGTCAATATTGGTCTGGAAATCGGACGGGAGCACGAGGTCAACGCTGCCATCACCCGTGCGAATCGTCCAGCTCGAAGCCATCTTGGAACCTGGCAGAACGCGGGTGTCCACGCTGCCGTCGCCCGTCTTGACGTTGAGCGCATCGAAACGGCCGGCCATGCGGATATGGCCATCGCCCGAGTCGGCTTCGACCTTGCCATCCAAGTCGCGGGCCTCGATGGAGCCATCTCCCGTGCGGAGGCGCATGTCGCCTTTGAGGTTCTCCACGGTAATGCTGCCATCGTTGGTGTGGAGGTCAATCGTGCCATTCAGCGAGTTGGCTTTCACCGACCCATCGCCGGTATGCACGTTTACGGTTCCATCGATGGATTCGGTCTGTACGGACCCGTCGCCGGTTTCCACCTGGAGATCAGCAGCGCGAGGCATGCGGACTTCAATGTGAAGGTGCCTCGAATTATGGCCGAAGGAAAGGCCCCAGTGGGCGGTGACGCGGGCCGTCAACTCGACCTTGTCGCCGTCTTGGCGAGAGTCGACGCGGAGGTTTTTTCCCAATTCGTAGCCTTGGTATTCGACGCGAAATTCCACCTGCTTCGAGTCACCGGAGGTGACCCGTACGCTGCCGTCATTGGTTTCCACACGTACATGCGCGCGCCCAGACACAGCAAAAGACTTGGTGACGTCTTCGGCGCGAGCCGCGACCGCGGAAGCAGTCAATAAGGCCGCGCAGACAATTCCCAGCCGGACGGCGACTGAGCGGTGGGGAAGCGTGTTCATGTCAAGTGCCTCCACAAGATGACCTTCAGTACAGATATACGATGCCCAGGGACAAAAGGTTCCCCGACGGGAAAGCCTCCCTCAAGCTAGCACGTCAAGTCCCCTTCGCCGCCCGTCTATTTTGGCCTCCCGGCCGGGCAGTCCCGGGCTTTGGTCGAAGGGCGTCCAAGAACTCGGCCGTGGGTAGCGTATTAATGACATCCTTCTTCTCGAGCCAGCCTCGGCGGGCCATGGTGACGCCATGGCGGATAAAGGAAAGGTTGGCGGTGCTATGAGAGTCGGTTGAGATCACCACTTTGACGCCACGCTCCTTGCACATGCGGAGATATACGTCCTTCAGGTCGAGGCGGTCGGGATAGGAGTTGCACTCCATGGCGACGCCGTGTTTGGAGCAGGCCTCCAGAACCTTTTCCATGTCGTAATCGAAGGGATCGCGGCGGAGCAGCAGGCGTCCGGTGGGGTGAGCGATGATCTGCGTGTAAGGGTTGTCGATGGCCGCGAGCATGCGCTCGGTCATGGCAGCGCGGTCGAGATTGAAATAAGAGTGGACCGAGCAGACCACTACGTCGAGCTGGGCAAGGATTTCATCGGAGTAATCGAGCGATCCGTTCTTGAGGATGTCCACTTCTGACCCCGCGAGAACACGAATACCGAGACCGGTGTCGTTGGCGGAGTGAATTTTCTTGATGTGTGCCGCTAGGCGCTTTTCGTCCAGGCCATTGGCGACCGTGACGGCTTTCGAATGGTCGGTGATGGCGATGTAGTGGTGGCCGAGTTCGCGCGCAGCTTCAGCCATTTCTTCAATGGAGTGCTTGCCGTCGCTTGCCGTGGTGTGCATCTGCAGGTCGCCCTTCATGTCCTTCAGCGTGATCAGATTTGGCAACTTGTGGTTTTCGGCGGCGGCAATTTCGCCGGTATTTTCGCGCAACTCGGGCGGGATGAAGTCCAGCTTCAGTTTCGAATAGATCTCCTCTTCGGTGCGCCCGGCCACGCGTTTTCCACCCTTCAGGGTGGCCAAAACATATTCATTGAGGGTGAGTCCCATGTCGTTGGCACGCCCACGAAGGGCCACGTTGTGTTCTTTCGAGCCGGTAAAATAAAGCAGGGCAGCGCCGAAGTTCTCTACTTCGAGCAGCCGGACGTCCACTTGCAAACCGTTCTTCAGCGTGAAGCTGACCTTGTTTTCTCCGTGAGCCAGTGTTTGATCGACGCCGGGAAATGCAAGGATGTGCTTGGCAAGAGCGTCCACGTGCTTTTGCGACGTGTGGCCGTCCGCAAGGGTGACAAGTAGATCAAGATCGCCCACGGTCTCTTTGCCCCGGCGCAATGAGCCCGCTGACGTGACGGATTGGATGGCTTTTCCTTCTTTCTTGATATGTGAAACAACTGCGGCCACCGCGTCTTCGGCGGTATGAATATGAAATCGTCCACTGGATTTCTTGAAGACTTCCACGGCTTTGAGAATATTTTGTTCGCTTTTTTCGCCGAATCCGGGGAGGTCCCGGAGCTTCCCCTCTTTTGCGATTCTCTCGACGTCGGCGACGGTGCCGGCTTTAAAGTTGGACCACAGGAAGGCAACCTTCTTAGGCCCCAGAGACTGGAGCTGCAGCAGATCCAGAATCGACGCCGGATATTTCTTGAGCAGCTTCCTGCGCAGCACGTAGTCGCCGGTCTTAACGATTTCCTGCAGATGCTCGACCATGCGGTCGCCGATTCCTGGAAGTTCTTTGAGCTTTTCTGGTTCCTTCACGAGTTGTTCGATGGATTCGGGCAGGCCGTCGATCAGTTCGGCGGCTTTCTCGTAACTGCGGTATCGGCCGATGATGGCGCCGTCGATCTCCAGAAGCTGCGCGGTTTCACGGAGGATGCGGGCGATCTGTTTGTTGTCCATGGCGAAGCGATTATAAACCCGGGAAGAGGAAATTAATGAAGGCCAGGAAGGCACCGAGCCCGCGGCTCGGAAATCATCCGCATCGCTTCTTGTTGGGCCGCCGGGCCCTGGCGGGCCATTCCATTACTGCCTTGCTTGTTCTGGCATGCCCCCTAAAAAAAAAGGCCGCCAGATGGGCGCGTCTGCCGGCCAAATGAGTGCTAACTGATTCAGCCACCGACCTTTGAGACGTTGGCAGCTTGGGGACCCTTCGGCCCCTGAACAACCTCGAATTCGACGGGATCTCCTTCTTGCAAGGTGCGATAACCATCACCGACGATGGCGGAGTAATGGACGAAAACGTCTGGGCCGTCATTGCGCCCGATGAAGCCGTATCCCTTGGAGTTGTTAAACCACTTCACCGTTCCTTGCACTTCGCTGGCCCTCCTGACAGGGACTTTGGAATTTGGGACCCGGCAGCAGGCGAATCAGCCTAACGCCGTTAAAGATACGAATGGCGCGGAGTGTAGCAGAATCGAATGAGCAGTCAATAGAGGAATGGACTTTCTCTACTAAAAAAAAGTAGGCTCATGCCAGTCGCAGAAACGATAAAAGAAAATCTATTTTCTAAATCGCTTTTGCGGAGAAAGGAACCGGAAATAGAAGAGAATGCCGGCAATGGACTTGGCGTCACGAAGTTCCCCGCCGCGGATCATCTCCTCCAGTTGCTTGCGATCATGGGGACGGGAAATTATTTTCTCATCCTCTTCAGGTTCTGCTTCGCCCGCGGTCAAGCCTTCGGCAAGGAGGATGAACATGCGTTCTTCGAGGAAACCGGGAGTCGGAAAAATGTCCAGGAAGATACGAAAACGCTTTGCGCGATAACCCGTTTCCTCGATAAGTTCCCGGGCCGCGGCTGCTTTTGGAGTTTCGCCGGGGTCCATGCGGCCTGCGACTAACTCCCATAAATACTGCCGTGTGGCATGCCGGTATTGCTGAATGAGCAGGATTCGGCCGTCGGCAAGAACTGGGAGGACCACAACGGAGCCTGGATGGGTGATGACTTCGCGCGTCGCTCGGACGCCGCTCGGCTCGATGACCTTGTCGCGGCGGATCCCGAAGATTGGGCCTTCATAAACTGTGATGCTGCTGAGGACTCTGGCCTTCTCTAAGGGTGGTGTACCTGAGGATTTTTTCATGTTTGTCGTCCTTGCTCAAATTCGCACGGCCCATGATATCCAGAAAAGGGCGATTCGCCACCTTCAGCCGAGCGCCAGTCTTGTTTGCTTGCGGAGATGAGGTACGCCTATACTCAGCGCTTGGGATTTCCGTGGAGGGGGCCGGGCTGCGGCCTGCCCTAGTTGATGTCCATAAACACCATCATTGTGGATGACGAGAAGCCGGCGCGAGATGAACTGGCGTTCCTGCTGAAGGGCTTCCCTGAGATCAATGTGATCGGGCAGGGCAAGAACGGCGTGGAGGCGGTGTCGCTGATCAAGGAACACTCGCCGGACCTAGTGTTTCTGGACGTGAAGATGCCCGGGCTGGATGGGTTTGGCGTGTTGAAAAAGATCGTGGAGCGGAAGATGAAAATGCCGCACGTGGTGTTTGCCACGGCGTTTGACCAGTATGCGGTGCAGGCTTTCGATGTGAACGCCGTGGACTACATTCTGAAGCCGTTCGACAAAGCGCGCATCGCCAAGGCCATTGCACGGGCGCGAAAGATGCTGGAGACGCAGACTTCCGCCACCGAGCGGCTGGAGCAGCTCGTCAGCCAGCTTGGCGCCGGGAAACAGAGTTCCTCGCCTCCGGTAAGGCTGCTGGTGAAATCGCAGCAGCGCTTGTTGCTGGTGGACGGGGAAGACCTGGTGTTTGCTGCGATTCAGGATGGGATCATCTCGGTGATGGCGCGGGATGCCGAGGGAACGTCGAATTACCGCACACTCGAAGATCTGAATGGAGCGCTGGATTCGGAATCCTTTTGGAGGCCGCACCGCTCGTACCTCGTGAATATTCACCACATCAAGGAAGTCGTGCCGTGGTTCAACTCCACCTACATGCTGAAAATGAACGACAGAAGGCAAACCGAAATTCCCGTGAGCCGCTCGCAGATTAAACGCATGCGCGAATTGTTCAAGCTGTAGATACGTTTGGCGCAGCCATGTAGCGAGAGGTGAGCTGGCCGGCACGATACTTTCTAGTGCCGGTTTCCTGGCATTGTTCAGGGGGGGAGGTGCCGGTGATTTTACGAGTTGGAGTTGAGAACTTCGCCGACTTTGCGGGCAAGGGAGTTCAGTTCGAATGGTTTCTCGAGGTAGTGGTCGCGATGTTCGGAAACGCCGCGCCGAGCGGCGGCATCGTCCATATAACCGGACATAAATAGAATCGGAGTAGCCGGATGAGAGAGCTTCAGTTGATCGGCCATCTCTCGCCCCCCCCATAACCGGCATAATGACATCGCTAATCACAAGATGAATGGGGCCCTTATGCGATTTGGCTTTGGCTAGGCCGTCTGCGCCATTCGTGGCCGTGATCACGGTAAATCCGGCGATGCCGAGGTAATCGGAGATAAGTTCCCTCAGGCTGGGCTCGTCTTCGACCAATAGAATGGTGCCATGCGCCGGTATTCGCGGCAGAATCCGGTTCTCTATCGGGCAAGGAGACATGAGTTCATCTGTCGCCGGAAAGTAAATCTTGAACGTCGTGCCTTTGCCCGGCGCCGAATCGACTTCGATTTGTCCGCCGCTCCGTGAAACCGTTCCGTAAACCATCGCCAGTCCAAGCCCGGTTCCTTTGCCACGTTCCTTGGTTGTGAAGAACGGCTCAAAAATCCGCGCCAGGAGTTCCGGCGGGATGCCGCTTCCGGTATCGCTAACCGTCAACAGAACGCCTTCGGTGATTTTGTCAAATTTCGAGGCGACCGGCAGGGCTGCATTTTCCGTTTGGAAGCATAGTGTTCCTCCCGCGGGCATCGCGTCGCGCGCATTCACCGCCAGATTCAGCAAGACTTGTTGCAGCTGATTGGGGTCGGCCATGATCCGGCGGAGTTGTTGATCGGACCGAACGTCGATGTGAATGTCCTCCCCAATGAGGCGGGGAAGCAGATTAGATATTTCTATAACCACATGGTTAAGGTCGAGGACCGAAGGCTTGAGGACCTGCTTACGGCTGAAAGCCAGCAATTGGCTTACCAGGGCTTGCGCGCGGTCCGAGCCCTTCATGATTTCCGTTAGTTTGCGGCGCAGACCGTCGTCGCTCGGTTTGGTTGGAAGAGCCAACTCCGCATAACCGCGGATGACGGTCAGGAGATTGTTGAAATCGTGCGCGACACCGCCGGCAAGCCGGCCGAGCGACTCCATTTTTTGCGCCTGCCGGAGCTGCTCTTCAAGCGAGTAGACTTCTCCCTCGGAGCGTTCGTGTTCGGAACGGATGCGCAGGGTCGAAATGCCGTACGCAAGATTGGTGGCGAGTTCCCGGAGTAGCGTCACTTCTTCAACGTCAAAGACATCTTCTTCTTCTGAATAAATCGCCAAGCAGCCAATAACCCCCAGGTCATCCGAAAGAGGGAGGGCAATTACGGATAAAAACTTCTCCGCCGCGGCTCGTCCAGCCCAGGATGCGAAGCGCGAGTCCTTCAAGGTGTTGTGAATGATGCAAATCTCGCCGGTCCCGATCGCGGCTCCGACGGGACCGCGGTCTTCCGGTCTGTCGGCCCAAAACAAATGCGCGGAAGAAAGATAGCCACCCGTATCTCCGAACTGCGCGGCAACACGAACAGACTTGGTTTTGCCCTGCTCGGGGAATCCCACCCAGGTCAAGCGGTAACCGCCCGTATTGACGATGATCTGGCAAACGCGTTCGAGGAGTTCCGCTTCGTTCGCGGCGCGGACCAGCTCCCGGTTGCAGCGGCTGAGTGCGAGAAGCGCACGGTTAAGACGCTTGAGTTCACTGCTATCGTGAAAGACAGCGAGAATGACAAGCCGTCGCGGACTATCGAGCTCGATGAGGCGAACACTGACGTCAACTTCAACGGAACGCCCGTCGGCCCTCCGGATTTTGAGTTGAACGCTGTGCGACTCACCACTAGAAAGCCCCGCCCGAAAGATTTTGGCGTAGTGCTGACCTTCCCCAGGGGGAAAGAGAGAAGATTCCGGGATGAATGCCAGGCGCTCCGGCGGAATTCCGAACAGATCGACGCCCCGTGCATTCGCTTCCAGGACGATACCTGTCTCGTAATCCACAATCAGGATGGCGTCACTGGCGGAATCGAAAAGGCGACGATATTTCTCCTCTGAGCGGCGCACGTTGCTGAGCAGGTGCCGGGAAGTCCCAATGCCCAAGACCAGCAGAAGGGCGCTGGTTCCCACGGTGAGCAAGTTGAGCAAATCACGGATCCAGCGATCACCCTCCGCCAGTGCCGAGGAGAAGTGATTCTCGATAAGAGTGAGACGCGAGTCGCAGGCTTCGATTTCCTCGAGGACCCGCCGCACCGTTAACGGATTTGGCTGGTCTGAAAAGGTCTCTGCGTGGAGCTGATCCGCGAGCTCGGTGAGATTATCGATCTCTTTATCCGCCGCCGTCCAATCAACGATCGCAACCCGCATGAAGGTGAAGTCGTGAAACCAGCGGAACAAGCGGACCATCCCGGGGATATCATCAGCATGGATCCGACCTCTGGTAAACCCCTGATACACGATGGTCATGTCTGGAGCGGGCTTTTCAAGTTCGATACGAGCAAATTTTTCTCCCAGGGGCGCCCGAATGGCATTCAAGTAGGGCTTGGAAGTCCGCTTGGGAACGCGAACTGGCGTACTGCATCAGACTGATAACCGCTTCTTTTTGTCCTTTAGACCAATAATCTTCACCCTGGGTGTAGGCCCGTACGGAAGACAGGATCATGGATCGGAAGGCGCCGAGGAGGAAAACAAATAGCACGATGCCGACGAAGAGAGAAACCACAACAAAGAGCTTTCGACCCAGGGTCGATGGACGATGATCGATGCGAAATGCCATTTTTGTGCGCCGCCTGCAAAAAGAGTCCCAAGTCTTGGGTTTTCTCTATTTTTGCATCATCCTTGTTGTGGCTTGCAGACCTGTGTTCAGATCGGCATATCTGATTGCGACACCAGAAAGCGCGCCTCAAGCGACCGCGAGACTCACTCGCTTCTGGGGAGGGGTTTGGGCTGTTTCCTCCTGCGCCTACGTGGAAAACGTGTCGTGTGTTAGCATCTCTTGTACGCCCGCGTACGTTTATCAGCGCGACTGCATAGCGGTCGACGGACACGATGGATTTTTCGTTTAACGACCACCACAAACTGATACTGGATACGGTCCGGCAATTCATGGAGGCGGAGGTGCGTCCGTTTGTCAAGGAAATGGAGAAAGCGGAAAAATTTCCGGTCGAGGCCATCAAGAAACTTGGCGAGATGGGGTGTTGCGGAATGCTGGTGCCGGAAGAATGGGGCGGGCCGGGGCTCGATACCGTTTCGTATGTGGTGATGCTGGAAGAAGTGGCTCGAGTGTTCACCGCTATGTCCACGGCGCTGGGGGTGACCAATTCGGCGGTGCAGGCGCCGCTGATCCTGTTTGGTACGGAAGCGCAGAAGAAAAAATATTTGCGGCCACTGGCCACAGGAGAGACGCTCGGCGCGTTTTGCCTGACGGAGCCGGCCGCGGGATCGGATGCCGCAGGGATTCAAGCGCGGGCGGTGCTCGATGGAGATTGCTACAAACTTACGGGAACGAAGACCTGGGTGACCAACGGTAGCGCCGCGGGCGTGCTGATTGTGTTTGCGAAAACTGCTCCGCATGCCGGCGGCAAGGGCATTTCGGCATTCTTGGTTGAGCCGGGGTTTGCGGGGTTTCGCCTCGGCCGGCATGAGGACAAGATGGGGCAGCGGTCCTCCCCTTCGGTAGAGATTTTGCTAAATGACTGCGTGGTGCCGGTCGAGAATCGGCTGGGGGAAGAGGGGCACGGGCTGAAGATTGCATTGAGCGCGCTGGATGGCGGGCGAATTGGGATTGCCGCGCAGGCGGTGGGTTTAGCGCAGGGGGCGCTAGAAGAAACGGTGAAGTACGCGAAGCAGCGGAAGGCGTTTGGAAAGAATATTTCGGAGTTTCAGGCAATCCAGTGGATGATTGCAGATATGCAGACGGAGATTGAGGCGGCCAGGGGGCTGGTGCATTACGCGGCTTGGTTGAAGGACGCGCATCCTGCGAGGGTGGGCGCAAGTGCTTCGAAGGCCAAGCTTTATGCGAGCGAGATGGTGAACCGCGTGGTGTATAAGGCGGTGCAGGTGCATGGGAGCGCGGGGTACTCGCGGGAGACGGATGTGGAGCGGATGTACCGAGATGCGCGGGTGATCACGATTTATGAGGGGACCAGCGAGGTGCAGCGGATGATCATCGCGCGGGAGTTGCTCGGGAAGGCGCATTGAGGGGCTAGATTTCCTGGTAGAGAGTCCTCGAACGTACTCCGACCCCAGGCGTTTTGGGTAAAGCGTGCGGAACCCGAGAATGGCTGTACCACAAAGAAAAATCTACGCGAGTGGGCACCGCCCGCGGAGAGAGTTCATTCCACAGAGGAGAGGAGCGCCGATTGGCCGCCGGGGCTGAAGGGAACAAAAGCAGGGTTTTGAGCGGGATGCGGCCCACGGGGCGGCTGCATATTGGACATTATTTTGGGGCGCTCGCGAATTGGGTGCGGCTGCAGAGTGACCCGGCGTATGAGTGCTTTTACTTTATTGCGGATTGGCATGCGCTGACTAGCGATTACGCGGATACTTCGGCTGTGGCGGAGAATACCCTGCAGATCATGATTGACTACCTGGCGGCGGGGCTGGATCCGGCGAAAAGCATGATTTTTCAGCAGTCGGTGATTCCCGAGCATGCCGAGTTGCATTTATTGCTGTCGGTGGTGACGCCACTGGGGTGGTTGGAGCGGGTGCCAACTTACCGAGAGGCGCTGGAGAACGTTAAGGACAAGGATCTGCACAACTATGGGTTCCTGGGGTATCCCGTGCTGCAGACCGCAGACATTGTAATGTATAGCAAAGAGGGGGCACCGCTGTATGTGCCGGTGGGAGAAGATCAGGTTTCGCACGTAGAGATTTCGCGCGAAATTGTGCGCCGGTTTAATGCCTTCTACGGCCTTGAAATTGAGATGGACGGTTTGTACCAAGATGAGCGTGCCCTTGGATTCCTTAGGCGTGCACTACCCAAACTTGGCGGCGAACCCGTCGAACTTTTTCGCGAGGCGTGGCGAGGAAATATACGTGCAGCGGCACTGGAGTGGGGCTTAGAGAATTTTTTCAATAAGTTCGAGACCTGCAAGAATTATTTCCACTACTCGGAAAAGCTTCGCGAGCCGGACGTGCTGCTAACGAAGACGCCCAGGATCCCAGGGCTCGATGGGCGGAAGATGTCGAAGAGTTATGGGAATGCGATTACTTTGAGCGAGACGGATGAGGAGATACGGAAGAAGACGAAGGTGATGGTCACGGATCCGGCGCGGAAGAGGCGGACTGATCCGGGAAATCCGGACGTGTGTCCGGTGTATGACTGGCATAAACTGTTCTCGACGCGCGAGACGCTGGAATGGGCCGCACGGGGTTGCCGGACGGCGGGGATCGGTTGCATTGAGTGCAAGGCGAAGATGGCGGATCATTTGATTGAGTGGATTGCGCCCGTGCGGGCGCGGCGGATGGAGTACCAGAAGAACCCCAAGCGCGTTTTGGAGATTTTGGATGCGGGAGGGAAGAAGGCCCGGGTGGTGGCTCAGGAGACCATGGGGCGGGTGCGGGAGGCTGTGTTCGGTTGGGGAAAGAAGAGGGCGGAGATTCTTGGTCAGGAATGAAGAGGTGCGCCGGCCCCAAGCTAGACGCTGCGGTTCACCTCAATTGCAGTCAGCATGGAGATCTTTCGGGCATGCTTATCCGATGGCCTCTGGATGACCAGCGGGAAAAGGGAAAGAATGGCGACGCCGTACAAAATAAATATACCGATGTATGAGGGGCCGC
>MNIJ01000239.1 GCA_001919715.1 Acidobacteria bacterium 13_1_20CM_58_21
CTTCTATCTCTCCACCCGCCGCGCTCTCGCTAGAATTTGCGACCCGCACGCGGGGCTCTCTTCTTCGGTGTCCGCGGTCGAGTCAGCGCTTGGCTCTCCTGCCTGATTGCATCGAACTCATCGCCCGGCTGCCAACCGATCAATTTGGGCTGTGAACCCGCCCTGACTCCGAGCTCATAACCGAACATCGCCATCTTTGCATCTCCGGTAAAATCCATTCCCGGGAGGTATTCATCGGTCGGCTGATGGTAACGGTGCTCCACGTAATCCCGTTCCTGTGCCTCACCCCAGGCCTCATCATGTCCTTTGAATTTCAATCCCTCGCCGATTGAAAACGACGGTATCCCCACCCTTGCCAAGCTGAATTGATCCGACCGGTAATAATGCCCCGCTTCGGGATGCGGATCCGGCCGAATCGCTAATCCCAGCGTCTTCGCCAGCTCTTCCATGGTGGGATAAAACGTTGTCCGCTCCGCCCCACCTACTTCCACCTCCTCTGGGTCACCGATTGGTGCCAGCGCGTCGTAGTTCAGATCCAACGAGATCTTCCCCGGGGGCACTGGGGAATGCATGCCCAAGTATTCAGAGCCAAGCAGCCCCTGCTCTTCCGCGGTGACAGCCGCAAACAAAATTGTCCGTGGGGTTGCTGGCGGCGTTACCTGCGACCACGCGCGTGCCAATTCCAACAGTACGCCGCATCCCGTCGCGTTATCCACCGCGCCGTGGTAAATGTTGTGGTCTTTCTTGTCCGGATCGATACCCAAGTGATCGTAATGCGCCGTGTACAATACGGCTTCTGCTCTTAGTGTCGCATCTCTCCCCAACAGCGCCGCCAGCACATTCCTCGAAACGAACGGCCGCAACTGGCTCGCCACGCGGGCTTGCAAGTGCACTGGCAATTCGATCGGATGGAACTCCCGGGACTGCGCCTGCTCAAACAGCTTGTCCAGATCCAGCCCCGCCGCCTCTACGAGCTTTTTCGCCACTTCGAAGCGAATCCACGAAGCCGCTTGCAGCCTCGGCGATCCATCCAGCTTCAGATACGATTTTTCGTGCCCCCAAGAGTTGCGAACCACCTCCCATCCGTAACTCGCCAAGTCCGTCCGGTGGATGATTAGTGTAGCCACTGCTCCTCGCCGGGCTGTCTCTTCGAATTTGTAGGTCCAGCGTCCGTAATACGTCAGCGCCTTGCCCTTGAAAAACTTCGGGTCGTCTGAAATTGGCTCATTCACGAACAGCACCGCCACTTTGCCTTTAAGATCAACGCCTTTGTAGTCGTCCCAGGCGTACTCCGGCGCAGTGATCCCGTATCCCACAAAGACAATCGGAGCGTCGATATCCGCCAGCTCTTTTTGGCTTTCGTTGTTGGTCACGTAATCGTCGAGATTTTTCAATGTCCAGGTTCCCCTGTCAACCGAAACGAAGTTGAGCGACGTGTCGCCAAGCGTTTTCACCTCCACCATCGGCACATGCTGAAAATAAGTGCCGTCGTCCCCTACTGGCTTTAATCCGTACAGCGCAAACTGCGCCGCGATGTATTCCGCGGCCATGTCCCCGCCACGCTGTCCGGTGCCTCGCCCCTCCAGCGGATCGCTGGCCAGAAATTTCACGTGCGTGCGAATCTGTTCCGGGTCCATCTGAACCGACGCAGGCTGGGGGTTGTTCGCCCCCGCTTTGCTCGGCGTCGCCCGTCTCGCCTCGGTCCTGCTTGCTTGCGCGCCAACGTAAGACACGCACAGCGCGGCCGCAAGAATAACTCCTAGCAGAAACTTGAACTTTCGCATGATTCACTTTCCTCGATTGAGAATGACGTTTCTAAACGAGATGTTGAACATCCTAGGATTACTACGGGTGACGCCAACTTTCCACCAGTACGTTGAGACTGTGTCCACTTCCCATCATCTGGCTATCCGAACCTGGAGCCCTTGCGTCACTTCTTGGTCCCGTCCTTTAGCAGGTTCTTCAGCTCGGACATCTGCCCACAGTTCGACGGATTCCTGCCACGCTGACACACGGTACAGCCCCGACGAGATCCTTGATGCACGCCCCTTCCGCCGAAACAAGGCGTCCGCACTGCCCTGTTCGAACGCGCGGCGGCGTATTGCGGGTGTGAGGAGAGACATTCCGGCACCCGAAAACGTTGCATAATAGAACGAAATGACACGCTTACATCAAGCAAGAACAGGATGCGCATGAACAAGAACCGATTTTCGAAACCAGTAGCGGTTGCAGCTGGATTCTTTTTTCTATGTGCGGCACCAGGGCTGACCCGCGCTCAGACCAGTCCACCTACTCCGGCACCGATTCCGCGCAAAACTTTACCTGCGGTTCGACCGAAGAAAGACACTCGCACAACGGATGATTTTGCCGGATTGCAGTATACGGATGAGCAGAAAGCGAGAATTGACCAGATCCATCTCCCTTTGTTGGCCTTGACTCGTTGTAAGGCCTGCTTGCAGTTTTCTAGCTCGCAGACTTCTTCCATGAGTCGTTCGGTTCCAGCCAGGCTTTCCGTCTTGCGCTTCGCCACCAGCGTTTCGGTCCCTTTCTCGGTGGTCTTCGGAGCATCACTCCTACCTTCCACCGGATAGGCCAGCACCTCTTGTTCGGGCCGGTTTTTCTGCCGCTGTCCGCTCATGAGTCGCGCCGCTTACTTGCCTTTCCCTTTACTCCCCTTGCGGGGTACCGTTCGGGCCTTCGGTCTTCATTCCCGGCTTGGCCTATCTGTTGCTCCGCCTTTCGGTCTTGGAGTGCCTCACTAGCTTTGCCGACGTCATGACCTACTCTGCCCTTTGCTGACTTCTGCGCCACGATCGAGATGAATCGCCTCACCCCTAGTCACGCTTCCGTGACATGCCGCAGACCTCCCGAGGTAAGTTCGACCGCCTTCGATGCGCAACCGCCGGATTTACAACCGGTGGACTTGATGGATATGGGCTTCGCGATCCTTTGCCCGCTCGCCCGCCACCGTATGCCTCAGATCCAGTTTTTGTACATCAGCTCGCATCTTTGCTCCGCGCTTCTTTCAGGCCCCGCCTCACGGCGAGTGTTATTTCACGCTTGCGCTTCGCTATCACTTCACGTCCATCACGTTGTGAGAGGACTTACACCTCCTAGCTGTCAAACATGCTCGGCACACAGGAAAAAGGGCGGCTTCTGCAGCCGCCCTTTCCTTGATTTCCAGCAGAACTACCAGGAGAATTTGACCATCACCTGAATGATGCGATGGCCGATCGTGTTTGTTGCATACCCGAAATTAGGGTTCGTAGGGTTCCCACTGCTGTTAAACGTCAGGTTCAAGTTTTGGTCGCTGTTGAGGAACGTCCGATTCGGGTGGTTGAGGAAGTTATAACCGGAGAAACGGAACTGAAGCTTTTTGTTTTCCGACGGTCCGAAAGTGAAATTCTTGAACAAAGACAGGTCCGTGTTAAAGAACCCTGGGCCCGTCAATGCCGGGAAAATGTAGGCACCCTGCTGGCCGGGCGTAGCAGACGGCGAGAAGCAGGCACCGTTGATGTACTGGTGCGACTTGAGGCCGCTTCGCGGGTCGCAGGTCAGCGCCGGCATCAGAGTGAGATCTGGCGAGCCAAGCACGTTCTGGCTGTTGGCCTGAATCGTAACTGCAAGAGTCTTGCCCATGAACGTCGTACCGGCTGGAATAAAGGCGGAGTAGTTGAAATTGGAGCTGACGGAAGCCTGCAAATCGGCTCCGGTCTGGTACTGGCCGATGCCAGAAACTTCCCATCCGTTAGCCAAATTTTTCACGAACCGGCTGGCCTTGGCCACCTTGGGGAACTCATAGACATAGGCAACGTTGAAAATGTGCGTGCGATTGTTGGGGAGCGTTCCGTAGTTGTTCTTGAGAACGGTCGGATCGCCGCTTGGCGAACCACCCTCGCCACGAATGCCCAGCGCCTTTCCGAATGTGTAATTCGTCAGGAAGGTGAGGTGTCCGGCCTGCTTGTTCCAAGTCACCTGCAGGCTGTTGTAGTTCGAATACATCTTATGGTCGATAATCTTGACAGTTCCATAAGAGAGTGGTCGGACCTTTAGCGTCTGATCGGTACTGTAGCCGCTGCCATGCTTACCGTCTGGGTGGTCGCATGAGCTGCCACCACCATCAGTAAGTGTAGGATCGCAGTTTGTCAACCAGCCACAAAGATTTGTTCCGGTTGAGTTGGGCGTGCTGCCACAGGCATGGGCATTGAACAGCCCTACTGCGCCGATATCATTGATCTGGTCAAAGTTGTTGTTCCAGTTGCTTAGGTAGTCGGACTTGCTGCCGACGTAGGCGACTTCCAACTGGCTTTTCCAAGGCAGCCGCTGCGCGATAGTGAAGCTGTAGCTCTGGGTTCGCGGCTCCTGATCGTCTCTCGGATCCAAAACTGTGACTCCGCTCGGCACGTTTAAGTTGGCGAGGCTGGGTCCAAGTGACGCAATCGTCGGGCTCCACAACCTCGGAGACGCGAAAGACCCCCGGACGACGCCGTAGGCAGCATTCTGCACGTTCTGTTCATCGTGGAAGTGGTACATGCCATATCCGCCGCGCAGCACTGTCTTGCCGGTGCCAAAAATATCCCAAGCAAAACCCAGGCGCGGATTGTAGAAGAACAACCGGCTTGACGAACCGGAGAGCGGCGTTGAGGAGTTCACCTTGTTCCACTGAATACCGGGGAAAGTAAACCCGTTCACTGAGCCGCCAGTGCCAGCACTATACAAGTTGGGATACCATGCTGCAAAGCCATAGCCAGTCGTGTCGTTCCACGGCCCCAAGTGCGAGAAACGCATGCCATAGTCTAAAGTCAAGCGACGGGAAATCTTCCACGAATCTGTCGCGTAGAATTCCGCCGTTATGTACCGGAATGCGGGAACAACGTCGAAGTTTTGTTCCGAGTACTGAGTGGTCTGGCCAATGAGCATATCCGCGTAGGCGTTGCCCGTGCCACCGGATCCCCAGTTGCTGAATATCATCGAGCCGTTAACCGCCGAGTTGCCAGGTTGCTCGTTCCAGGTACGCTCCCAGTAGAAACCAAATTTGGTGCTGTGAGTTTTCCAGACCTTGACCAGGTTGTCCGCAATGGACGGCAAAGTCTTCTTGGCATAAACGGTGCCGTTCAACTCAAACCCGGTGTTGAGCATATTGGAGATGCCATCGCCCCAGCCCGTCATCTGCGGAAAGACCAGCTTGTCAGGGTCCGGATGACTGAAGAGCAAGTTGTAGTTAATGCCTAGCCCCGCTCGCTGCACCTTCGTTGGATCCTTAAAGCTATTCGGAAGGTTCAGGTATGTATAGCTAAAAACCAGTTCGTTGGTAAGGCTGGGACTGAAAACCTTCGTCAGGTTTGCTGTAACGACGTCCGATGTAGTTGCTTCGACAAGGGGTGTGGGGTAGGGTGTTGTTGGCGCTGCCCAACTGTTCCCCCCGGAGCCCCAAAGCACATCCAAGCTGTTCAGCGCGCTATCGTGCTGGTTGTTGTAGGAGACATACAGTTTCGTGGACTGAGTGATGTTATAGTCCACGCGGCCGCGGAATTGAAGCATGTTTGAGTAACGCGTTTCGCCGTTCGCATAATTGAAACCGCCCGCTCCAGGAGCACCCGGATCCTGATTCGGCAGCGGATAAAGGTTCGTCAAAATCTGGCCGTTTGGATCGGCCATGCCCGGCATCAAGACTCCAGTTGTGTAGTTTTTTGTCGGTTTTGTCGGGTCGCCCGATGTTGGAAGAGTTATCGTTTGGAAGTTGGGGCCACCCGGTATCCCGGTAACGGCGTATCCGTTGAGAGGACCCAAATAGCAGTTGTCGGTATGCTGCGTATAGTCTTTTCCATCAGCATTTAACGTGTAGTAAGGGCATCCAAGACCGTTAGGCGGGTTCGCTTTGAGCTCAGCGAAGTTCCCTTGCCGCATTGCCGCGGTGGGAACGACCGCGTGGTAGACGCCGTTGTCCACGTCCTGCTTGTAATACTCGGTGCCGAAGAAGAAGAACACTTTGTCGCGATTCCGATTAAAGCCCGAGTGCGGCAGGATAACCGGACCTCCGATTTGAAATCCCGGATAGAAATACTTTGTCTCGGGCCGCGCAATATTCGAGTTCTTGTTTTGCGGGTCGTTGGCATTTAGCGAATAATAGCGGCTATACAGATAAGCTTCGCCGTGGAACTGCTGGCCTCCCGACTTGCCGATTGCGCTGATCACGACGGGCCCCTTGGACTCATCCGCGCCAAAGTTGGAAGTCATCACCTTGAGTTCCGCAGTCATATCGGCGTTGGTGTTCATCGCCTGGCCACAATTGCAACCCGGGTCAATGATATGAGCGCCGTCCGAAGTGATGTCGAGGGCAGCGGTGCGAGTTCCATTCGCCGAAAAACTGCCTATCGGCCCCGAGTCGGTGCGTTCATCGGATGCGGCATAGGAGCTTTGATTGACCACCCCACCTGTAAAAGCCATGCCTGGCATGATCTTGACGAACTCGGCGGCATTCTGACCCACGATGGCGACGTTTTGCAGGATGTGTTCGTTGATGAGGGTTGATTTATCCCCAGACTCCACAGGAGTAATCAAGACGTCAGAAGCTTCGACAACCACAGTCTCCGACTTCGCGCCAGGAGTGAGTTTGATTCCAGACACATTCCGCTTGTCGGCAGAGTTCAGAGCAATCGACTTCACTTCCCAAATGCTAAAACCCACCTTTTCGATAGTAATCGCGTAAGTGCCAGGCGGGACGGCGGCGAAGGTGAAATAGCCTTCTCCGTTGCTGACTGTGCTCCGCAGGTCTCCGCTCGCTTCGTTTTTCAGGGTCACCGCTGCATCGGAAACGACGGCACCTGACACGTCAAACACTGTTCCGGTGAGGGTCGCACTGGTTGTTTGCGCCAGCGCCGACGGCTGAAGAGGAAAAGCAAGAGCAAACAGCACGGCCACCAAGAGAGTAAAGACAAAGCCTTTCTTCAGAAAATCGATATTGCAAAATGGAGATATAAGATTAGGAGCCATCGAAGAAACACCCCCAATTTTTAAACGCTGAGAACCACCACAGGTCCGTTGATCACGTCTAAAGTCCCGCGTGAGCGGAAACCTTTAACGTTATCGTTCACGATGGGCATTTTTTACTGCTCGCGCCCCGCCCCTGTCAAGCACTCTTTTGTTTTTCTTATAATTTCGTTCAACATTTTGGTTTCTAGGGCTAGGGCTTCCGAACGGCCAGTGAAGGACTTTCCCCGGGCCGGCAATGGCGGCGTCTGCAACGCGCTACAGGGAGCGCCCTTTTGGACGACACGAATCGAAGCCAGCGCTAGGCGTTCTGGTACTGTGGGAACTTGGGACACTTGGGATATTGAGATTTCTGAGAGTGTACTCCAAAAGCGAACAGCGCTGGTGTCAGCTAAGGCTCAGGGCCAGGTCCCCTGCTCTGCCTTGAGGCGCTCGTACTCAGATGTTTCGCGCCGCATATCTTCGATGCGGTCGAGAGCTCGGTAAGCGTTCACAATATACAGTCGGATCGCGGGGCTTACCGGATCGAGCCGCTCGGCCGCTAGGAAAGCTGCCAAGGCACCCTGGTTGTCTCCTTGCGCTCGGAGGGCTTTCGCGAGCGCCAACTGCGCTCCCACAGAATCAGGGCTCAACGCGACAGCTTCGCGAGCCGATTTCAGCGCCAGATCCAGCTTGTCCTCAAGAACGTAGCGCAGGCTCAATTGAACTCGGGCGGGTACACTATCGGGCGAAATGCTTAGTTCTTGCAGGAATTCTGGGACGCACTGTTCAGGATACCGGGCTGCCAAATACGTGCCATAGAAATAATGGACATTGGGGAACTTCGGGTACTTCAAGACAAGCGCTCTTAAGTCGCCCTCAGCTTCTTCAGGCGACTGCGTGGCCAGATCCCAGAAAGCCTTGCCCGCCATCGTCACTATGTCGCGCTGGTTCGCCGGAATGTCTGAAGGCAGGATGGGCATGCGGAGCGCCGGCAGGCCGGCAGCAAACATCATCTCGGGGTTATTGTGAACCTTGCGCGCAACACGCATCAGAATTTCCTGCGCCACCTCGAAAGCGCCTTGCTGATTCAGCAGCAACGCTAGATGATAATCGGCGATATCCAGCAATGGCCCGCCGGGCTGCGTTATGGGTACCAACATGTGGGCTTTTTTCAGATGCTGGAACGCGGCGTCGTATTGTTTGGTGCGAAACTCGCACAAACCGAGCAGCGCGAAACCCGGCGCGGCCGAGGGATCCAATTTCACCATTCGAGTCAACGCGTCACGGCACTCTGGGTACCGGTCCCGCTGGTATTCGATCATTCCCACTGCCCACCACCCTTGGCTCCAGCCAGGACGCAACTTGACGGCACGGGAATAAAGTTCGAAGGCCTCCTCGGTACGATCCGCCTCGTAAGCCTGACGCGCCATTGAGGAAAGTTCTTCAAATGTCTGAGGCGTTCGAGGCACGGACTGTCCTGCAGCCGAAGTCGCGAGCAACAGTAGTACGGCCATTCGTCGAATCACTTCTGCAAACTCCGTCCTCGTTCCTGGTCCTTGGCTTGAATCGCGGCGTCCATGGCTTCGGCGATCTTCTTCTCTTGCCGGCCCTCCTCCACCCGACCGAGACGAAAGTAAATCGTCGAGAGGCTACGATGCACCTCGATGTAGTCCGGCATTCGTTTGATTAGCTCCTCCAGAAGCGCCGCTGCACGCCGGTCATCTCCCTCGTCCGAGGACAAAAGAGCAAACTGGTAGCTGACGCGGACGTCTTTCGGCCGCATCTGAATGGCAAGTTCCAAACTGGAGCGAGCTCCCTTGAGTTTGCCCTCCTGTCTAAGCAGCGTTCCCAGCCAAAGATGCGCGTCAAAGGCGGTCGCATCCAAGGCCAACGCCTTGCGGAACGCCCGCTCAGCACCGTCTAAGTCCGAGGCTAGAAACGCCAATCTCCCGCGGAGGCTGTATGCCTCCGGCAGATTTGGATTCAACGTGAGGGCGCGATCCACCTCCTGCGTGGCTACCTTCTTGTCGTTCGCTTTCATATGCGTGAAAGCCATCAACATGTGGGCTTCGGCAGTATCGCCGTTCCGCAGAATGCGTTGGATCATGAGGGCGCCGCGCTCGTCCTGGCCCTGGTGCAGCAACGCCGTGCCGAGCAGGTAAGCCAGAGCGAGGTCGTTCGGATCGATATCTGCGAGCGGGTCGAGAAGCGCAATCACGCGTTCGTCTTCGCCTTGTCGAAGGTAGCATTCCGCTAGCAGCAGCATGAGGCGCCGGCGTTCGGGGTCGTTGGCGGGCTGAATCGCATAGACCTCTTCGAACTCCTTAACCGCCTGCATGGTTTCGCCCATTTTGTAGTAGGCCAGTGCAAGGTTGAAGCGGATCCCGTAATTAGTTGGCTGCGTCGATAAGGCTAGAGCGTATTCCTGAATCGCTTCGGTGTAACGGCCCTCGTGAGCCAACGCGGCACCCAGATTCGAGCGAACCGCATCTGCTTCCGGGTGGGCTTTCAAAAAGGCTCGATAGCTCGTGATCGCTTCGGTGTAGTGGCCGGACTGGTGCAACTCGACGGCACGGCTCAATTCCCGCTGGCTGGATTCATCCTGTGCCGACGCCAAGCTTGCCAATAGCAAAAATGTCAAAATTTGCCACAACGACATCGCTTTCGTTATTCCTGGGGTGATGTAATTCCCGTATCGCACAATGTGGTTCCTTTGCATCGACGCGCTCCGCCTATTGCTCCAAACGGACTCTGCACCAGCGCCTGGAGGTAGAATGGGGGCTTGCCTTCACGATTGAGACCAACCGCGATTGCGCACCACACCCTCCCCTTCGCGAATTGTTACTAGCTGATTGGCCGCCACGCTCTTGTAGGTTTGATGCTGGCCGCTGGGCCAAAATATCTCAAGATCCGCAGAGACAGATGTTCCCAGGCCGAAGTGCAACCGGGGATCATTACAAGAGAAAAAGCTGGACTGGCTAAGCACAGCTTGTGCCTGCGTCTTCCCATCGTAATGAGCCACAACGCGAGCTCCTATTGCACTGCGATTGGACTTTACGCCTTCCAACTTAACTTTAATCCAGTTCGCCTTTCCCGCAAGGTCGTTTCGTAGCAGCGAGGGCGGCTCGTTGAGATTGACGATGACGATGTCCAGATCGCCATCATTATCGAAATCTCCAAAGGCGCAGCCGCGGCTGCAATGGGCGGCTGCTACGCCAGGGCCCGCTTCTTCGATCAGCTCTTCGAACACGCCCTGCCCCAAGTTTCGGAAAACCGCGCGCGGAGTCTTATTCGGGTATTGCGGAAGCTTTTTTTCGATCTTTGGGTCAACATGGCCGGTCGTCATGAACAAGTCTGGATAGCCGTCGTTGTCCAAATCAACAATCCCAGCGCCCCAACAGACGTAACGCGTCTCCACTCCCAAGCGCGAGGATGCGGTAACGTCCTGAAAATAGGCTTTTCCGTTGTTGCGGTAAAGAACGTTCCTGTCATCGGCAAAGTGGGTCTTGAAGATGTCGAGGTGCCCATCCAGATCGTAATCACCCACTCCAACACCCATGCCCGCCTGCTCTTTGCCGTCATCGCTCAAGGCAACGCCACGCAAGATCCCCTCTTCACGAAAGGTTCCATCGTGATTGTTCATGAAAAGTAGGCTCGGAGTAGCATCACAAGCGACGAAAATGTCGGGCCAGCCATCTTCATCGAAATCGGCTGCGACAACCGTCATGCCGTAACTCGAAGTGGCTGCCGCGATGCCCGCGGGTTTGCTCACGTCCGTGAAAGTTCCATCGCCATTGTTTCGATAGAGCCAATGCCTGCCAGTAGGCAATCCTCGTGGCCCGCACGCGACAGGAATCCCCAACCAAATGCAGCTACTGCTTTGCCCAGGGACGGGCGCGTGCTCAAAGGAAAATTGCACGTAGTTGGAAACGAACAGGTCCAGAAGCCCATCCCGGTTATAGTCCACGAAGCTGCAACCGGCGCCCCAGTACTGCTGTTGACTCCACAGGCCGGCCTCCCTGGTCACATCCGTGAAGGTACCATTGCCGTTATTGCGGTAGAGAATGTTCTGCCCAAAGCAGGCGCAGAAAATATCGTCAAAGTCGTCGTTGTTATAATCACCGACACAAACGCCGCACGCCCATCCAAGCGAATGCAGTCCGGCTTTTTCAGTAACGTCTGTGAAAGTGCCATCTCGATTGTTTTTGTAAAGACGATTGGTGGTGCCCTCAGGTGCGCTTTCAAGGCGCGAGCCCGACAAAACAAAAATGTCCATCCATCCATCGTTGTCGTAGTCAATGAATGCGCAGCCACACCCAGTCGCCTCGACAAGATATTTCTTTTGGTCTGCCTCGCCGTAGATGATCGGCGCACGCAGCCCGGCATGCTGCGCAACATCTACGAAGCGAGCATGGAAGGGGCGACCGGAAGGCGCGGATCGGGGTAATGGCTTTGCGTTGTGTGTAGAGATGCCCTGCGTCAGAAGCAAGTTATTGCCGAGCGAGAACCCCGCCCCCAACCCCAACTGCGCAAACCTACGGCGCGTGATATTCACTGCCAGATGTCCTCGCGGAAATACGTGCGCCCACTGGACAGACCCGTACCGCTTCGCTTCTGTAGCCACTTACAATATTTCCGGTAAGAATCCAATGCCACATATCAAATGCCTATCGTCTCGCAGGCCAATGCCAAAGAAGCGCGGGCACTTCAAAAAGAGTCCGTCACTCCACTTGGAACACTACCATCCGCTCAACCTTCGAGCGACCTTGCGTGACGCCCATGTGAATCTCGTACGCCCCGGGAGTGAATTTGTCTGCGGGCAGATTTGCGATGTAGGGAATTCTTCCGTCCCGTTGCGCCTCGGGCAGCGGCGCCTCGGCCGCTCCGAGATATTGCCCCTCCTTGTAGAACGACATCGTGAGCCTGGGAGCGTCCTTGACGGCGTGATCGGGATATACCGCAAAGTAGAAAGGCAAAATATTTCCAGGCCCGCCCTTGAGCGCGTGAGCGAGGGTGGGCACGACCTTGCCGCCCGGAAAATAGAAGGCATCCAGGATCTGATTGTCTTTCAGCGCATCAGTTCGACGCACCACGACCACGTCACTCATGGATAGATTGTTGGAGGGTTCAGGAACCGTGACAGTGCTCTTTTTTACGCCGATCTTCTTGCCGTTTCTGTCCATCAAGGCGGCTTCCAACGTATACGTCCCAGGAGATAGTTCGGTTCGGAACGTTTGAACCAGGTGTCCTTCCTTGTATGCGTCTATCTTGTCGAGAGCGACCTGCACCCCAACGTCTTTACTGAATTTCTCAACAATTTCGCCCTTGGAATTCCTCAAGATGGCGAGCAGCGCTGCTTCAATCATGCTGGTTTTTTGATCCGACTGTGCCGCGAAGGTCATTTCCTTGAGAGGCGCTTCCAGTGTCACCATGTACTCGACTTTCGGTCCGTGATCATTGAACCGCTCTGCCGCAACTTGAAAGGCTACATCCGAAGGAACTGAGGCGGCATTCAACGAGTTCAGCAACGGCAGTTCGTAGGCATACATCTGCTGTCCGCCCTTAAGTTGCGGCAAGGCAAAGTAGCCGCTGCTGGTGTGGGCAACAACATCAGGACGATCTACGCGAACTGAAATCTTGCGGAATTTGCCGTCATATAAGGTGATGTGAGGAGCGTAAGAAGCCTCGTAATACGTCTGCACTTCTTCCATGACCGTCCTGAGAGGCGCCTTCCAGTCGTTGGTTTCGGCAATGGTCGTGCCGCCAGTTTGCTGAGCGAGATCGCGCAGCCAAAGTAACGGATTGGCGCGAAGCGCTTCCTCAGCCGTTTCGGTGGCGCGGGCTTCCTGTGTTGAGACCTTGCCGACGCCCCCTTTTTGCTCCGATCGGATTTCCCCGGTAGCCCCGTTCAGCCAGTCGCGACCCGCGCTGCCCTGGCTCCAAGTGACTAGTCCCTTGGGATCGACGGTGTAGAAGCTGACGTTCGAGCGATTCGCCGTGCTAATCAGATTGTTATATTGCTCTTTGACTGTTTCGGATATGAACAACCACGGATTGAAATACAGCACAACTTTGCGACCCGGCAGTTGCGACTGTGCCCGCACAAGCGTCAGCAATGCGTCAATGGTCGCGCGGGCGTTGTATTCTCGGTCAGCAGATTCAGCGGCTTGAAGCATGTCGTACTGTATCTTGGCCATCCGCCAATTGACGAGGCTCTGAACTTGCGACTGACTTGCGCCGCCTGTCGGGCTGCTTTGCAGCTGCGGCTCATCTCCCGAGAGCGTTTGCTGAAGGGACTGTTTCACTTCATTCGACTGGTTCGAATATTGGACAAAGGACCACATCATCGACCGATCGACACTTTTGAGCAAAGCTGCGTGATCGGCGGTGAAAGGCTGGATCACGTGCAATTTCTGGTCGACGGTTAAAATGGAGAAATATAGGTTCTGCTCTGGCGCCGTGTTCAGAATGTCCTCGAGCGCTTGGCGGAAGAAGCGTTTTTCCTCGACATCCAGTCCTTCAAACACGAGTGTAACTAGACGTATCTCCCGCATCGGGTCCACGTCAACTGAGGCAGTCTCTGTGCCTGGTGCTGCCGGCTTGGTGGTGTTCCCTTCTACCAACCGGAATGACGTCAGATTCTGTTCCACGCCGTCCTCTAAAACGTGGATTTCCTGCGGCCGGACATCGCGAATCGTTCTGCCTTTCTTGTCGCGGAACACCATATCTAGCAAGACCTCTTGGGCAGTCGAACGAATAGTGGTAGGGGTCTGATCCGAACTCGCTTGTTGGGGTTGACCTTGGGCTGCGAAGCTGAACGCAGCCAGCAGAGGCACGGTGAAGGGAAGGAGCAGCCGCTTCATGGGGTTCAGACCTCCTGGCGAAATGGCCTCGATATTAACGCGATAATGCAACACAGCAAGAACGATTTTTTCAGCGATTCCTGGCGATTTTCCCCTGGCGCCATAGCTTTACCCAAATGCTCGGCCGTCACAAATATTTAATCCCCTCTCACAAGTCGCTGATGGCGGCCTTGAAATACGTCTCTGAATGTTGGATGTTAGAGAGGTCCTGTGCTGGGTAACTTCGAAACGGAGGCCGCACGCTCTGCGAAATGAAGGTTGGGAGTCACAGAAACGTCCTTGTTCCTCTCCTTGTATTTGTGTTTTGCGCGACAGGGCCGCACGAAGCCCTTCTCCCCGTACCAGCTGCACATCCGTTCCTAACTGCCGATGACAAGCAATCACAGAGAAATGCAAATCGCGAGTCCTTTGAAAAGTTGACGGCGCGCGCACAGGCTGCTTTGGACGCCGACCGGATCCCACAGGCAATTCGCCTGTATGACCGTGCAACCAAGCTTCGCGCTAACTGGTCGGAGGGCTGGTGGCATCTCGGAACGCTCTTATTCGATGCACGGCGCTTCGGGGAAGCACGCGATGCCTTCGCGCATTTCGTGTCGACGGAACGAAGACAGCCGGGTCCCGGGTTCGCCATGCTAGGCCTCAGCGAATTTCAGTTAACCCATTATGCAAAAGCACTCGCGGCGCTGGAAACTGGCATAAAGCTCGGCATGGGGACCGACGCGGCCTTCATCCGCGATGCGCTGTTTCACGATGGCATCCTCAACGCACAGTTGGGCAAGCCCGAAATCGCACTCCAGCGCTTGACCTTGGCGGCCAACCAGATCGCTGCTGCAAATCCCGAGGCTCCGATAGATGCCGTATTCGCGGATCTCAAACTGTTGGACGCTTTCGGAATCGCTGCGCTACGCATTCCGAAGCTCCCTTCTAATCTCACAGCTGAGCAAGTCCCGGTGGTCCATCACGCAGGCCGCGCTCAGGCCTTGATCGCCTTGCAGGATCGTGTAGCGGCCGAAGCCGAGTTCAAACAGCTGATGGCGCTCTATGCGTCCGAACCCGGTGTGAACTACATGTATGGTGTGTTTCTGCTGAAGGAACATCCTCCGCTTGGCATTGACCAATTCCGCCGGGAGATCGAAGTGTCCCCCTCCGACGCGGCGCCGCGGATCCAACTCGCTCTTGAATTTCTCCGCATCGGTGACTATGAACAGGGCCTAAAGTATGCCAAAGAGGCTGTTGGGTTAGCGCCGGAGAACTTCGTCGCGCATGTGGCCTGCGGCAGGTTATGGCTGGAGATCGGAAAAACCGACCGCGCGCTGCAAGAGTTGCAGATGGCGGTCAAGCTGGCTCCCGGCAGTCCCGACGCTCACTTTGCGCTTTCCCGAGCTTTGTCCGAAGCCGGACGGGAAAGTGAAGCTGCGCACGAGCGAGCAGAGTTCCAACGTCTGAAAGCATTGACCGACGCCGCGGATCGATAGCCGATAACAGTCGAATTCATTGGAGTTTGCTTTGCTAAGGTCGTTTTCAGCCATGCTTCGACCGCTTCTTACAGTAGCGGCAGCTGTTACTCTTGCAGCTACTAACGCAATTGCAGCTGAAGCGGACCACAGCAGTACCATCCGTTTTGAAGACATCACCGCCCGGTCGGGTGTGAACTTTGTGGCGGATAGCAGTCCGAGTCCGAACAAGAACCAGCCCGAAACGATGATCTCGGGTGTCGCCATAATCGATTACGACAACGATGGTTACGCGGATCTCTTCTTTATTAACGGCGCCGCAATTCCATCCCTCAAGAAAGCCTCCCCGAAATACTACAACCGCTTGTACCACAACAATCACGATGGGACCTTTACTGACGTCACGGAAAAGGCCGGATTGGCGGGCGATGGTTACGATATGGGGATCGCGATCGGCGATTTCGATAACGATGGCTGGCCCGATATTTACGTCGCCAGTGTGACCAAGAATCATTTGTATCGAAACAACGGCGACGGCACTTTTACAGGTGTGACGGATAAGGCGGGAATCGGGGCACCAATTTACAAGGGCAAGAAGATGTGGAGTGCGGCTGCCGGCTGGTTGGACTACAACAACGATGGCAAGCTGGATCTCTTCGTCTCGAACTACTGCCGCTGGGAAGTCAACAAGGATCCGGTATGTCTGAGCGGAGGGCGGTTGCGGGCCTACTGCCACCCTAAGTTTTATGAGCCGCTCCCGTCCACGTTGTACCGCAATAACGGCGATGGCACCTTCACTGACGTTTCCAACGAGACTGGCATCTCTAAGAAATTAGGGAAGGCCATGGGAGTGGGCTTCAACGATTATGACGGCGACGGCTTCATTGACATTTTCGTCGCCAACGACAACATGCCGAACTCGCTTTTTCACAACCTCAAAGGCAAAGCCTTTGAAGAAGTCGCGATGGATGTCGGCGTGGCCTACACCGAAAACGGCAAAGCCGTCTCGGGTATGGGGGCCGAGTTTCGCGATCTGGACAATGACGGCCTCCCTGACATTTGGCACACCGCCACTGAATTGGAGACCTTTCCACTGTTCCGTAACCGCGGAGACGGCATTTTTCTTGACGTTACGGGGCGGAGTGGTCTGGCGCGACCTACGTTGGAAATGTCGGGCTGGTCGAACGGGGTCGCCGACTTCGATAACGATGGCTTGAAGGACCTCTTCGTGGCCCGAGGCAACGTTCTTGACAACATCGCTGAATTCTCCAACCGGACGTACGCCGAGCCGAACTCGATTTTCCGTAACCTGGGCAAAATGACTTTTGCGGATGTAACGGCACAGGCAGGTCAAGCGATGCAGCTAGCCGAGCCATATCGCGGCGCGGTGATCGGCGACTTGTTCAACGACGGACACCTGGACATCGTCGTTACGGTCTTGAACGGAAAGGCAAGAATTCTCCGAAATGTGACATCGAACGACAATAATTGGGTGATGTTTCGCTTGGTGGGCACCAAGAGCAACCGCATGGCTATCGGAGCTCAATTGAAAGTGACGACCGAGGAGGGAAACAGCCAGTACGACATTGTCTCGACAAGCGCGGGCTACGGAGCGTCACGGGATCCGCGCGCGCACTTCGGTCTGGGCCGGTTCAAGACTGTGAAACAGCTCGACGTGCGCTGGCCCAGCGGCGTGCGCCAAGTGCTGACAGATCTACCCGCCAATCAGGTCCATCAAATTGTCGAGCCATAACCCTGCTACCGATGAGCGACGTTCATCAACTAAGGCAGAACCGGCAAGGTTATTCGGTCGAAGGAGCTGACGCCGTCATCCGAGCAAATTCGTACCAGGATTTATCGTCCGGGCCGCCCGTCCAGGCCTATGGGCGACCACTCAGTCAGCCTCAGACTTCGTTCCAAGGCCGCCCGTACGGTGGTACTGGTGCCTTGACCATTGGCGAGCGAGATCAGGATCTGCGCAAACAAAGAAATGTCGATTTCTTCGCGGAAGCCAAGTCTGCGCAATATCCCTAGTAGGAAATGCTTGCATTCGTTCAGTTACATCTTGCCATCTAGAATGGTATGTGCCATTCTAGATGGCATGACGATCAAGATCGATAAGGCTGGCCGAATCGTTCTACCCAAGCCCGTGCGGGATCGGTTCCACCTTCGTGAGGGATCCGAGCTCGAGCTTGAGGAGCGCTCGGACGGCGTGACTCTAAGACCTGTCGAACAACGATCTTCTATGGCCCAAGAGAAAGGCATCTGGGTTCACCTAGGCAAGGTGCCTCGCGGCTTTGACTGGGGTAGCGTTGTTGAAGCGATACGAGACGAGAGAATTAAAGACGCGTCAGGAATATGAAGGCGTATCTTGACACTGCCGTTCTGGTAGCAGCGTCTGTGGCTGACCATCCCCATCACAGTCAATCCTTGGCGGCCCTGCAGATGGTTCTCAAAAAAGCGATGACTGGGCATATCAGTGGCCATGGTCTTTCTGAGGTTTATGCGGTTCTGACGCGCACGCCATTTACGCCACCGATTTATCCGATGGAGGCATGGAAACTACTCTCTATGAATGTACTCCCCTATTTTCAAATCGTGACTCTGACTCCGGAGATGTATTGGGAGACGATACAAGAATGTGCGGACCGTGGGTGGATAGGGGCGCGAATCTACGACGCTCTCCACCTGTGCTGCGCGAAGAAAGCAGCCTGCGATCGAATCTACACTTTCAACGTCCGCCATTTTCAACAGCAGGCGCCGGATTTGGCAGACCGCATCGGCGCCCCTTAGGGCTCCTGATTGCGGATAGAATCCTGATGCGTGCTGATGCGTCTGTTGACGCCTACGGCTACAATGTGCGAGCCGGGCCCCTGGCACTCCCCAGATCGCGTTCCGCATCGAGGTGGAGTCGGACAATCCCAGATAACGCGTTGATTGAGCTCTACATTACTACTTGCACTTTACCGCATTCACAGCCATAACATACTCCTGGGAAGCGCCCTGAACTCGGGCGGGGGTGTGGTCCGGCCTCAAATACTTATCACTTTTGTGGAGATTCTGCTCCATTAGGATGAGTAGTGCAGTGCTAATGCGTCGACTTCAAGCTCAATTTGTTTTCTTGTTTCTGATAGCCACCTACAGCCAAGTCTTGCTCGCTGCAGACTTGGATGCCCTGCCTGAATTCCTCCGCTCCGACCCCTTTGGTGCCATCGTCGCACCGGATCGGAGCGGCGCTGACCTCGCCTCGAGCCTTTACGGCGCTAAGCACCAAGTCGTGCTCACCGGCTGCCGAGGTGGATACGTCTCCTTTCATCTGGTTGTCAAGCCGCCCTCACCAAGTACCTTCACGCTAGACGTGACGATTCCCGATCCCACAAACAAAGTTCAAATCGATTTGTTTCGCGAATGGTTCCACTTTACAGATTCCGACAAGCGTTATTATCCAGACGCCTTGATCCCCGTACACGCAACTTACAGCTCGCGCCTGCCTGAGCCGGACAATCGGATCCCGAAACAGACCGCCCAGGCCTTCTGGGTAGATGTCTATGTTGCTCCCGACACACGCCTCGGGATTTTCTCCGGTACCGCCAAACTTAAGGCCAATTCTAAGATCACCACTCTTCCGATCCAACTTACAGTCCTAGCTTGCGTCATCCCCGGAGAAGACGTTGTGACAATTGACCACAACTCCTATGGAAGTTCATGGCTTGCACAGCAGTTCGCGGGTTCCTACCAGCGCAACTCCGATGACTGGTTCGAGAGCAACCAGTTTTTCGAATTGATCCACGCTTATCATCGCGTCTTCTACGAGCACCGGGGTATTTTCCATCAGCTCGGATATGGGCACTCCGGGAAAGTCGGTCCGGAATTTGCCCCCGTGCTCGAGGGCGCTGGCCGGGCGAAGCATACTACCAGCTGGGGCTTGTACGATCGCCACTATGGTCCCCTGTTTGACGGCACGGCGTTTTCAGCATCCCGCCGCGGCCCGCGTCCGATTCCTTTCGTCTACCTGCCCATCAACCCTGAGTGGCCGGCCTCTTACGAGTTCTGGGGAGAGCGTGGTTATGAAGCGGAATTCGTGAATGTGGTCTCGGAAATGGAACGCCACTTTCGGGAGAAAGGGTGGACCCACACAAACTTCGAAGTCTTTTTCAATCACAAGAAACGCTACAAAGGTTTCCCCTGGGACGGCGACGAGGTGCGTTTTCCGAAAGACCTCAAATACTTCATTGAGTATGGGCGGCTGCTGAAGGAGGCCCTGCCAGCTGACACTCCGGTACACTTCCTTTTCCGCGCCGACGTCAGTTGGGACATGGAACAACAGTTTAGGGTCCTCAATGGAGTTGTGAAGTTGTGGTGCGCTGGCGGAGGCATCTTGAGTCTCTACAAGGACGTCCCCGAGATGTTGCGCAACCGAGGTGATGTGATTTGGTACTACGGCGGGCCTCCCAGCGTGACGGATAGTTCAACGGCAATCACGGAATTTTCCCTGCGGGCCTGGCTGTGGGGCGTGAATGGCTATGTTCATTGGCTGACCGTCAGCCCTGGAGAGGACCCCTGGTTCCATTTCGATGGGGGTCAGACTGCGCTCATATATTCTGGCGAGCGCTTTGGCGTTAGGGAACCAATTCCCAGCATCCGGTTGAAGATCCAACGCAACTGCCTTCAAGACCTCGCCCTGCTCGACAGTCTCAAGCGTCGCAAGTCGCTTGACTCTTTAAGGGCCCGAGCGGCGCGCAGTTACAACAACTCCGTCCTCGATGACTGGTGGAACTCGCGGCCCGCGCTGGCCGACCTTCCCTCTGATCAATGGCTCGGGAGCGCAATTGACGATGCCACCAAACACACACAGCAGGCTCTGGGACACCCTGGTGCGTCCGCCTGGTACAAGGTCCACCAATATGCGATGAGCCTTCAAGCGGAGGCAAAATGAAAACCGTCTCTGTGATGGGGATCTTCATGTTCGCAATTTTGGGAATTGCCAAGCTCCGCCCCGAGGCATCGGTAACGATGCAAAAAGAATTGCAGGACGTCGCGCATGTTGGGAGCGTCATGCTGGATGGCGACGCGTGCCAGAAAATCGTCACGGAGCAAGCGAAAGGGTTCCTGTTTGCCACTGACCCTCGCGATCGGTTCCTCGCGGGCGACAACTACGACGTTGACGACGTGGCATTCAATGCGGTCAAGAAAACCTTGACTCGCCTTTCCCACCTGGCCTCCTTCCCCGCTGACGTTAATCTGTGGATGCCGATCGAGGGGCACCCCGGTAAGATTCAGTTGGTCATTCGCAATAGGAACGAAATGAGCCAATTCTGGAATTGGGGCGAGCTTTACGGGGACATGATTCCGCAGATGGAGACGGTGTTGAAGACGGGACAACGGGTCACGGTTACAAACAAGCCCGGCTGGATTTCTGTTCTTGCTCCAGTCTATAACAGTTTAGGTGATGTCGTAGGTCTGATCGAAACCGTCAGCCAGGTAAAAGTGGATGCGCACGAAAATGTAAAATAGCATTCACCATGCTCTAGGTGCTCTCTCTGAGTCGAATCTCTGTGAAGTAGCGGTCCCACTGAGTGCAAGCAGCAAGATCTCGGAGGACATGTGCACCACAGTCGTTTGCGTTCACGACGGTCGTTCTTACAAGCGGCCCTGGCAGCGCCCATCGCGGGCATGGTGACGACTTATTCGCCGCTTGGCGGTAAAGATGGGGCCAGCGAGGCTAGCTCTATTGTCGCGCGTGTCACCCTCGACCACGAACTCTACGACTGCGATGCCGTCTTGAATGGGCGGTTGTACTTTCGTCTTCCGGCGGGCGGGCCGGTGATTGTACGTTGGGTGGACAGCTTCGGCCGGATCGTCGACGAATTTCATCCCCCGAATCTTGGTGCCAACGTAGCGCCACTAGACTTCTCATTTGACCTAGGCCGCGGCTTCACTTGCCGGAACTGGATTCGAATCTGGGTTAACGATGTTGAGCAGGCCGAGGGAGGGCAGTTTCTGCTTTCGCCATCCCCCAAGCCTTGGGACGATTTTCACGCCATCAGTTGGGCACACTACCCAGACGGATTTTACGACGTGCTCCGTCAAGCCGGCGTAGACGCGACAATTGCTTATCGGGAAGCTGGCGAACCCGCGATCGACAACAACTTTGATTTCTATGTCGAGCAGATGGCCTGGGAAGTCTTTGCGATCTACCACAAGAACCAGCCTCTTTGGCGGGGGTTACTGAATCAGATCGAGCTCGAGCGCAACAATCTGGACCTCTGGATCCGTCACCCCTGTGTGAATGATCCAAAGACCGATGAGTACGTGAAAGAACATCTGACCCGGTTTGTCCGCTTGCATCGCGATTTCCGTCCGCTCTTCTACAACATTGCCGACGAGCTCGGCCAGGGCGATCAGATTCGACCCAATGACTTTTGCCACTCCACGCACTGCACGAACAAGTTCGCGGAGCATCTTCGCAAAATGTACGGCACGACCGGAAATGTTGCTAGGGAGTGGTCAGTCACTGAAGAAACGCGCTGGGACGACGAGAGCCTGAGCAACGGATCCCAATGGGCAACCAGCAACCTGATGGTGAATCGGACTACGACCGACCAGGCGTTCGATGCCGTTGCGGTGGCCAACCTGGGGGCTAAGTACGGAGGTATAGCGGGCTTGAACAAAGCTTGGGGCGTGAACTTCCCTGCACCGCGCAACGAGGCGGGCGGCCGAGAACAGTGGGAGCCACTGCGCGCATTGCTGAGCGAGACCCGCTCGGTCCAGGAGTTTACCGAAAAAGCCCTAAGCGAGCGCTTGGGATCAATTGAGAAAGCCAACGCGCGATGGGGAGCTCACACAACCTGGGTGGCTGAGCAACAACCCACCGGTTTCAAGTCCTGGCCCGAGGTTGTTGCGTTCTTAAATCGGTACTATCAGGAGTTGTCGCAAGTCCGGTCAACGGAAGGTTGGAACGTTTCGCCGTGGTGTGACTTCCGCAATTTTATGGACGAAACCTTCGCCGCGGCTGTTGGTCGGGCCCGGGCTGTCTGCAAATCCGAAGATCCGCACGCCCGTTGTGCTACGGAGGGAGGCCAAGCCCCTTTTGCGTTCGGTTGGTATAACTACGAAAACGTCGTTAAGCAAGTAGATGTGATTGAGCCATATAACATCGGCAACAACGTGGAAGTGATCCGCTCGCTCAACCGTGACACCATTATGATTTCCACGCACGGCTTCCAGCACAAGGCCGGGGCGCCGCCGACGGAGAAAGAGCGCCTTTACCAGAAACGCGCGCCGCAGCCTATCTGGTGGGGATTATTCCACGGCCATCGTGGATCAATCATCTGGGACGCCAACTTACCTGATTACCATTTCGTTGACGAAGAAACCCGGCAGCTTACTCCTGCGGCCCTGACCTTCGCCGATACGTTTCAGGAACTCCATAAAGGGATAGCGAAGCTCATTATTAACAGTCGCCGGCTCCACGATGGAATTGCCATCCATTATTCCCAGCCCTCGATGCAGGTCCACTGGCTGTTGGACAACGTCCAGTATGCGCGGAAATGGATGCTGCACAGCGGCGGGGATCGTGGCAGCCATTTCACAGGCGTTCGCAACGGCTGGACCAAGCTGATCGAGGATCTTGGCCTGCAGTACGAGTTTGTCGGTGCGCGTCAGATCGAGGAAGGCAAGTTGACCCGAAACGAATATCGGGTGCTCATCCTGCCGCAATCGCTGGCCGTGAGCGCGCGCGAAGTCGAGCAGCTCCGGCAATTTGTTCAGGCCGGCGGGGTCTTGATCGCGGACTACCGTGCCGCAACCATGAACGAGCACGGACGTGACCTCGGGCGCGGTCAGCTGGACAGCATCTTCGGCGTCAGGAACGTGAAAGGCCAAGTCAAAGGATCTGCGGTCACCGGCATTGAGAATTACGGAGCACTGCGTCTACAAGGCAGAAAGCTTGATCTCATTGTCGGAGATGAAAGCATAAGTACTACGACCGGGAAACCGCTTGCACGTGGCGGCCAAGTCCCACTTATTGTCGTCAATGAATTTGGCCAGGGGAAAGCTGTCTTCTTGAATGTTGAGCTGGCCAGTTATCCTTATCACCGGCTGACGCCGAGCTCACGGACGAGCCTGCCGGAGATCATGGAGCAGATCTTTGGGCGGGCGGGAATTGAGCCGCAGGTTCGCGTGCTGGATGCAACTGGCAATCGCCTCCCTGGGATGGAAGTTGTCCGGTTTGCGAACCGCGCCTATGAACACGTGGCCGTCTTCCGCAATCCCCAGTTCGATGACGGTGGCTGGGAGAATTTGCCGACCCAACCGGAGCGCGAATGGGCCGGGGCGATCGATAATTCCCTGCTCGAGAAAGAGGTCCAAGTCACGGTCGCCTGGTCTGGTCCAATGGCGACCTACGACATCCGCGGCAAACGCGACCTCGGCACCGTAGCCAAAATCCAAATGACTCTTGATCCCTGGAGTCCCCTGGTGCTGACGCGCGCTCCCGAACCCGTTCCGAAACTCCGCGTCGAGTCTCCCGCCGAGGCCCAACCAGGCAGATCACTGATTGTAACGCTCCGGAACGAGTCACCATGGCCAGCAGGAGCTTTTCGAATCGTTCGACTGGAATTCGTGACGCCCGAGGGCAAACCCTACGAGCTTTACGCGCGAAATGTGCGGGTCGAATCCACACCTCATCTGGAGCGTTTCCACCTTGCTTACAGTGACCCCAAAGGGCGCTGGAAAATAAACTCTCACGACCTTATGACTGGACAAGTCGCGCAAACGGAGTTTACGCTCCACGCTTAATTCGAATGTCTTGATGCGTTGAGAAACTCCCCCATTTCGGCGGTCCCGGTACGCAGCAACACGCAGCGACGCAGCGACAGATTAGCGACAGATTGCTTGACACGCCCCTTGAATGGTGGTATCGAGCGAGCCAGCCGGGGATTGCCTCGATGCCGCAATTTGCCGGACGCTCGCGTGTCAGCCGTGGAGGTAGACATGGAATCTCGTGAGCTTGGCCTGCGCAGGATTCATCACTTAGTTCGTTTTAGCTTAATCATTTTAGTTGTCCTTGGATTAACGGCCTTACCAGCCTTCCCACAGACTGGCGCCGGAACCGTGTCAGGAACGGTGCGGGACAGTGCGGAGGCTTTTGTATCTGGAGCAAGAGTCACGATCACAAACACCGAGACCGGGATTTCAAAGCAGGTGGTGACCTCCGAGGAGGGCCTGTACTCCTTCCCCGCTCTGCCGATTGGTCCCTACCGACTGGCTGTGGAGAAGGATGGCTTTCAAACTTGGGCGGGGACATTGACACTGTACGTCGGTCAGAACCTAACGGTAGACGCGACGCTGCGGGTCGGAAGTCTGAAAGACGTTGTCGAGGTTAAGGACGTTGCTACACCCATTGAGACGGCAAGCGGCGTGATCGGCGATGTGCGAGAATCTAGCCAAATCCGAGACCTCCCCCTGAACGGTCGCGATGTCGGATTGCTT
>MNIJ01000225.1 GCA_001919715.1 Acidobacteria bacterium 13_1_20CM_58_21
CGCATGGCAACACAATCAACGGGGTAATTTCCCACAACGATGAGATGGCTTTGGGCGCGATCGAGGCAATGAAAGCACGTGGAATCGACCTCGCAACTCATCCCGTGGGCGGCATTGATGGGCTCACCGATGCCCTGGAGGCGGTCAAACGCGGCGAGATGTCCACCACTCTTCAGGATGCCAATGCTCAGGCACAGGGTTCGATAGACCTGGCATTGAAAGTTCTGATGGGGCCCTCCTACAAGCCAATGTCCGATATATGGAATCAATATCCCGGACAGCTATCGTGGGATGACGGGAAAAAGACCGAGTATCTCGTCCCTTGGACACCCGTGACTGGTGAGAACGTCGATCGCTTACTGGCGATTCGGCGAGCAGGATAGGTGCTGACTCCGCGGGGAACATGCTTAACGACGCACTCAACACCTACACCCACGATGCCGAGAACCGCATTGCTACTGCGCCTCCCTCTCCTCGCGCACGTGCTGTTTGTGCCGGGTGACGGCGGGAGCGAGACGTGGAACTGTCTGGCGGTTTGCGGGTGCCCGCGAGGTCGAGGGAGGCGGTGATGGCCGCGGCCTGGGGATGGAAGTTCCACATCAACGAAGTCGGCCGGTGATCGCCGTTAAGTCTCTTGAGGAACTTTCTGTGATCTGATCTAACCTTCTCGTTAGTCGATCCGTCGGGCTGGTTAGCTGTGAGGGCGTCGCTGAGCGTCTTGCCGTCTTTGGAGAGCTTCCAGACCCCAGTGATTGAGCGTGGCCATCCTTCTTGCGAATGACCTTCCAGGTCCCTCGACGGTGATTGACACGGTGGCCCGGCCGCTAACTTGTTTATCCTGCGAAGGATGTCCCACGTTTACTTTCGCATAGTGGGAAACTCCCGCGAGTTCTTCGGACGACCCGCCTACATATTTTTCTTGCACCGATACTGGGTTTTCCCCTAATTGACGTCTGCCACTTCAGTGGCTACAAGCTCGCTAACATCGGTCCGGTGTCCGCGGAGGTTGCCCATGCCAATGCATATCCACCTTGGAAGATCGAGCGCCTTTTTATTTCCACGATGCCCCGTCCAGCTCGCGCGCAGTTGCCGCTGTTGGGCACGATGGTCCCGGCCGCGGTCGGCTGCGTCTGGCCCGTTACGGGATCGACGGCGATGCGGTTGCCGTTCGCGTCAAAGCCGGGGTAATAGAGGCGAGGCGCTTGTGAGGGATCCCACTTGTCGGGGAGGAAATTGGAGTTTTGCAACGAGGCATCGAACTGCGGCTGAATTCTTCTGCGGACCGAACATGCGATACCTAGTTGCAAAGATGGGAAGCTCAAGCCAACAGAGTGGGCTAATGAGGTGCCTTCGAACGATTGCCTGTCTGCCATTTCTGCTGTCCGCCATGTTGGCGACAGCGAACGCTCAAACCGTCAGCGGGCAGATTTCTGGGCGTTTAGTCGATCCCGCCGATGCCGTTGTCGTCGGCGCAAAGGTGCAGTTGACGAATGATCTCACAAAACTGACGCGCACGTTCATCACCGATTCCAATGGAGGTTTTGTCTTCCCTGACCTCGCCCTGGGCACTTACAGCCTGCATATCGTCCACTCAGGGTTCAAAGCCTATGATCAGAAAGGGATCACGGTCAGCGCCGTGGAACGGGTGGACCTGCACGACGTGAGGTTGGAGATAGGACAAATGTCTGACAAGGTGGAGGTTCAGTCCGAGCCAGTGCATGTGGCCACCGACAGCTCCGACCGTTCTGTCAGCGTCACTCTCACACAAATTCAGGACACGGTCACACGGGGCCGCGACTTTATGGCCGTCATGAGTTTTCTCCCGGGGGTCCAGGACCCCAATTCGTACGACACGCGGGGCTGGGGCACGGGAAGCCCGACCATGCTCGGTGGCCAGACCGGCCAGAAGCTGCTCACCATCGATGGTGCCGCCTCGCAGGACTCCGGGAACCGTGATTTCGGTTACATCGCGCCCAGCGTGGATGCCATCAGCGAAGTGAAGGTGCTGATGGCGAATTACGATGCGGAATACGGGGCGCGCTCGGGCGGCCAGATGAACGTGATCATCAAGAGCGGCACGAATGAGTTCCATGGCAGCGGATATTTTTACTTCCGCAACGAGGCGCTCAACGCGAACGATTTCTTTAACAATAAGACCGGCGTGCGGAGGCCGCTATACCGCTACCAGAATCCCGGCGGCACTATCGGCGGTCCCCTCATCATCCCGGGCACGGGGTTTAACAAGAGCCGCACCCAGCTGTTTTGGTTCTTCTCTTACGACTACCTGCACAATACGGGAGTGACCGGCGCCAACCGCTATACCATGCCCACCGCCCTCGAGAGGCAGGGTGACTTTTCCCAAACGTTCACTTCGACCGGTGCGCTGATTGTCATCAAGGATCCCACCACGGGAATGCCGTTCCAGGGCAACAAGATACCCTCTGCGCGGTTTGACCCGGCCGGACTGGCTATGATGAACCTGTTTCCGTTCCCCAACACCACCGACCCCACAGGACAGCGCCAGTACAACGCGCAGTTCGTGAATCCTTACTCCCGGCCGAGGACGGACAAGATCCTCAGAGTGGACTATCCCATCAACTCCAAGACCACCTCCTACGTGCGGCTGTTGCAGGATTACACAGGCAACGACGGTTATGGCCAAATCCTCGGTGCTGCCGGGGATGGCTGGCGGCAGTTTCCTCATGGCTATGACATTCCGTCGGCGGGTGTGGTGGCGGCCTTAATTCACACCTTCACTCCCAACCTGATCAGCGAAACCAGTTGGGGTATCAATCGCGGCCATCAGACCAACCACCCGACCGACCAGACGCTGTACCAGAACAGCCTCCTCCCGCTCAAGGATTCCAATGGCAATGCCGTCCCCCTGCCGCGCATCTTCCAATCCAATTCTCTTAACCTGAGGCCCAACATCAGTTTCGGCTTCCCGTCGAGTTTCGGACCACAGTCCCAGGGGCAAAGCGTTACGAACGCCCCCGGTTACGGATTCGACAGCCGCTGGCCCTTCGACGGAACCGACCAGCTCCAAACCGTAAGCAGCAATCTCACCTGGATCAAGGGTCGACACGACGTGAAGCTCGGCTTCTATCTGGAAAGAATGGCCCGCAACGTCAGCATATATTCCACCTTCAACATTGCTGGCACCTATTACTTTGGGTCCGACACAGTGAGCCCGGTGGACACCAACTACCCATTTTCCAATCTGCTCCTCGGCAGCTTCTTCTCTTACGGAGAAGACAGCACGAAGCAGGTCAATCACGCGCGTTACACGCAGGAAGACTGGTTCGTGCAGGACGCCTGGAAAGTGCTGCCGCGGCTCACCCTGAACCTCGGCGTGCGATTTCAGAGAATGGGTGCGATCCATACAGCCGGTCAATGGCTGGGCTTCTTCGATCCCAGGTTGTACGACCCCAGCAAGGCCGGACAACCGCTGTACCCGGCGATAGTGAACGGCCAGAAGGCCTCCATCAACCCGGCGACCGGGACGGTCTACCCCTACTTCCTGCAGGGCACTTTCGATCCGGCCAGTTACGCCGCGACCGGTACGCCGTTTACAGGCATCGCCCAACATACCGGCAGTTATTGGAAAACTCCTCCCATTGCCGTCGGCCCACGTGCCGGTTTTGCGTGGGATGTGTTCGGGAAGGGCAAGCTCGCGGTACGCGGCGGCTTCGGGATTTTCTACGACCGAGCTCAGATTGTCGATGACATCGGAGCCCAAGGAGTGGGGACCGGCCCGCAGGCGGCGCCGCCCCATTTTCTGGCGCCCATCATCCTCAAAAACACGATCTCGGCCCTCTCCGGCGCTCAGGCGCTGTACGCGCCCCAGAACCTTCAGTCCGGGCCGCAGGATTTTGTGCCTCCTTCCTCATACAACTGGAGTTTCGGGATCCAACGAGACATCGGCCACCAAATTATCCTCGACGTGGCCTTTGTGGGCAACACGTATCACCACGGATATGTCTGGAACGCGAACGATCTGAACGCCGTGCCGCCATTCACCACCTGGACGCCTTCCGGGGGCACCAACAAGGCATTCGTGGATCCCACCAGCTCAAGCGGGGCGCTCTACTCGGCGAACCTGATCCGCTCCCTGGTGGGATACAAAGGAGTGGGACAGATCCCCACGTACGCGAGCATCGGCGCGTCGAACTATAACTCCCTCGAGGTTCAGGTGAACAAGCAGGTCGGCAAGAACCTTCAGTTCAGCACCAATTACACGTGGTCCAAGACCCTCACGTATTCCCATCAGCAATTCACCGACGACCAGCTGACCAAGAACGTGACCGCGAATCGGCCGCACGCGGTCAATGCCATTTTTAGGTACACCTTCCCTGGCGGCTCCCTATGGCATAACACGGTAGGCAAGCAGTTGCTCGGCGGTTGGAGCCTGAATGGTACTGCGGCGTTCTATTCTGGCGCGCCCATGAACATTACCTGCAACTACACAAATAACCCCGTGGGCTGGCCCAACGGCACGCCCACCGGCGGCGTTCTCTTCCGTTGCCAGATGCTGAACCCCGCTAATCTATGGCTGCCTCCAGGAGCCACGCCTGCCTCGGTCGGCTCCACCGCGGACCAGCGGCTTTGGTATGCGCTCAATGCCACCAATTTCGTTTTGCCGAAAGTGACCTCCACCTTCACCCGCGGCATGATCGGCAACGAACCTCCGACTCTGACCTACGGTCCGGGCATGGAGATATTCAACGCGGCCTTGGTCAAGGAATTTCATCTCGCGGAAGCCAGGGTGCTCGAGTTCAGGATTGAAGCCATCAATGCCCTCAACCATTTCAACCCCGGTAACCCCAACACCACGCTGACCTTGGACTACAACACGGGGGCCAATACCAACGCGGCTTTCGGCACCATCCAGGGCGCGCAGTATAACAACCGTCGCGCCATTCTATCGGCCCGGTTCACCTTCTAAACGCTGCCCCCGCGTTCGAGTATCATACGACGCACCCGACCGGCACATGCCTTTCATTCCGGGGAGGGAAGCGGCGCGGAATCCCTCTGTCTACCCTCGCCATTACTGTAATTTATATTTTTGGGGGTTGCAAAACCCTCCGATGGCACCTCCTAGCAGTATCCATGCATGGGTTCGAGCGCCAGCGTTTCCAGAATGAGCATGTCCAGCGAGCCTTGCACGAGGTCACTCGGCTTGTCCTGTGCTGCGCAAAAATCTCGCCCTAGTTCGAAGTCTGACCGGCCCAAGAGATAAACCATCCGCTTAACCTTTATATATTCATCGTTGCCTGACAGGAGCGGTCGTAATCGTGGAATTCCAGTTCGTGGTGGAGATGAACTTGGTACAGATAGGAACCAACGAGTTCTTCCCCCAACTTATTCGTCTCGCTGCAAACGAAAGGCACCTACAGTCCCGCCCGTACAGCAACCAGAAATTGGGGAGATGCGATCAAAGTGCAGCGTCTTCTGAACTCTTCCCGTCCTTCACGCGGCGATTCGTGATGGAGGTCGCCGAGAACCATGCGAGCCACAACCTTGCAGTTTTGGGGAAAGGAATGTTTGTCGTGATCTTGCAGCGGTGGGAATATCGCGGCACGTTCAGGAATCCCCTCCGAGGCTCAAATGAGGGCGCCCTTGGTTGTAATTAGTGGGAAGTGTACGCCGTGAGTGTTTGGATTTCATGATTTCGCTAGGCGAAAAACATCTGCCCAGAATCCTGTCAGAGTGGGTTACTCATTGCGCCCCACGCTGCGGGAGGCGATCGCGTCGATCGCGTTACACTCGTTACACCGGTTGACTTTCAGGTGCGGCGGCGTAAAATCCAATAAAATCGCGTGAAGCGGAGGTACAGAGTGCGTCGAGTGCTTGCGGCAGCATTTGTCGTGGCACTTGGTGTAGTTGGCGGGTTTGCTCAATCCCCCCAATCTATAACTTCCTCATCGAAATCCAAGAGCGCGTTTGCTCCTCGTTCTGTCGTGAACAAGTACTGCGTTGCCTGCCATAGCGAGAGTCTAAAGACCGCCGGAGTAGTGCTGGAAGGCCTGGATTTTTCCAAGGTTGCGTCTAACGCAGAATTGCTTGAACGCGTGCTGCGTAAGGTACGCACGGGCGAGATGCCTCCCGCTGGTATGCCCCGGCCGGACGCAGCCTTGGAGAAAACCTTTACGAACTGGGTGATGTCCGCGCTCGGCCGCAACGCCGCCGCGCATCCGAACCCCGGACGAGCCACCATCCGCCGCCTGAATCGCGCCGAGTACAGCAATGCGGTGCGTGACCTTTTGGCTCTGGACATTCACCCCGGCGATCTCCTGCCCGTGGATGATTCGGGTTATGGTTTCGATAACGTTGGCTCGGTGCTCTCAGTTTCTCCAACGCTGCTCGAACGCTATCTTTCCGTTTCGCGTTTGATTAGCCGGCTGGCCATTGGGGATCCTTCGACCAAAGCAGAAGAAGAAGACTTTGTGCCCGCCGAAGCTCGTCGCGTGGGTGGCGCCCGTAAGCAGCGTAATGAGCCGGAAGGCGATGATCTGCCGTTTGATTCTAGCGGGGGCTTGGCGTTTTCTTATTATTTCGCGCTGGATGCCGAATACACGTTGCGTGTAAAGCTAGGTGGCGGGCAGGTCGGTAATGATCCGCGTCCGCGCTACGAAATTCGCGTGCCGGTCAAAGCGGGACTGCGTACTGTCGGCGTCACCTATCTTCGGGAATCCGCGAAGGCTGAGCTGGAAGCTCCACGGTTGATCAATCCATTGACACCTCCTGCTCCGATTCCATCGCTACCCGCGGAAATGGACGTGCGGCTCGATGGCGTCCGATTGAAACGTTTCGAAGTACCACACACGGGTAACCTGCCGCCACAAGTGACCGACGTCTTGGTCGCCGGCCCTTATAATCCTACCGGTCGCGGTAACACGGCGAGCCGCGCGCGCGTATTCATTTGCCGGCCGTCCTCCGCCCAATATGAAGAATCCTGCGCCCGCAAGATACTGGCCCGGTTGAGCCGCCGCGCTTTCCGTCGCGCCGTTACGAATGCCGACATCCAACCGCTGCTTACCTTCTATCACGCTGGCCGGCGCGAAGGCGATTTTGATCATGGTATCGAAAAGGCCTTGCGCGCCATTTTAGTTTCTCCGGATTTCTTGTTCCGCATCGAGCGTGACCCAGCGGGCGCCATGCCCGGAACGGTCTACCGTGTCAGCGATATGGAACTAGCATCGCGTCTCTCATTTTTTCTCTGGAGTAGCATTCCCGATGAAAGGCTACTTACCTTAGCTGAAGGGCGACGTCTCCATCTTCACGAGGTGTTGAACCAGCAGGTGCGACGGATGCTCGATGATCGGCGTTCGCAGGCTTTTGTGTCGAACTTCGCCGGACAGTGGCTGTATTTACGCAATCTGGCGCTCGCCAAGCCTGACCCGGACGTATTCCCGGAATTCGATGAGGCCTTACGCCAATCTTTCCTTAAGGAAACAAACTTGTTTTTTGAATCCGTCCTGCGGGAAGACCGCAGCGTGCTCGACCTACTAGGAACTAATTACACATATCTTAATCAGAGGTTGGCGGAGCACTATGGCATTCCCAATATTTATGGCCCGCAGTTCCGTCGCGTCGCTTTCACCGATCCCAATCGCGGCGGGCTGTTAGGACAGGGCAGCATTCTGACCGTCACTTCGTACCCCAATCGGACGTCGGTTGTGCAGCGCGGTAAATGGATTCTCGAGGCCCTGCTAGGAACGCCACCACCACCACCGCCTCCTGATATTCCCGCATTGAAGTCCAAGAACGCCGAGGGGAAGCTGCTCACTATCCGCGGACAAATGGAGCAGCATCGGTCCAACACAGTTTGCGCTTCGTGCCACGCCCGCATGGATCCTTTGGGCTTCGCGCTTGAGAACTACGATGGGGTGGGCAAGTGGCGCGCCAGCGAAGCCGGGACCGCGATCGACCCATCGGGCCAGCTCCCCGACGGTACTCAGTTCGTTGGCCCCGCCGGACTGAGGCAAGCCCTGCTCAACGGCCACCGTGACGAGTATCTTGAGACCGTAACGTCAAAGCTGTTGACTTACGCTTTGGGTCGCGGCCTGGAGTATTATGATAGGCCAGTTGTACGCGCGATCGTACGAAAGGCAGCCCGCGACAACTATCGACTGTCGTCGCTGATTACAGCGATTGTCAGTAGCAC
>MNIJ01000039.1 GCA_001919715.1 Acidobacteria bacterium 13_1_20CM_58_21
TCGATTTGGCGACGTCGGCCCGAGGATTGGCGCGCGGCTGCACCGTATTTGGCGATGTCGTATCTGTACAAGCGTTCCAACAGGTTCTGGCACTTGCTCATCAAGCATCACCTGGTACACGCCGTGTGGCGACCTCTGGTCGAATTGACGCGCATGCGGCACTTACGGTTCCGAGAGGGGCTCGCCGATCCCGAAGCGCGGAGTGCGCCTCCAGGTAACGTGGTGGCAGCAGGCGTGTAGCACCGTCGATCTCGGCGGACGGCTGAAAACCAACGAAGCGTTTCCAACATCGTTTTTCCGAACAGCAGCACTTAGAATAGTTCTGGCGAGGCCACACAAGCTTCGGGCCGCAACCGCGGCTGCGAAAAACTCCTCTCCTTGCCAACGGCTCACTTGTTCTAGAATTGATGCTGGGTGGCGGAGAGAAGAATGGCCCACGACGTTTCGATAAGGCGCTATTTGGCACTCGGGAGTCTTGTTCTCGAACTGGCTGTTTCGCCGACCCTGCCGGGCCAGGCGGCTAAATCTCCCTCTTCGATTTCCGTTCCCAGCGAAGTCACGTCGTGGTTTAAAAGCGCTGCCATACCTCTGGACAGCACCAGTCCCGAGAGCGGGTGGGACGACCTGCGCCGGATGGAGTCAACCATTGGGAATGCGCGCATAGTCGCCATGGGAGAGGCGACGCATGGCACTCGGGAATTCTTCCAACTGAAGCACCGCATGCTGGAGTTTCTCGTCGAAAAAAAAGGCTTCACGGTTTTCGGAATTGAGGCGAACTGGCCGGAATCCCTGGCGATCAACGATTATGTGTTGAACGGCACCGGTGATGCTACCGAGGCGCTCGACAGTTTGTATTTTTGGACCTGGAACACGGATGAAGTGCTGGACATGATCCGATGGATGCGCAAGTACAACCAAGATCCGAAGCATACCAACAAGGTAAAGTTTTTTGGGTTCGACATGCAGGTGGCGCACGTGGCCGTGAGAAATGCGGAGAGGTACCTGGAAAAGGTTGACCCCGGAGAAGCCAAAGTGGCCTCGACGGTACTTGCTCCTTTGAGTGATGCTGACCGGGAACGCGAATCTGCAAGCAAATCGAGGTACTTCTGGCAGAAGACCGGGGAGATGATTGACTCCTTGTTGGAGTGGCTGGAACTCCGGAAGCAAGCGTACGTGGAGGCGTCCTCGCTGAAAGAGTGGACATTGGCTCGACACAACCTGGAGATCGTGCGACAGGCTGTGGAAATGCATTCAGTGGACCGGGCGGGCAATTTTTCGCCTCGCGACCAGGCGATGGCGGCGAACGTAGAATGGATTCTTGACCAGGAGGGACCGGAGTCAAAAATCATGCTATGGGCACACAACGGACATGTGTCCACGGCGCCGCTCGGAGACGGCGCGTCCATGGGCACGGTCCTCCGGAAGACTTACGGGAAGCAAATGGTGGTGTGTGGGTTCTCTTTTGACCAGGGTTCTTTTCAAGCGCTGCAGAGAGGCAAAGGGCTTCGGCAATTCACCGTAGGTCCAGCAATTCCGGGTTCACTGGATGCCGCCCTGGCAGCCGCGGGAATTCCCCTGTTTGCCGTTGATCTGCGTGCCGCGCCATCGAGCGGAGCGGTGGCCGAGTGGTTGAATACCCCACAACCAATGAGAAGTATCGGGGCGATTTACAGCGATAGTGCGCCGGAGGCATATTTCGGTCTCGTGTCTCCACACAGCTTTGACGTGATCTTATTCGTCAAGTACACAACGGCGGCGCACGAGAATCCAAAGTACTCGGAGATCGAATTTCGCGGAGAGCCATTATGGGGAGCTCGCGCTCATGGAGGACAACAAGAGGGCCATGAGCGAAGCGATGCTCCGATGCGATAGACTGGATGCGTGAGGACGTTCGATGGAAGCGCAGTACTTGAATCTGCTCGGCGATCCGGAAACGCAAGAGGCGAGGCTCTACTGTACGGCCTGTCCGCCAAATCGTAGAACGAGTACACCCCGTCAGCCGGGAACTTTCGACAGCCCTACTTTCACAAACACGAGGCCCTCCGCAATTGGCTCCGGCGAAATCCGCGGGTTTCAAGTTCCACTACACTCCCACGCATGCGTCATGGGTAAATCTCATCGAATGCTTCTTTAGCATCTTCAGCAAACAAGGCCTAGCGCACAGCGTGCAACGATCCAAGCAGGGCACGCAAACCTGCACGCACGCCCGCGGCAAATGAATGCCCTCTCGGCCAGGAGCGCACGTTACCTAGATTTGACTCCTCGTTGGCCCGCGTTTGGGTGCCCTCGTTGCCTTACGTCCGTCAGGCACGCCAGGACTCTGAGCTTCGCCCCGCGCTGAGGGCAGGCTATTTCTCTTATCCGAGAGGTTTGTGTGTGAAATGTCGGACGCCGCTGCTGTATTCGGCTGCGATGTGCCCGTTCCCGCGGAGCTTGTACTTGTAGGTGGTTAGTCCTTCAATGCCCATCGGACCTCGCGCATGTAGTTTGCCGTTGCTTATCCCCAACTCTGCGCCGAGGCCGTACCGGTAGCCATCCGCAAAACGTGTCGAAGCATTGTGGAATACGCCGGCGGCGTCGACTTCCTGCAAAAAACGCTCGGCGACTGCTTGGTCTTCCGTAACAATGCATTCAGTGTGCTTCGAGCCGTACCTTTGAATGTGTTCCAGCGCCTGTTCCACCGTATCCACAATCTTCACCGAGAGGATGAGCTCGGAGTACTCGGTTGACCAGTCCTTTTCGATCGCAGGGACCAGTTTGACCTCAGGAAGCAATGCCAGAACGCGGGGACAGCCACGAACTTCCACATTTGCTCTATTTAATTCTGCGACTACTCTAGGCAGGAATGCGCCGGCAACATCCTTGTGCACAAGAAGAGTTTCGACGGAGTTGCAAGCCGCAGGGTACTGAACCTTGGAGTCTAACGTGACTGTCACGGCTCTGTTCAGATCCGCAGCGCGATCGACGAACACATGACAGATTCCCTCACCGTGGCCCACGACAGGGATACGGCTATTCTGTTCCATGAAGGCAACGAACTCCTTCGAACCGCGCGGGACCAACAGATCGACTTCACCTCGGAGACGCAAGAGTTCCAGCACATCCGAACGAGATTGCAGTAGGTGGATGGACTCCTGAGGTACATCGGGAAACCTGCGAAGCGCCTCTCTCCAGACGGCTACAATGCTTTCGTTGCTATTGGCGGCTTCGGCGCCACCTTTGAGCAGAACCGCGTTGCCGGACTTGAGCGCCAGCGAAGCGACCTGCGGAACGACATCGGGCCGAGATTCAAATACCACCGCAATCACACCAAGCGCGCAGGATTCTTTGTGCAAGATCAAGCCTTGGTCGAGCTCGGTGGCTGCCAGCCGTTTTCCCAGGGGGTCAGGCAGATTTGCGACCTCGCGGATGCGGGCGGCCATCTCGGCGATGCCACTCTCGTTGATCCGCAGCCGTGAAAGCATGGCTGGCGTCATCTCTCCTGTAGATGCGAGCGCCTCCGCGGCGGCGCAGTCCTTTGCATTGGCCGCTAGAACCCGCCCGCCATTTCCTTCGAGTGCGTCCGCAATTGTCAGGAGAGCGGCGTTTCGGATTTCGCCCGAGAGGAGTGCAAGTTTTCGGGACGCCTCCCTCGCAGATCGCGCAATGGAAGCGACATCAGCGAGTGGTCTCGTGCTAAGCGTCTTGCTCAAGCTTCGCGCTCCAGGAGAACGATGTTGTCGCGAGTGAAGAGGATACGAGCAGTCGCTGCCGCTTCGCTAGCGCAGTTGGCAATCCCTCTTGCAAATTCGTGGCCCTCGACGTCCGCGATGCTTACTACATCCATCGGACCAAATTGCTTTTCAACGCGAACGACACCCGATGAGAGCAAACTGGCCTTGCCGCACGTTATGGCACGCTGCGCCCCCGCGTCAACGACGATGCGGCCACGCACTCCGGCCGCGTAGGCCAGCCAGCGGCGTTTGCCCTTCATTCGGCTGGAAGGCAGAAAAACAGTCCCTTCGGACTCTCCTGCAAAGATGCGTGGAAGTGTTTCTGCCCGACTACCATTGGCGATCACGGCCACACCACCACAATTCATGGCAATTTCGGCTGCTTCAAGCTTCGTCCGCATGCCGCCGCGCCCGGAATGCGAAGGTCCGCTCGCGAGAGCTCTCAACTCTGGTGTCACCTTCGAAATCAGCGGGATCACTTGCGTGCGACTCCCTAATTCTGAGCGCGCGTCTTTCCTAGAACCCTGTGTACCCAAGAGACCATCGACATTCGTGAGAAGAATGAGCGCATCTGCTTCCAAGCCACTCATGACAAGTGCGGCCAGCCGGTCATTGTCACTGAAAGCTAGCGAACGAGGACTGTCGCCGACGGTTTCAAGTTCCGCTGTCGACACTGTGTCGTTTTCGTTGACAATGGGCAAAACACCAAATCCAATCAGTTTTTCCATCGTTCGGCGCAGGTTTGAATAACGCTGCCAGTTGCTGAAATCTTCTTCGGTAAGCAGCACTTGAGCAATCTTTACGTGGTACGCACCAAACAGCCTCTTATATGCTTCCATCAACAAGCTCTGACCAACGGCGGCGCAAGCCTGCTTGGTTACCATGTCTTTCAGGCGAGAGGGGTGGAGTCCCAGCCATCCCCGGCCGAGTCCGACGGCGCCGGACGACACCAGGACGACTTGGCGGCGGTTCGTTTGGAGGGTGGCGATTGCGTGCACAATCGGTTCGATCCGTTCCAAGGAGAGCTCGCCCTGGGAGCCCGTGACCGTGCTGGTTCCCAACTTAATGACTACTCGTTTTGTGTTACGCAAGAGGCCATTTCTGCGTTGGTCGCCCTGATGTAGAGATTGGCTCATGTGATTCCGCCTGCACTCACTAGAGTACGACATTCGTCGTGGTTGTCGAACTCGAAACAAAGGGGCCCTCAACATCTTCTGCCGTTTTCGCGTCTGACACCTGACAAAGACCGATTGCCCGGACGCTCTCAATACCTTCTGATCCTGTCACGCCCTAACGCCCGAACGCTATATCAGACTGCTCCACCATCGCACTCCGCGTCTGGAACGGATGGAGAAAATCAGGATTACATTTGCGTGGGTTCTACGATACCGTTCTCGCAACGTCAAACCACAACGCGCAAGGAGTCCTGCGACATCCAGCAAGATCGACCGTAATTGCACGCAAGTGCGCCCAACGCGAACTGCTGCCAATGATTTCCGAGATATTGACACGAGAAGGAAACAAACCGCTATAGGGAGTTCAATCTCAGTTGAGAGCATTTGCCGTATGACCGACCAAATCGGCCGAAAATGGCGATTTTGGAAAGACTTAAATAAATTGACGGAGAAAGATTTGGCTCCCGGGCTAGATTCGAACTAGCAACCCTTCGTTTAACAGCCGAGCAATCAATTGAAGTGGTAACCACAACACGTGGGCTCCGAGCGCGTGCGCGAATTTCACCGCCATGTGGCCCAGTCAACCGAGACCACCGCGCCTGCCTTTTTGCCCTTGCCAACGCTCCAGTGGCGCATCGGCGAGTACGTTGTTATTCCGGCACAAAGTAAAGGCGCGGCTCCGGCCAGATTCAGGTTCGACGGGTCACACCTCCCCGATGCTTATCGGGAAAGTTGTAAGTCGGGGTCAGGCTCGGACAGAACTGCTCGAAGCCTGCTTGGCACTCCGGACAGGTGCGGTCCGAGTCCACCATCCCGCCGACAAGATCACCGCGCTTGAACTTGGTGACGGCTGAGCCGACTTTCATGACTCGGCCGACAATTTCGTGTCCGGGGATACAGGGTAGACCGTGGGCATCACGCCGCTCCACTCGTTACGGACTTGTTGCAGATCGGAGCGGCACATGCCGCAAAACAGAATTTCGATCTGCACCTCGCTTTCCGTCGGATCACGCCGCGGGATTGTGCAAGAGGTGATGTCGCACTTGCAGCCGAATACGCTTTTGCTTTGTACATGAATTCTCTTAATTTTTTGACACTGGGTTTGGTTCGAGATTTAGTCTTGGGTAAGCCGCTCAACGGCCAACCATTTTCTGCAGGTGCTCCGGATACCGTGCACCCTCAACCTTGATTTTCGAAGCCGCGCTGTCGATTTCGCGCAAATCGTCTGCTGTGAGTTTGATGTTTACTGCCCCAAGGTTCTCCTCCAGCCGCGATACCTTAGTCGTGCCGGGAATCGGAACTATCCATGGCTTCTGCGCCAGGAGCCATGCCAGCGCGATCTGCGCCGGTGTCGCCTCCTTCTGTTCCGCAATTCTGCCCAGCAGATCCACTACCCCCTGATTTGCTTTCCGCGCCTCGGGCGAGAAACGGGGCACGATGTTGCGGAAATCGGAACTGTCGAACGTAGTCTTCTCGTCGATCTTCCCGGTAAGGAAGCCTTTCCCCAGCGGACTGAATGGCACGAACCCAATTCCGAGCTCTTCCAGCGTCGGTATTACTTCCGCTTCAGGTTCTCTCCACCACAACGAATATTCGCTTTGTAGCGCAGTCACAGGCTGAACCGCGTGCGCGCGACGGATCGTTTGCACTCCCGCTTCCGAAAGTCCGAAGTGCTTCACCTTGCCTTGCTGAATTAATTCCTTCACCGCTCCCGCCACCTCTTCAATCGGCAGGTTCGGGTCAACGCGGTGCTGATAGAACAGATCTATTACATCCGTCTTGAGTCGCTTCAGCGAGGCCTCCGCGACTTCTTTGATGTGCTCCGGTCGACTGTCCAACCCGGCCTGCTTGCCAGTGCTCGGATCAATTTTGAATCCGAACTTCGTCGCAATTTTCACTCCGTCACGAAACGGCGCGAGCGCTTCACCCACCAGTTCCTCGTTCGTGAACGGGCCATAGACTTCCGCAGTATCGAAGAATGTGACGCCGCGTTCGACTGCCGCTCGAATCAGCGTGATTCCTTCCTTCTTGTCCACCGCCGGCCCGTAGCCGAAACTCAGACCCATGCAGCCCAGCCCAAGAGCTGGAACTTGCAAGCCGCTTTTTCCAAGTTTGCGCATTTCCATTGTTGCCTCCCTTAACCGTTTCTCTCATTCCGAGGTTAGGATTAAACGCCACCGCAGCGGTAGCCCGATCCTTCCGATTTATTGCCTATTCCTTTTGTTATTTGAAAAATCATTGGCGTTCCCGGAGCAGCGCGGCTATCTTAAACCTAGGCAACAAGCACAGGAATACATGAAAAACCTCAGCAAAGACCTTACTCCGCCGCAGGACCGAGCCCAGGAATTACTTAAAGGGCTGGCTCGTGAGATTGCCTTTTTCGTTGGGTCCAGAGAGAGACTGATAACCGACGTTCCCGGCTTGCTGTTGAGCCGCCGGACCGCTCCTACAGCACCCGCCTCCGTTACCTACGAGCCCAGCCTCGCCGTCGTCGCGCAAGGCCGCAAGCAAGCCTCGGCGGAACCAACTTCATCTTCGACCAGTCGCGCTACCTGCTGACCTCGCTCGATTTGCCGGTCATCTGCAACGTGATCGAGGCAAGTGAGCAGGTGCCCTATCTCTGTTTCGTGCTCAAGCTCGAAATGCCCGCAGTCCGCGAACTCCTGACCCGCGAGGAGATTCAGGCGCCCGAGGCGCCGTCGGACGAGCCTGCCATGGCCACCGGTGAAACCACGCCCGAGTTACTAGATGCTTGCTGCCGGCTTGTGGACCTACTGAACTCACCTCAGGACATTCCATTTCTTTCCGGGCTGATTCAACGCGAGATCATCTACCGAATTCTTCGCGGACCGGAGGGCGCGCGTCTCCGTTCAATCGCAACGCTAGGAGATCACAACCACCGCACGGCAAAGGCCATCGCCTGGGTCAAGGCGAACTTTGCGAAGCCGCTCCGCGTAGAAGATCTCGCCAACATCGCGGGGATGGGCGTCTCGACACTGCACCACCATTTTCGTGCGCTCACCGCCATGAGTCCTCTTCAATATCAAAAGCAACTTCGCTTGCAGGCAGCTCGCGAACGCATGCTCATGGATGGTCTGGATGCCGCCAGTGCCGCCTTCGAAGTCGGATACGAGAGCGCCACTCAATTCAATCGCGAATACAGCCGTCTCTTCGGCCAACCACCCATGCGCGATATCCGCGCCCTCCGCTCGCCAGGCGCTCCACGCCTGGAGTCGATCGGTAATCAGCAAAGCGTTAGCTGAGCGTGTTGCTAACAAGCACGACAAGGAACTCTTTCCGGAAGGAATGGCTGGGACGATGAAGACAGTTGAAAGCCATAGGTCTGGAAGACGACGAGATCCGACGACTTGTGGAAGCCGAAACGGTTGCACACGAACTGGTGGCAGCGAGACGGTAAATGGACACGATATTGGAAGGCTCCACGTAACAGAACTTAATGAGTCGCGCAAATAGCGCCTGCGTGTGTTTTCGGGTTTTCGGGATCGCTAATAGCTAATAGCCAATAGCCTTATTTTCGATTATCATAAATATCGAAAATACAGTTTTGCCTCTTTTTCGCGACGCAAGAACGTGAGATGCCCAAAACCGCGAACATACCTGGCAAACTGGTGCCCCAAGGCGGGTATTCCGCTTTCGTACCGGCACCACTACCGCCGGCACTCAATTGGACGCCGACTCATCCGAGTGCTTTCCGACGCAGACCGGCTCATTGGCAGGCTGGCTGGCGAGGGCGGGAGACTCCCCAACCCTCATGTGCTCATGCGTCCTTTTGTGCGGCGCGAGGCCGTGTTGTCCAGCAAGATTGAAGGCACGCAGGCCACCTTGGGTGAGCTTCTCGCGGCTGAAGCCGGAGCGGTGGTGGCCCGCAGTCCAGAAGACCTGCGCGAAGTCGGCAACTATGTGGTCGCCCTTGAACACGGGATCGCGCGGCTCGGCAACACTCCGATCTGTGTGCGCCTGGTTCGGGAGCTGCATGAAAAGCTCATGACCGGCGTTCGCGGCCAACAAGTAGCACCAGGGCAGTTCCGAAAAACGCAGAATTGGATTGGGAAACCCGGAAGCACGATCCAAACCGCGTCGTTTATCCCTCCGCTACCCGGCGAAGTCGAGCCTTGTCTTGCCGCATGGGAGCGGTTTCTGCACGAATCTAACTTGCCGCCGTTGGTGACAATTGGGCTCGCGCACTATCAATTCGAGGCCATCCAGCCGTTTCGAGATGGCAACGGCCGAGTTGGGCGATTGCTGATCACGTTGTTTCTGATCGAGCGAAAGATCCTGCCGACTCCTCTGCTGTATCTGTCGGCTTTCTTCGAGTCGTCCCGTCGAGATTATTACGACAATCTGCGCGCAGTGAGCGAGAGAGCGGATTGGCACGAATGGATCGAATATTTTCTGCTCGGTGTTGCGCGGATGTCAGAAGACGCTCTCAGCCGCGCAACTCGGATCAATGACGTTGTTGCCCAATGGCTTAAGAAGTTGGCCGGTGAACCTAACGCCTTGCGAATCATTGAGCTGCTATCTGCCAACCCGTTTATCACTGCTACAGGCGCTGCGCGCCGATTGAGCGTCGCGTTTACCACGGCGCAAACAGAAGCGAGTAGTAAGGAGGACAACAGACGCTCGCCGCAACCGTGTCTACTGTGCGCACCCATTGCTAGACATTCTCGAAGAATCAGCTCAACTGAAACCGATCTCCTCCGAGTAGAACAACGAGTGGACGGCGGGCTATTCGGGGCGCGAGCTGTGAGGATTGAGGTCCGTTTTGATGCCAACGGTCACGGGGTGATGAAGAATCTTCTTTTGCTCGACCCCAGAGGCACACCGTGCGCAAAGTGTAAGGAACAAGTCGTCTGGAACTAATTGAACGAAAAAGGATTGGCTCCCCGGCTAGATTCGCACTAGCAACCCTTCGGTTAACAGCGGAACAACTAACTTCATCAGAACTTGCCGGAGTTGGCGCTAATCGAAGGAAATCAGCAAGTTGCGATGAAACGGGACGAATCACTTTCTCCTTCTTTATTCACCTTTCGTTCGCAATTTGCCGCCAATCACCACCGTTACTATTACGTTTTTGTGACTGCGGACTATGGCCGGATCGGCGTTTCTGGCCCGTGACGGCCACATCGCTACCTCGGATCACACTCTTGGGCGGGAGCGGGGCGTCACGCGAGATACGAACTGGCCTGCCATTCTGCCATTGCACCGGTAATTTGCATGCCGTATCGGAGACAACGGATACTTGGCGCAGGATTTCCGAAGATCTTTCCCACGTCAGCGCCCCTTGTGCGCGCTGGACATTCCTTCGTCGGTCGTCCGTAATATTCCTTTACCTCCCTATACCTTTCGGTTTCTTTCGGTTGTCTTGCACATCTGCCGGAGATGTAATACAGTTGCTTCATGAAGAGTCTCACCGTACGATTGCCTGAGCCACTGGTGGCGGACATTGAAGCGGAATCGCGCGGACGCAAGATCTCGAAGTCGCATGTCGTTCGCGAGCGGCTCGAGCATGTGCCCCGCCAGCGGCGCCGCACCGCCTCCCTTACTGCCATCGCCGACCTTATCGGATCGGTGGATGGCCTACCGACCGACCTAACTGCGCGGAAGAAGCAATATTTGCACGGTACGGGTTATGGCCAGAAACGTCCTCGTTGATGCTGGATTTGTTGTAGCTTTGCTTAGCCGTCGCGACGCTCACCACCAATGGGCTGTGGCGCAAGCCTCCGAACTGCCTCCACCTTGGTCCACGTGCGAAGCCGTTCTGTCCGAGGCTTTCCACCTTCTCGGAAAGCTTGGCATCCCCAAGCTTGGCGCGCTACTTCGCCGCGGCGCTCTGCTGGTCGCCTTCACGCTTACCGAGAACCTAGAGCCAGTCGTGAAGCTGATCGAGAAGTATTCCAACGTTCCCATGGGCCTCGCCGATGCTTGCCTCGTTCGCATGACCGAAACGCTTCCTGATCCTGTCATCCTCACGACCGACCAAGATTTTCGGGTTTACCGCCGCCACAGCCGCCAAGTGGTTCCCTGCATGACACCCAAGTAATCTTGCTGATCTTGGCGCCGCTGATTGGTCATCCATATCAGAAGGTTCGACTCGAACCGCGTTTCTGGCCCGTGACCGGCACTTTTCCGATTACCAGAGGAGTTGACCAGTAGAACGCTCAGCGCCTGCCGCCGTGAAGGGCGTATTCTCTATCTATGTTGCGCAAAATATCCGTTGGTATCGTTCTGCTCATCGTCGCTGCTATAGGTGCGGGTCTCTACTTCATGCATCGTTACGAGTCGAGATTGGAGCGGGAATCACGTGAGCAGTTGCAGAAGCTGAAGCCGATGGTCATAGCAGGCGAGGGGGAGTTTAAGAAACGACTCTTTTTACGCAGGCTCAAATCTGGGAGAAGTTACCCAAATTCTTGTAGGGTGGCCCGCTGAGCGCGAAGGGCTGTCCGCTTGAAGTGATACGACTTGATAAGTATGGCCTTCTGACTCGAGACCAAAGTTGGGCTACAAATGTAATCCTCTTTGACAAGACAGACAGGAAGTAAGGAATTACCCCGGTGGCTTCATGAATGGCGTTGATGATCCAACCGGGGAACCGGGGGAGGACGGAAAATCAACGGCTGAGGTCGGTTTCAATGGCGATGGGGGACTCGTTCTTGCCAATACACAAGGAAAAAGACTCTGGCAAAAGGCGGAGAGTAATGTCTGGCACGTCGAGACCTTAGACATCAAAAGGGATGGACATCGGGAGATGCTTCATACCAACGCTCGGGGCGAATTGGTTGTTCGAAGCGCGAGTGGTGAGGTTGTCGCGCAAAGTCACATATCAGGAGGTCCTTGGCGAACGCTGCCTGGCCCTCAACACGATGTCTGGAGAATCTGCGGACAGGCTGCTAATCGGATGTGCAGGTTCAGTCTGGGTGTATTCTCCCTAAAGTAGATCGAAGATCCTGGGAAACAGCGATTGTGGACATGTGAAATCCGTCGCGGAATTGGGCCGACCACTTCTACGAGAATGCCACATTACCGGGAGTTAGTCCGCTCGCGCAATGCTCGTCTCACCGAGGAGCA
>MNIJ01000193.1:0-3663 GCA_001919715.1 Acidobacteria bacterium 13_1_20CM_58_21
TGTTGTCAAAGAACTTTTATTCCGAGTCCATCGGAATGTCCCACGCAGGCCGCATCGCGGCTGCCGCAAATGATGGCTTTGGGACTCTGTCTGGTGGGACTTATCCGGCCGCGTTGCGCGGCCTCGCCTTCCAGCTCTGCTTACCTCGGCTTACGCCGAGTTTTTGCTTTGGTGTTTAAGAGCCTTGCGACTTGCTTCGGAAGTCCCTCGCGGAACTTCTCAAAAACCAGCCACTCGCCACTAATCACTGCTGCAAAATAAAAAACCCGGCGTCGAGCACCGGGTACAGCCACCTCTATTTAGGTGGCTCCACGCGAAGCTCGACTTCTTTCTAGCCTGTGCTCGTAAAGAACCTCACTATAGGATCTACTACTTGCCTTCGCTTGATCTCACGCTGGGAAGACTTCCTTCGACCCGACTGTGATGCCCCGCATCACTCCCGGCGATTCAGCGAACCCCCGGGCCATCTGTAACTATACCAGCTTTTCTAATCCCGTCAAGCCCCGCTAACAATAATCTTTGCCCTTTTTCCTCAGCCCTCCTGGACCCTGTGCAAAAGCCGCCAACAGAGGCCCTCTAGGGCCCTTTCTGCGAGCTTTAGACAGGACAACTGGTGTAACCTCCTGTCACATATCTAGTCTTGCTAGGAACAGGTTCTCTGATCATCCCCTGGCGGCTGCCTTCCCTTTTGTTCTTTATCATCGGCCCCGCGTGCGCATGGAGGACCATTTGTTGGCTTCGCAGTTCGGCGAGCGGTTCGCGTGAATATCAGCAACGCGCCCCTGCCTATATTTCCTTATTGAAATAGCCGAGGACGCTAGCCGCAGCTAGCCCCTTGCTTGGCACTTATCCTATGTTTAGAAACCGGGCCGTACCTTGGCCTCAATTCGAGCTAGCAAGCAAATGGCAGGTCGCCGGCGCCCCCTTAGTCTGGAAACGCCTGGGCGTCAATCCCCGGTACCAGTCTTATGGCATTTTTGTAGTACACCTTTTTCAAGACTTCATCCGGCACTTCGAAACCGTAGATCCGCCAGAATGCATGGCGCTTGCGATAATATTCAAAATATTCGTCGCGCGTCTCCAGCGCGCGGAAATACCATTTGTATTCGTTCACTTCGTAGATGTCCTTGCCCATCAGCACGCGATCCTGATACTTGACCAGGAAGTCGTGCGCCGAATACGGCTGCCGGCCCAGTTCGGCAAGCACCGCGGCAATGTCCACGTACACATTGGGATTGGCATCAAACAGTTTTCCGAGCCGCCCCAGGTCATTCCCGTGAAATCCCAAATGCGCGGCGATGAAATTTGTCTTGGGGTGCTTTGCAAACAGGTGATTGCGCTCCGTCATTAGCGTTTCGAACGGTGGATATTTCGCGGGCGGCCGCGCGCGTCCCGGAAATTCCTTCAACTCCTGCCAGCGCTCGTTGTGATAGTCCCACGGATCGAAAAATGCCGAAGGCTCCGCCACGTGAATCAGCACAGGAATCTTCAGCTCCGCGCACTTCTCAAATACGGCATCAAACTCGGGATCGTCCACGTGCACGCGTTCTCCGCTCGAGTATTTCAGGTCCATGCCGAAATTCTTAAAGATTTTCAGCCCTTGCGCGCCGTTCTTGACGTCCTCCTGTAGCCGCGCCGCGACACGCTTCCCAAAACCCGGTGTGTTCAAATCGTCGTAACTCATGTTTGCGAATACCACAAACCGGTCGGGATGGCGGCCCTTCATCACCGCCACCGTCTTCTTTAGTTCCTCTCCCGTTCCTCCGCTCAGGTTTACCATGACGCGCAGATTGATCGTGTCCATCTCTTTGACGAGCCGGTCCACTTCCTCCGCCGTGGGATTCCAGTGATGGCTGTGAATATCAATGAACGGAAATTTCGCCCGCTCGATCTTGTCTTCCTTGGTGACGAGTGTGGACTTCGGCTGGTACTCGTCAATCGTCGGCGTCTGTTGATTTTGCCGGGCCTGGTCTTGCCGGGTCATCGCCGCGCGCGGCCAAACCATGAGCGCAGCAAATATGTCTACCAGAATGACGAAGAAAAGGGTGATGGTTCGCCGGGAATTCATAGTGCCCCTTGGATTCTTGGACGTGCGGCTCATTTTCACATAGGAAGGTGAACCGGCGCTCCGGAATCCTCTGCCAGAATCAGCGGCCATACCTCAGCGCGCATGGTTCCGTTTCCTGTGGCTCGCCGTAATGGCGGTAAGGTCCTGGTGTCTGGAGTGGCGCGGAAGATAGATCGTAGGGGAGTGGCCAGACGGCGCGCCGGGTACGCCTCACAGCGTCATCTGCGCATGCCCGCAGCGTTATTGTTCCTCTGCAGGGCCCGTAGCGCGCCTCCGGCGGCTGGCTGGAATTCGAATGACGGGAAGGGAGGAGCGCCGGGCAAACAAGACTGACAGGCAGGGAGCACAACTCTCCCAAGAGTACCCCCCACCTGTCAACAACCAGTCAAAAGGGAACAAACAGCCGCACGACAATGTCAATTCGATGCGGCCCGTTGTTCCGATTGGGCTTGGTCTCGGCAGGTAGTGTCGACACCCGCCAAATCGTTTCACCCCGGGCCCCGGTTTTTGTCTAGTTTTTAGTCGCTTGGCCTGAGCGCGCTGCTCGACAGAGCGCCCCGTCTGGCTTTGGATTCGATTTCCGCTCGGCAGAACCGCAGAACTTCGTTTGTATTCCGAACGGACTTGCCGTCGACGTTATTCCCATCTACGGGGAGAAGATCGAGCACATGCCCGAACTCATGAAGGAGGACCAGAACTTGAGCTCTCCTGGTATCGCCAGGGTAAGGCCCCACGTTGGTCCGGCGCGGACCACGACGGCTCACAACGATGCCCTCCTTCCAGACTTCAACCACCACCGATAGGGGATAAAAAAACGCTCCGTTGGTGTTGATGGTGATGGTAGCGTACCGTCCGTCGCCCTGGAAAACTTTGGCGACATAGGGATTCCGGAAGATGGTGGCGTTATCGACTGGGTCCGTCGATTCCTGGACAAACTCTTGCCCGTTGCGGTCTACCTCAAAACGGAGCGTTCGAAACGTGTCAGCTGGATGGGAATCCTTTTCCCGGAACCACGCCGAACAGGCGTTTTCGGTTTGTAGGATTTCGAGAACCCTATCGCGAGCCCGCAGAATCTTTTGCCCGGTTTTCCCCATGGTCGTCAATTCCTCCTGCACCAGGTCTCTCTGCGTTGGACACCCGATGGGCATCAAGCTCGCGGGATTGCACGGATTCACCGATGGCCCACTCACCGGCGGGGTATCGCACGGTGCGCTGACATCGCCCGTAGCCGGGGTAGCCGGGTGCGAAGCGGAGACGGCACTCCCCGAGTCTCCTGGGCAAGGCGCCCGGCCAAGAGGCCGGTTAGCAAGCGGCAGAGGATCAGCAGCATGCCGCATGAATTTGACGGCCTGCGGGAACGCTAGTGTTGCGGAAAGGCACGACATCAAAAAAAGAGTGACGGCCGGAATGCTCCTAGAGGCGGAGTACATCTTTCTCTCCCGCCCGAACCTGTAACTCACCAGGAGACCGTCCTCGGCGGCTGGCTTCCTGATGACCGTCAACGGGAAGCTGCCCCAGGAACGGTGGACCTCGATCCGGGACTACTCCTCAAAGACGAATCTCGGGGAGCAAACTCACCTCAAACGTTTCTGAAA
>MNIJ01000193.1:3764-12007 GCA_001919715.1 Acidobacteria bacterium 13_1_20CM_58_21
ACCACCGCTCTATCCTTGTTGTGAGGCGGAATCGCTCTTGCCCAGCAACCATTTCGCGGGAAAGAAGGCCAGAACAACCAGAACGATCAACTGCCTAGCTTCATTTCGCGGCCTGTCCGGAGATGTAGTATGGAGCGCTGACGGTGAAAATGCGCTGGTTGCCGCGGACCAGGAGCATCCATTCAAGGAGGCGTGCACGCTGATTGTGCAGGAAATATTCGTACCAGCGATCTTCGACCAGTTCGGGAATGACGACAACAATATGCCGAGCGGGGTGCTTTTCAGAGAGCTCCAGAATGTATTGAACCAAGGGAACAATAATGAAGCGGTAGGGAGACGGCAGCGTGGTGAGCGTAGGCGGCACGGTCCCGGCGGCTCGAAAGGGCTGCTCGACGTAGCGCTCCCATTCCTCGCGCAAGAGCCGGGAATGCTCGCCGGGCTCCACGTGAATGGCGAGGATTTCTGGCGACAGCCGAGAGGCAAATTCTATCGCTTGCTTCGAGATGGAATTCCAGTGGTCCACGGGCACGACGGCGATTGGCGGCGCGTTGTGGCTGGCGGGGACCACCGGAACAATGCAACTCGTCGCCACGCTGATCAGGTGATAGTGGCGCCGCACCAGGCGAAAGAAAATGATCAAAACAGGTATGAAGATGACGGTAATCCAGGCGCCTTCGGCAAATTTCGCGACTAGAACGACGATGACCGTGACGCCGGTAACCATTCCTCCGAGGCCATTCACGAGAGCGCTTTTCCGCCAGTGCGGGCCGCGTTTTTTTTGCCAGTGCACGACCATGCCGAATTGCGAGAGCGTAAAGGCCAAGAAGGCGCCGACGGCGTAGAGCGGGATCAACTTGTCCGTGACGCCACCGAAAAGAACCAGCAGGAGGCAGGTCAGGGCCGCGAGAACGACGATGCCGTAGGTGTACACCAGACGGCGGCCGCGATAGACAAAAGCATGCGGCAAGTAATCGTTCTGCGCGATGGCGCGGCAGAGACGCGGAAAATCGGCGAACGCGGTGTTCGCGGAAAGAGAAAGAACCAAGAGGATGGATACGATAGTGAGGTAATAAAAAACTCCTTTGCCGAAAACCGCAGCGATCAGCATGGACAGAAGGCTCTGATAGCCGGGCCGGCCCGGGGCGTTGGCCGCGATGCCGTAGATGGTGACGAGATAGGAAATCCCCGCCAGCAAAACAGCCAGGAGAAAAATGATCACCGTCAAGGCGCGCTGGGCATTCTTCACGGCAGGCTCGCGAAAGGCCTTCACGCCATTGCTGACGGCCTCGACGCCGGTCAGCGCGGTGCAGCCGCTGGCGAAAACTTTCAGCAAGAGCCACCAGGTGACCGCCTCGGTCATGGGCGGCGGGGGCGGCGGCGGGGCCACCGCGAGCGGATGACCACGACTGAGGGCCACGCGCACCATCCCGCCGGCGATGGTGATCAGCAGCGTGCCGACGAAGAGATAAGTCGGCACCATGAAGGCCACCCCCGCGTCGCGGACGCCGCGCAGATTCAGAATGGTGATCACGATAAGAATCCCCAGGCACAGAGCCACGGTGTGCGGCTCGAGTGAGGGAACGGCGGAGACCAGCGCGCCGACGCCAGCGGAAATGCCCACTGCTGCCGTGAGAACGTAGTCCGTCAGTAGAGCCGCGGCTGCCAGTAGGCCGGAAAAAGCCCCCAGATTGAAACGCGCCACGGTATAGGAGCCGCCACCGCCTGGATAGGCAGCGATCGTCTGGCGATAAGAAAAGTGCACGATCACGAGCAGCGTGATGATGGCCGCGCTGATGGGAACGATGTACTGCACGCCGAGGAGGCCGAGAGGAATCAACAAGCTGAGGGCGGCTTCCGGACCATAGGCGGCGGAACTGAGTGCGTCCAGGCCAAAGATGGGGATGCCTTCCTGGATGCCGATCTGTTCGGCGCGCTCGTCGCTGGTCTTGAGCGGCTTGCCGACAATGAGGTCGAGGATGTTCATTCTTGTTTCGCTGCCGAGAAGCGCCCTCTTCCGGAAACGTCCATTTGCAACGAGAAGGGTTCGAAAGTCAACCACGGGAAAGGAGGAGTGCTTCGGAAAAACAGCTTCTCTTCATTAGCATGCCTAACCTGTTTGCCAGAATCTAATCGAGCGAAGAGGCACACTCCCCCGGAAGGGCCGTCGCGCCTTGACAGTGTGGCGGACTCATCCTAGGCTCCAGCACTCGTAGCGAACCGCTCGGAGTAAATCACGAAGGAGGCATGTTCATGCAAGAGAATCGGCAAGAAAGCTTGAAGCTGTTTTTTGCCGCTTTCGCGCTGACGTTAGGGCTGCCGGGGCCATCCGGGATGGCCGCGGAAAACTCGCCAGTGACGGTGGAGCGCAACGTGACCGCGAAGATGCGCGATGGTGTGACGCTGCGCGCCGATATTTACCGGCCGAAGGCGGATGGAAAATACCCCGTCCTGCTGGTGCGCACGCCATACGACAAGCAGGGGGTCAGCGGCTTTGGCCATCGGGGGGCGGCGCGGGGCTATGTGGTGGTCGCACAGGACGTGCGCGGGCGGTTTGAGTCGGAAGGCGAATGGTACACCTTCCGGCATGAGTCGCAGGACGGGTATGACACCGTGGAATGGGCGGCGGGACTTCCCTATTCCAATGGGAAGGTGGGGATGTTTGGCGGATCGTACGTGGGGGCCACGCAGTTCCTGGCGGCGATCGCGAAACCGCCGCACCTGGCAGGGATTTGTCCGAACGTGACGGCGTCGAATTATCATGACGGCTGGACCTATCAGGGCGGGGCGTTCGAGCAGTGGTTCAACGAATCGTGGACGACGGGACTGGCGGAAAACACCATGCGGCGGCGCGTTGAAAAAAACGCCGACGCCCTGAGCGGGAGCAAAGTGCTGCCGCTGGTCTCCTACCCTGTGCTTGAATCGCCGTCCGCGGAAGGACTGGCGCCATATTTCAAGGATTGGCTGGCACATCCGAATTTTGATGAGTACTGGAAGCAGATTTCCATCGAGGAGCACTACGCGCAAATCCAGGTGCCGGTTTACGGCATGGGCGCGTGGTATGACATTTTTCTGGGTGGCACGCTGAAAAATTATATGCGGCTGAAGGCGGAGGCGGGCACGGACGCGGCGCGGCACGGGCAGCGGCTGCTGGTGTACATCGGGGGCCACGCGGGAGGATCGGAAGACAGGAAAATCGGCGCGCTAGATTTCGGAGAGCAGGCGCCCTTCGACCTCGATGAGCTGACGCTGCGATGGTACGACTGGTTGCTGAAAGGAGAGGCCAACGGGGTCGAGAAAGAAAAGCCGGTGAAGATTTTCGTGATGGGGAAAAACGAGTGGCGCGAAGAAGACGACTGGCCGTTGACGCGCGCGAAAAATACGAAGTATTACCTGCACTCGGCGGGTGCGGCGAACGGAATCGCCCCGAGCGGTGCGGGGCGGGCGGGCGGCGGTTCTCTGAGCACCGTGGCTCCGGCGGAGGAGAAGGCTGACCAGTACGTTTACGATCCGAACGACGCCGCGCCGACGATTGGCGGGCCGCTGTGCTGCGGGGCGTTGCCAACGGGAATTGGACCGCAAGACCAGCGGCCCGCGGAGACGCGCGACGACGTGCTGGTCTACACCACGCCGGCGTTTGCGAAGGACACGGAAGTGACCGGACCGGTGTCGCTGGATTTGTACGTGAGCAGCTCGACGGTGGATACGGACTTCACCGGGATGCTCGTGGACGTTTGGCCGAACGGGTTTGCACAGAACTTGACGAGCGGAATCCTGCGGCTGCGCTACCGGAATTCGCAGGAGAAACCGGAACTGGCGAATCCGGGAGAGACGTATCACCTTCTGGTGGATTTGTGGGCCACCAGCAATGTGTTTCTCGCGGGGCACAAGCTCCGGCTGGAAGTTTCCAGCAGCAATTTTCCGCGGTTCGACCGCAACTTGAACACCGGCGAAGCGCAGGCGCGTGCGACGCGGATGGTCAAAGCGACGAATGTGATTTATCACGATCAGGCGCATCCTTCGGCACTGCTCTTGCCGATCGTACCGTAGCCGGGACGCGACGCTCCTGACCGGCTTTACACCCCGGTCTTGAGATTGACAGCAGAGGGGCAGCGGCCCTATGGTTTCGCATAGTGATAACGTTCGAATCGCTCAATCGGGATCAGACGTAAGCGAAGAAACCGCGGAACTGGGGGTGACCTCGCCCTTTCGTTCGAGATTTTCCCAACCAGGTAGGTGCCCGAATTCTCCGAAGGCGCGAGCAAATGCCCCGTAGGCGAGACTGAGTGCGAAAGGAGCATTCCCATGAGGAGACAAGGGGCCAAGCTGGTAGCTGTTACTATTTTCGCTGGGGCCGCGCTGATCGCGTCGTGCGCCAAACCCTACCACGAGGAAACCGAACGTTACGTGTTCGTGGCCACGAATATCAAGCTGCCGTACTGGCGGGAGGCGCAGGCGGGGTTTTTGGACGCGGCCAAAACGTTGGGGGTAAAAGGCGAACTCACCGGTCCGACCACGTACGACCCCAACGGAGAGGTGGGAATGTTCCGCCAGATCGTGGAACAGCACCCCGCGGGAATCTGCGTGTCGGCGGCGCGGCCCGAGATTTTCCAATCGGAGATTGACAAGGCGGTGGCCGAGGGCATCCCGGTGATCTGTGTGGATGCGGATGTGCCGAATTCGAAGCGCCTGTTGTACATCGGAACGGATAACTTTAAGGCCGGCAGAGAGAGCCTGAAGCGGATGGCGGCGCTCGTTCCTGGACAGGGCAGTATCGTGGTGATCACCATTCCGGGACAGCGCAACCTCGACGATCGAGTGGCGGGCGTGGCGGACGCGCTGAAGAATTTTCCCGGCCTGAAGCTGACCAAGATCCTGGATAACAAAGGCGACGCGGGAACCGCCTTTGACCAAATCTCCGACCTGATTCAGAAGAAAGAAAAAGTGGACGGAATCATTGGCCTGGAGGCGTCCGGGGGTTCCGGCGCCGCCGGAGCGCTGCACCGCTTCAGCATGGAGGGCAAGCTGCCCATCGTGGCCTTCGACAACGATCCCGGGACACTGGATTGGATCGAGCGCGGCGCAATTACGGCCACCATCACGCAAAAGCCGTACGTCATGAGTTACTACGGGCTGAAGTTTCTCGACGACTTGCACCACAACGCCGTACACCAATTCAAAGACTGGCGCAGCGCGATGGCGACGCCCATGCCTACGAACGTGGATACCGGCACCGTGGTTGTGGACAAGAACAATCTCCAGGTCTATCGCGAAGCGCTGGCCGCCCACCCCGAGCCGTTGTAGAGATTGCCCATGGGGTTGCGGACCGCCACTCCCCTTCGAATTTCCCAAGGGCGGTATCGTTGTCGAGAAGTTTGTCCGCTAGCGCAGTTCCGCTAGCCTCCCACGGAATCGTAAAAAGCGGTCCAAGGCAGGGAAAAGGCGCGGTTTGCCTTGACACGGTTGTTGACCCGGCCTACACTATGTAGTTTTCGGATGCCCCGGAAAGTGCACTGAGGGTCGGGGCGTTCTCAACCAAGGGTCAGGGCAGGCATGGACAAGAAAAGGCTGGAGTATTACAAGAAGAAATTACTGGCGCGACGGGAAGAGTTGACCAAGACCATCGCGCGGACGCAGGAAGAGGGCCGCACGGCGGACGAAGATCCGACCGTGGACCTGGCGGACAAGGCCGCGAACTCCTATACCAAGGAGTTTCTGTTTGGGATGACGAATACGGACCGCACCATCCTGAACATGATCGATGCGGCGCTGAAACGCATGCAGACCGACGCTTTCGGGGTCTGCGCGAATTGCCAGGAGGAGATGCAGCAGAAGCGGCTCGAAGCCGTGCCGTGGGCCAAGCATTGCCTGGCTTGCCAGGAAAAGATGGAGCAGGGATTGCTGCATTGATGGTTTAGATTGATGGTTTAGATTGATGGTTTAGATTGATGGCTAAGGAACAGCTAAAAGCCTAGGAGGATCGTAGATCCGAGAGGTGAGCGTCAAGGCCGTGACCAAGCTCACGGTGAGGGCCGTCATAACCCCCCGCCCGGTACCAGACCGTGGTAAGATAACCCGAGGAAGTCGCGATGGGCGCAAACCGGCACATGTCGGTCGACTCCCGGGGGCGCTATACCCCCGAAGCGGCAGGGGAGGCTATGCCCGGTTCCGAAGGGCCCGCAGGCAGTAGATCCCACAACTTGCTTTCGACGCGCCGCGCATCCCTGATGCAAGAGCCGGTGCTGGTGCTAAACGCGACATACGAGCCCATCAACGTGACGGCCGTGCGGCGCGCCATGGTGTTGATGCTGAAGGGTGTGGCGCAAGCCGAAGAGATGCACAACACGGAAGTGCATTCAGCGGCGCAGGCCCACAGAGTGCCGTCGGTGATCCGCCTGCTGGCCTACCGGCATATACCACAGCAAAGCCGGGCGCTTTCGCGGAAAAATATATTGTTACGGGACCGCAACACCTGCCAGTTCTGCGTGCGGGTATTTCCAAGCTCGGAGTTGACCTTGGACCACGTGGTACCGCGCTCGCGCGGCGGGCGGTCCAGCTGGGAAAATCTGGTGGCCTGCTGCTACCGGTGCAATAACACCAAGGGCGACCGGACGCCGGAGGAGGCTGGGCTGAAACTGGCGCGAAGACCTCGGCCGTTTACGCTGCACACCTCCAGACAGCTGATGCGGCTGATCGGGCACCGCGACGAACGCTGGCGTAAGTATTTGTTTTACTGAGATTTACACTGCTAAATCGATTTTTTTTGAAATTTTTATGCCAACAGGAAACCTTTTTTGTTGGCGGCCATCTAATCTATCAATACCACTTCGAGGACACACCCCGGGAGGCGGTTAAGGCCATGCCTTAACCGCTTCTCTCCTTTCACAGGCCATTTTCCAGATAACCGTTTTCGCCATGGGTTCGATCCGTAATGGCCGGAGCGCGGGTGCGTGAGGATAACCGCTCCGATCACCGATGCGGCAGCGCTTCTAGCGGCCCACACTGAGCCGCTGGATCAGCTGTTCCGGAAGGTGGGCGGCACGCATGCGCCCCTGGACGACAGAAACATCGTAAGGCACGCGCCAAAACTCGATGATCTGGTGCTCCAGGTCGGCGATGGCAAATGCCGCGCGCGGATCACCGTCACGCGGTTGTCCGATCGAACCGGGATTCAGGAGATAGCGACGAGGGAGTTCCACTCGGAGTGCTGCAAAAGGTTCGCTGAGGCGAGGTCGAATCTGCAGGACCTCGAGGCGCGAGTCCAGATAGGAAAAACCGCCCTGGTGATGTGTGTGCCCGAAGAAAGTCACTGGGGCGGTGGACTCCAGGAGGCCGTCCAGAGCTTGCTCGGGAGTGAAGACGTATTCATCTTCATCCTGAAAGGCGCCGTGAACAAGTACAATGCCGTCTGTCGCCAGGGGTCCGGGAGGCAAGGTCGATAGCCACGCGAGGTGATCCGGCTGGAGCTGCCCGCGCGTCCAATCCACAGCGGATTTCGCGACCGGGTTGAAATCATCCGTGGGCATCAAACCGCTGACCGCTTTGTCATGATTTCCGCGAATGGTCTGTGTGCCGAGCTCGCGCAAGCGCGCCGTGACTTCGTTGGGATCGGGGCCATAGCCGACGACATCACCCAGGCAGACGGAAAGATCCCAACGACCCTGAACGGCATTGAGAACGGCGTCGAGTGCAGTTGCGTTCGAGTGCAGGTCGCTGAGAATGAGGATCCGCATTCTTAATGTCCGAAAAGTGACCCCGAGTATAAATGAACCAGCGCGCCGATGCACGACGGGATACCCGCCGGCGCGACGCAAGAGAAGGCCAAAGGTTGGCAGCAAGAAGGTATTTCTTTATTAACATTATAAACATTTGAGAACGGAGAGATGAGGGGCTCGAGAATGGAGCGGAACGAAGTTACAGAGTGTGCCGACGGGCGCAAGATTTTACGACTAGATGGCGAAACATTCGCCCCCAGTGATTCGTCTATACGCATGCAGCTCGTTACGCAGCTGTTCTTGACGAGATCCAGAAAAAACCCCGCGGTGGCAGCCGCGGGGCCATGACACGCAGTCTTTCCGGCCGTTAGTCCAGGAAGAAGAGGTGTCTTCACGGGCGAGAGTACTCGCCCGCTGCTGGCGTGTCAACTCCACTCGAGTCAAGGGCAGCTGTCTCCTCTAGCTGACTCGATCCTGTTCGAAAGGAAACTGACACGCATGAAAACGAATTCATTTGTCCGCAGTATGGCT
>MNIJ01000069.1 GCA_001919715.1 Acidobacteria bacterium 13_1_20CM_58_21
GTCGACGCCCGCAACCGTAACTGTTTACACCGAGCAAGTCGCTACATTCAATCTCAGGTTAAACGTGGCCGGGGTCAGCTCGCAAGTTTCCGTCAGCGCCGAGACTGACACAATCGATACGGGCGACTCCCGTTTGGAGAGCACTGTGCGTACCCAACAATTGCAGGACCTTCCGATTGAGGGGCGCAACTTTCTGGGTCTCGTGGCAGTTGCACCCGGCATTACGGGTCATGGCGCTGTTGGAAACGGCGCACCTGGCGACGCGCCGGACAATTTTTCCACCGAAAAGACTGTCGATGCCAGCGGAAATGGACGCAATTACAGCGGCAACCAATTCACCGTCGACGGTCTGAATATCACAAGTAACATTTTGCTGGGAACGGCAAACCTGACGCCCAACCCGGATTCCATTCAGGAAATGGCGGTTCAAACCAACACGTTCAGCGTGGAGAACGGTCGCGGCAGTTCGGTGCAGATCGCGATCACCACAAAATCCGGGTCCAACCAGTACCACGGAACGGGGTCCTACTTCTTTACAGACCAGCATCTATGGGCGCGTACGGAGTTCACGCCCACGACCGGCTACGAACCGTTTAAAAAGAATGACTTAGCAGGAACCTTCGGCGGTCCAATCATCAAGAATCATACCTTCTTCTTTGCATCGGTAGAAGACCTGCGAGCACAAGTATCGCAAGCAACACAGGTGCACGTGGTGGAGAGCCCGGAATTTGTCGCATTTGCTAAACAAGCTTACGCAAACAGCATCGGGACAAAGCTGCTGACTCAATATCCACTGTTCAGTGTTGTCACGACGGGAGTTAATCAGACGGCTCAACAAGCTTTTGGTTCGGCTTGCGGAACCCCGTCTGCCGGTAACATCCCCTGCGACCTCCCGGTATCGGACAATGCAAGGTTCAAGCCCAGCCCGTTCCGTAACGCGCTGCAATATAATTTCCGGGTCGACCAATCCTTCAGCAAAGATCGTCTGTACTTCAGCATGTACAGGACGAATCTCGACACGGAGAACATCGCCATCCGCCAAGGTTTTCACGATGTCGGCAATAACAACACAAAAGCCTACCAGGCAGCGTACACCCACATATTTAACACCAATCTGCTAAACGACTTTAGTTACGGCCAGATTCGTGTGCAGGGCAGCAGCGGCGAAAGTGGCGGCATTCCCTTCCATGTGCCGGATATCGGCATCGACGGCGGTCAAGAGGGTATCAACGGGCCTTGGGGGCCAGCGACCTTCATTCAGAACAATTACAACTGGCGAGACGTCGTAACCCTACTCAAGGGAAAACATTCCTTGAAATTTGGCTACGAGTTCTGGAAAGGGGACGACGACGCGCGCTTTGCGGGGCCTTATTATCGACCGCATTTCCAGTTTGCCACTCTGTTGACTCTTGTTCAGGATCAACCCCGGGAAGAGAGTGGCGTCAACTTTAATCCGTTGACGGGCAAGCCCGCCGACGGCGCATATCGTCATCTTTTAAACACGAACGGGATATTTGTTCAGGACGATTGGAAGGTTAAGCCCGACCTTACATTGACGATAGGAATTCGGTGGGACGACTACGGGAACCCGCATCCCGACGAAAAAACAGGGGCCGAGGGCAATGTGTTCCTCGAAACGGGCAGTGACCTGAACAGTCGCGTCGCGAATGCCGTTGTGAAAGCCGTCAAACAAACATATGCGGGACGCTTAAACAAGAACTTCAGTCCGCGCCTCGGCTTCGCCTTTAACCCCGATCGTCACGGTATGACTGTGTTCCGCGGTGGCATCGGGCTCTACCACAATTGGATTCCGCTCGGCGAAGATAATCGCGTGCGGCAAAATCCTCCAGGCCTGATCACGCCTACTTTTCGTGCAGGCGATCCGATCCCTCCGATTTTCGCGCTTGGCACCACAGATCAACCACCGTTCGGATTTACCTTCCCTACGATTCCTGCCGGGCAACTTGATTCTCGCGGTGGACTTGTGGGTATCAGAGCGCAAGCGAATGGCATTGATCCCAAAATTACGCCGGACAGTACCTATATCTATACTGCTGGCGTGGAACGCCAGTTGCCAGTTAAGTTGATCGTGAGTGGTCATTATAGTGGTTCTTACACCTACAACGGAATAATCGGTACGGATATAAATCGGTTTCCGGGCGACTTGCTCGATGGGACGCTCGACCGTCTTAACCCGAGCTTCGGAACAATGTATTACGAGTTCAACGGCAACGTTATTAAGTACAACGCCGGGATCTTTGCCGTACGGCAAACGCTAGGCCACTCTTTCTGGCAAGCGTCGTATACTTTGTCTAGAGTCACCGACTACGGCCAGGCGGGGTCTCGTGTCAATCGCGATCCCGGATACGCGGTGCCGACACAATACAACCTCAGCCAGTATGAGGCGCCCGCCGACTGGGATGCGACTCACCGCTTCGCGCTTGCGGGTACCTATGAGATTCCTAGTCCTCGGAACAACGTAAGCGTTAAGCGAGGTGCATCTGTCGCGTGCGGTTTGCCTCTGGCAAACTGGGCGGATGCTCGCAAGGAGCGGGTCAGGGCAGAAGAACTGTGCTGTCGAATTGACTCTCGCTTTGGTGAGATATTCCTGCGAACCCCGCCGTCGGCAGCTGCCCAGGAGCGTGAGCCTTCACTGAGGGTCCTGCCAACGGGGCAGCAGGTCTTGCTGGTTGAGAGTTTGGATGAGATAGGAACCCAGGTCCTCGCTGAAGAGAGTCTGGAGGAGCACATAGGTCCGGTTGACCACATCGATCATGAGCGTCTTCATCTCCTCGTCGCTGAGACGCGACAGTTTTGACCAGGGGATTTCACCGAAAGGGGTCTTCACCACCACGTCCGAGTAGTCGCCGGCTTGGGAAGAGGGAGTGATGCCGGCGTGGAAGTCTTCCAGGACCGTGTTGCGGAAGCAATGCAGCGCCATATATTTGGCCAGACGCTTCAGGACTTGTGGATTTTGGGCCAGAAGCCTTGCGCTCGTGCGATTCATCTCCCCACACCTCTGTTACCTTCCTATGTCAGGTGTGCGCACCGAGGCAAGGGTTAAATAGAGGTTGTCCGGGGCGCGGTGCGGAGATAAGCTACGAGCCCTCAGCGAGGGAATCATGAGATTCCGACCGCAGCGCTACCAATGCCCGAAGTGCCGATGGGAGTTTGCCTTCCGGAAGAAAAGGTGTTGCCCCGGGTGTGGCACGTTGCTATTGATCGCGTCGGACAACCCCACCGATGCCGAGCTGACCGAGCTGAAGAGCTTCTGGATGTGGGAGCCTTTCCAGGATAAGTGGGATTACATTCGGGACTGGGAGGAGCATAAGCGGGAGGCGATGCGCAAGGTCGAGCAGCACGCACAGGCGTTGTGTACGGGCTTGGTCAAAGCGGCGGAGAAGCTCCGTCCAGCGTCGCGATGGTTGCAGTGAAACTCGCTGCAGTGACACGCCCGGAATCGGTCAAGCCGCTGGGTGGCGGTTCGTGGCGTCTGGAGGGCTTGGTGGTAATTCGGAACTTCAACTGGTGTCCGCCGACGGGGGTTTCCAATGGGCGGGCAGCAGATCGTGAATCTGAGTAATCTTCGTGGACGGCAAGCGAGCGAGGACATCAGTGAGATATTCCTGGGGGTTCAGACCTCGCCGTCGGCAACTGATCAGGACCGAATAGATCACCGCGCTGCGCCATCCCGCATCCGGATGACCAATGAAGAGCCAGCGCTTGCGGCCTACTGCTGTAGGCCGAATGTCATTTTCGATCAGGTTGTTGTCGATTTCAAACCGCCCATCCTTAAGATAGCCCCTCAGGGCGTCATATTCGTGGAGGAAATAGTTCACCGCCTTACCCAGTGTGCTCTTCGGTAAGAGCTTTGGTTGTAGTTCCTCGGCGTGTTTCTTCGTCGCTTCCCAGATCGGTGGTGCTTGCTCGTGACGAATCCGGAAGCGTTCGGCGGGCGGGAGCGGCCGGATTTGATCTTCCAGGCGATAGAGCTGGCGGATCTGAGCGATGAACCAGACCGCTTCGCTGACGGATTCCTTCAGAGCCTGGTAAAAAATTCTTCTTGAGTGCGCCAGGCACCCGATGCGCTCAATGGTGGCCTCCTTTTTTTCCACGGCGTGATAAACCTGATAGGCATCCGTCTGCATCGTGCCATGAAACCCCACCAACCTCTGACGTGGCACCTGCTGCCCCCGGCTGCGGGAAAACTCCAGGATCACGTCGCCTCCGGGCACGGCGAAAAACCACAAGTAGCCTTGGGCGGCTTTGCCCCTCACCTCCGGATCGAGCACTTTGACTGGAGTTTCATCGATCTGCAGATACCCGACCGCTTTCATCTCCGCCCACATGGCCTGGTAGATCGGGCGCAACCAGCCGGCGATATGCTCAACCCACTGCACCATCTGTTGCCGGGAAATCTCGACGGCATGGCGTTCCTGGAAGATCCGTTCCAGCGCGTAGAAGGAAAGGTGATCGTCATAGCGCGCCAGGACGATGTGGACGGCTAGGCCCAACCCCAGCTTGCTCTGCGGAATCAGACGAGGCGGCAAGGGCGCGATCGCCACGCCGCCTTCTCCGCAGGGGAAGGCGTACTTGGGCCGCACGGTACGTCGGCGGATCAACTTCGCCGGGATCAGGTCGAACTCTTCGCTGACCTCTTCCCCGATGCGTTGCCCCTCGACGCCGCAGTGGGGGCAGGTTTGGCTTTCCGGCTCCAGCGTGACCGTCACGGTCTCCAGCAGCGGGGGCAGGGGATGACGCTGGGGACGCGGCCGTCGTCTCCGATGCTCTTCGACCAACACCTGCTGGATCAGCGGCGAGGGTTTTTGCGCTTCCTCCCGGAGATCGGAAGCTAACTGCTGGAGTTGCTTCTCCTGTTCGGAGGATAATTTTTCCGCCTTGGGACCAAACAGTTGACGCTGCAATTCGGCAATGAAGGCTTGCGCCTCGGCCAATTTCTCTTGGGTTTCACGCAGCTGTGACTCCAACTCCACCTTCTGGGCGTCCAGTTCCCGCACCCGCTGGATCAGCTCCTCGCGGGTCCACTTCGTCAGGTTGATGGACGCAGTTTCAGGGGATGGCATCGGTGAGGATCTTCCGAAAGTTGCGCACCAGCGGATAGAGGTAGATGTCTTTCACCGGCACGGAGAGGGTCGTATAGCGATCCTGGCGCGTCCGTCCTTGTGTCGATCCGATCCGCTGCCAATTGGAGGCTTGGTAGAGGGTACCGCGAAAACGATCGCGTTCGACAAACGTCTCCAGCAGCGCGATCCCATGGCCATACTTCGCCTGCCAATCGGAAGAAAGCCGCCGCAGCACACGGCCCAGAATCCAGCTGCCCAGTCCTTGAACGCGCACCCAGGGCAAAATCAAAAGCCGCTGGTTGTTGGAGAGCAACGCAAGATTTCGTTCGCGGGCCTCGGGGTTCCAGCCGATAAAGCGATCGCGCGCGCTGCACTTCCACGCGGCCGAACCAAACAGCAAACCCGCCAGCACGCGACTTCCGCCCTGGGTGATCAGATATTGCAGGTTCTCGCCGACGCTACTGCGGTAACCCAAGTAGTGAAACTCGGCCAGAGCGGCAGCAAGAATCTCGCGCCTTTCCCCGTCCCTGCTGACCTCGTGCACTTCCAGGGGCCCCAGTTCCCCGAACGGCGCAGCCAACGGTCTGCTATCCAAAAACTGCGGAGCGATTCGGCGGGCCCTCATGCGGTTAGTAGGAGTCTGACGCCGCGCCGGCAAGGGAATCCACCCGCGCTGCGCGAGTTTCACCAACAAGCTGCGAGCGGCCATGTCCTTGAGTTGGCCCGCCGGGTTGCGCCAGTTCCACTCTGCTGCCAGCTCCCGCGAGAGCCGCCACCGGCTCCAGTCCGGGTGCGCTACGACCAGTTGGCTAATCTGCGCGAGGTCGGATGGGCGCAGCGCTCGACCTTGCACCAGGATGGTCTGCTCGGCTTGGCACATGAGCCGAGTATGGCAAAAGAAAAAACCGGAGTCCAGTAGAAAATGTCAGGGAGATGAAAAAAGTGAGCCGGGAGGAAACCGACTATCTTCGGAACCAGTTGCGCCGCGGCGTGGCTTCCAGCCCATGCAGCAACAGACTGAGCTCTTCCGGTCGTAAACAACGACTGGGACCTTCCCCCTGCGGCCACCCGAAGGTGCCCTTCTCGAGACGTTTCGCACAGACCCACAGCCCGCTCCCGTCGAAGAGAAGCACCTTGAGCCGGTTGCGACTGCGATTCACGAACAAAAAGAGATGGCCCGACAGGGGATCCTGGGCCAGCACGCTCTGCACGCGAGCGGAGAGTCCATTGAAACTTTGGCGCATGTCCGTCGGCTCTAACGCGACAAAGATGCGAGTAGCGGGGGATACATTCAACATGCCTGGCACACCGCATGCAACAGCGCTTCGATCCACGACGCCTCGGCTTCAGCGCCCAAACGCACCGTAACGCCATGCGGCCAGGTTATCTCCGCAACCCATGCGCCTGTGGGCCCCAGCGGCGACACGACGATCTCACGAAACGTGGCTTTCGGCCGCTTCTGTTTCGGCCCTCGCCCGTACAACCACCGCTGCAGCGTGGTCGGCTTCAAACCGTGTTGTTGCGCGAACTGAACCTGCGTCAGCCCACTCGAGCGGAAGCGCGAAACCCATTGCGCCCGCTCCTCTGGAGTGAACACAGGACGATGTTGCTTACTGCGAAGGGCTCTCATGCCGCCAGCATGCCTGAGCCGCACGGCACGTGCTAGATGCACCCCGCTTAACGCTTACCCCAAATCCCTGATGACCTCCACAGCCCGGTCTGGTGCTGCGCCATAGCGCTGGGCCGCGAAGGCACGTTCATTCGCGGCCGTTTCCGAGGAGCGGGACAAGATCGGTGAGGCGGTCGAGATAAATGTCGGCGGGGCAAGCGGCGCGGTCGTGGGTGCCGAAGCCATAATTCACGGCGGCAGCCAGCGTTCCGGCGTTGCGCGCAGTCTCGACATCGACTTCGGAATCGCCAATCAGCATGGCTTCGGCCGGAGAAGCGCCGAATTCGCGAAGAATCGTGTGCGCGCCGAGTGGATCGGGCTTTTTTGTTCGAAAGCTGTTACCGCCATACACCGCGCGAAAATGTTTTGCCAGTCCTAGCCCTTCGAGAATGCGCACGCTGACGCGCACCGGCTTGTTCGTGAGTATGGCCATTGGGAATCCGGCGAGCTGTTCGAGTGCTTCTGTCACGCCCGGGTAGGCGCAGGTCGAATCCAATTTGTGCTGTTCGTAGTGCGCCAGAAAGAATTTCAGCGCTTGCTCGCGCTCCTCTGCTGAAGCGCTCTCGCCCAAGGCGCGTCCCACGAGCTGTGGCGCGCCGTGGCCGATGTAGCCGGAGATGGTGTCCTCATGCAGTTCGTCGCGCCGCATTTCGCGCCGCATGGCGTTGACGGAGCGAATCAAGTCGCGCTGAGAATCGATGAGCGTGCCATCCAGATCGAAGATCAATGCGCGCACGAAAGAAAAATTCGAGGCACTCATAACCAAACCATTGTAATATGCCCGTTCTTTTTTCAACTGTCACGAATCTCCATCCAAATTTCCATGCAAAATAAACGCCCGGCTTTTTTCGGGATTCCCGTCACTTCGCGTAAACTAGAGAGATTCAGAAGCAGTAGAACACGATTGCGGAGACTCCATGGCCCAGGTTTACCCTTTCCGCGCTTTTCGCTACAACCCGGACCACGCCCCTTTTGACCGCGTGCTGACCGAGCCTTACGACAAGATATCTCCGGCGATGCAGGAAAAGTATTACGCTGCACACCCACACAACCTGATTGTCGTGGAGAAAGGCCGGGGGTACGCGGGCGACACGCCACAAAACAATGTTTACACGCGCGCGGGCGGGGCAATTGAGAACTGGATTCGCAATCACGTAGTGGTGCAGGATCCCGCCCCGGCTTTTTATGCCTACATCCAGGAATATACCGTGCCCGGCACAGAAGAGCGCCGCACCCGCCGGGGATTCATCGGCGCCGGCAAGTTGGAAGACTATTCCGCGAGAGTTGTCTTCCGGCACGAGCACACCCTTTCCGGGCCGAAGGCCGACCGCCTGGAACTTCTGCGGCACACCAAAACGCATACCGGCCAGCTTTTTATGGTGTATGCGGATCCGCAACGGCGCATCGAGACGATTCTTGAGGAAGCCGAGGAGGCCGCAGCTCCGGCCACCGAAATGCGCGATGAGTGCGGCGTCGTGCACCGGCTGTGGGTGATTGCGGAACCGCAGCGAGTGGCGGCCATTCAAGGAGCGATGAAAGATCACCAGCTGGTGATCGCCGACGGGCATCACCGCTACGAAACCGCGCTGAACTATCGCAACGAATGCCGCACGCACGCCGGAAAGATTGATCCGCAAGCGCCGTACGAGCGGGCCATGATGACCCTTGTCAACACCCACAGCGAAGGGCTGACAATTCTGCCGACGCACCGGGTAGCGGCCCACCTGTACGATTTTTCCTGGAGCGGCCTGCGGCGCCACCTTGAGCCGTGGTTTGCGGCGGAAGCGTTGCCGTTTTCCAGTGAAGAAAACAAAGCCGAGGCGCGAAGAGCGTTTCTCGGAAAACTAGTGAGCGCGAGAAAGAAACGTGCCATCGGGGTTTATCCTGCCGCTGACCCGCAGAAGAGCGCTTTTTACGTGTTGACGCTGCGCGACGGAGTCAGCCTGGCGCAGCTCCTTCCGAACGTCTCGCCGCTGCAGCGCGAGTTGGACGTGGTACTGCTCCATGAAGGAATCCTGGAACCGGCGCTGGGGATCACGCCACGAGCGGTGACCGCGGAAGCCAACCTTACCTATGAGCGGGAAGCCAGCGCGGCGCTGGATGCGGTTGATCGCGGCCGGGCGCAGATTTCGTTCTTGCTGAATCCCTGCGAAGTCGCCCAGGTCATGAAAATCGCCACGTCCGGCGAAGTCATGCCGCAAAAATCCACTGATTTCTATCCCAAGCTGCTGAGCGGCATCACCATGTACCGTGTCGAAAGCTGAGAAGCCGGCCGTGTTTCCTTCCGGAACAGCCGCTCGGAGTTACGGCAGATTACCGGTCTTAGTTCGGGGCTTATTTTCGATTTCTCGTGGTCGCGCCGAGGGCCCTGGAGCGGCTAGGACTGCCTGTTCGTTTTTCTCTCGGCGAAGGTGAGGGCGTCCTCGAGCAGTTTGGCGATGCGGCGGTCGCGAGCGTCCGGGGAGCGGGAATAGAAGATGGCCAGCACGCGCGGGGATCGCGGGCAAAGGCGAGCTTGAGAATGGGTGGCAGCTCGCGTTCGGCTTCCCTGGTGGCCAGGAGCTGCTCGGCAACCTGCTCGGCGCGGCGCCCGCGGGCCTCGGGACTCTTTACCTGCGTGACCCAATCGGTGATCCACTTGCGCGTGGAGTAGTTAAGCTGCTCGAACCAGCGGCGCAACGAGCGTTCTTCGTTGAGGATGCGCTGGAGTTCTCGAGGGACGATGGCGACTCGTTTTTCGGTATCGGGCTGGAGGTGGAACCGCGCGACCATGCCCGGGCGAGCGCCGGCGCCGGCCTGCATGCGCTTGTTGACGAGCAGGTAGTGGTAGCCCTTGCCGGTGGGGAACAGCGAGGTGCGAAACGCGAAGCCGTTGATTTCGCCTTTTACCTTGAGCATGCCGCGCGTTCCCCAGACTTTGGGGACATCCAGCGGAATGCGCACGATGACCCAGCCGAGGTTTGAAGGCATACGCTCAAGCACAGCTTGAAATGATTTCCCGACTGGTTTGAGCGCCGATTTCATGAAGAAACATGCCGCCGGGGTGGCTGGGGAACGAGAAGAGGGCACGCCAGACCGTGCCCCTGGGGATCAAATGTATTTACTTACAAGTACCGATACTACTTGGCGAAACTGGAGACGGCTTCGGCTTCGGTGTTGAAGACATCAAAGACGGTCAGCAACTTGGTGATTTGCAGGACTTCCTGGAACTTGCTGCCGAGGTGGCAGAGGCGCAGAGAGGCGCCCTGCGACTTCACGCTGTGATGCGCGGCAACCAGCGTACCCAGTCCGGCGCTGTCGATGAAGGTGACGTTGTCCATATTGAGGACAATTTTCTTTTTCCCCCCGGCGATCAAGCCTTTTACTTTTTCGCGCAAGGCGTTGCTTTCTTCGCCGAGCACAATGCGGCCGTCCAGCGCCACCACGGACACGCCGTCCACTTCGCGATTTGTC
>MNIJ01000045.1 GCA_001919715.1 Acidobacteria bacterium 13_1_20CM_58_21
GGCGTTTATCGGGAGGATTGCCCACGAGCTGGGACCGCAGTTTCAATCGCTGCACACACGGCTGGACGAGTACGCCAGCCGTGCCGCTGAGGACTTCGAAGTCTTGATAACCAGCGCTTCTGCCCGACAGCTGGTACAGCTGAAGGAAAGCACGCTGAAGGTGACGCAAGAGGCTTCGGCACAACTGGAAGCGCGCACTGCGGAGGTCCTTTCGCTAACTGGCGTGGCCAGCGCCTTGTCCGAAGAACGCCTCGAAACTCTGCTCAGTTCTTCACGCGAGCAGATCCTCACCCAGCTGGGAGTGCGGCTTGGAGAGTTCCGGCGCGACTGGGAAGAGCAGCAGGGTAACTATCGCAACCGGGCTGAAGAGATTGCTCTGCGGTTGGAGAAGCTAGCCACCGATGCGCAAACTGATTTGGCCGATACGCGGGCTTTCGTCGAGAAAGCCGCTGGCGAACTCGAAACTCATTTACGTGTCCGGCTGGACGAGAGCAACAGGCGTGCCGCAAAAGCATTCGAAGCTGCGGCAGCCAACGTTTCCGACCAGCAACTCGCTAGGCTAACAGAAGGCCTTAAGACGGCGGCACGGGAACTCGAGACCCGCACCGCGGAAGCGCGAGAGGCTTCCGCTAAGCTGGAAGCCCGCGTGACACAAACGCGTTTGCTCCTGGGGAGTCAGAGCGCTGTGAACGGCGTCTCTGAAGGGCGCCTTGAGAGTCTGGTGAATTCCGCGCGGGAAGAAATTCTGAGCCGCCTTGAGGAGCGTCTGGGAGAAGCCCAGAGCCGCTGGGAGGAACGCCAGGAAGCGAATCGCAGCGGAGCCGACGAGCTTGCGCGCCGATTCGAGAAGCTGGCTGGCGAAGCCGGTCCTGAGCTGGGCGAAACGCAAGGATTCATCGAGAAAGCTGCCCGCGAACTTGAGCCACAGATGCGCACGACGCTGGAAGAAACCGTTGCCCGCGCGAGGGAGGAATTTGAGGCTGCGGCAGCCCGAGTCTCCGACCGGCAATTGGTGCGCCTACTGGAAGCCACGAGAATGGAGACGCGAGAGGTCTCCTCGCAACTCGAAGCGCGAGCGGCGGAGGCGCGCGCGCTGATCCAGAGCGCCGCTCATGCCATCCTGAATGAGTTCCGGCGGCAGGCGGAAGTGCAAATTGATTTGGCCATCTCCGAGGCAACGCAGCGGACTAAGTCTTCACTGGCGTCGCTGGAGGCGGAAAACCGGACGGCTTGCGAAGCGCGCCGCCGAACGCTCGACGATGAGGTCGCCCGAGCAGGAGAACTGTCTAGCAAGGAGTTCCCCACCGGAATCAGGGCTTTCCTTTATTTCTGCTTGGTTGCCGCGGTCAGCTCCGCTCATAACCAACCAAAGACTACGCTCGATGGATTGGTCAGAGATCGTGGAATGACTGTCCAGGAAATCGCCGGCCCCAGCGAATCGACGGAACCAGGCGAGAACCATTCTTAGCGCGGTCGGAAAATTCCGGAGACACCAATCCGTCGGATGCCGCGCTTTCTCTCTCACCTTCAAGAAATGTGAAAATGCTGAAGAGTTTGCCATCGCCAAAGGTATTGCCAACCTGGAGTTTATCGAGGAAATTGGCGGTGGCCTGCTGTGGAAAGAGGCCGACCCGAACATTTCCATCCTCATTGCTGCCAAGTCTGGGTACGCGAAGCTCCATTAGTTCCGAGCAGAGGACGCCGTTTTGCGCCGTCAGTGCCGACAGGAAACAAACGACTTACGCTTTTTTTTCCTGGAGAGGCAGCCAAGAACAAACCCGTGCCAGTGGACGATGTTGTATAGAGGTGAATGTCAAAAGAGAAGCCTCTCATTACCTCTCATTGTTATGCAATCAGGTGGGAACTGGTGGGAACCATCCCAGACCCTGTCCTAAAACTGATCTTCGGTACAAATGACTGTTGGCCCTCTGCTTGCTTAACCTTTCCAGTATGGGCGATTCTTCTTCATACGAGTTTCCTAGCCGTTCCGCGCACTTTGGCGAGATCGCTCCTTCGATTCTGGAACCAAAACCAACTCAACTGCGCCTGGGCCCAGGGCTGGGCCCCAACCGCAAAAGCCACACCCCCCTGGCCGGGAAAGACGCGATCGACAAAAAGAGGGTCTCTGTGCGTTTCGAACTCCTCCCTGACCGGAAGCCGCGGTGGGACCGAATCGGCCTGAGCGCTGCCGGACAATTGGCAACCGTGGGTTTTCTACTCTTGGCTCCCCTGATTTTCCCGCAGCCGATGCAGACCGCCCTGAAATTTGATGTTGTGGATTTGATGCAGCCGGTCACCCAAATTCGCATCTCGCCGCCACCAACTCCACCGCCCCAAAGGATTAGGCCCAAAGTTCGGCTGCCAGAACCTAAGCCGGTACTTCCTGAACCCTCGAAGTTGAGCCCCAGGCAGCAGCACGTTTTTCTGGTTCCGAAGCCTGAAGCGGTAAGGGTTCGCACTGTGGAAGCGAAGCCCGTGGAACTCCATCCGATTCTTGAACAAACGAAGATTGTTGTGGTGACGAGCCAGCCAAAGCCCCCAAAGGAAGATGTGAAGGTCGGCACTCTCAGTTCGGGCAGCCCTGCGCCAGCAACGGTGGTTGCTCCAGCTAACAAAGTGCAGACCGGCGGCTTTGGCGACCCGAACGGAATCCCGGGTCCCGGAAATCCGAACCGGGCTGTGAACATTAACCAAGCTGGCTCGCCTCTTCAGCCCGCGGGTCCCGGCTATGGCAACGGTGGTAGCGGCGCCCGAGGCATACGCGGCGCCGTGGCCGCCGAGGAGCCCAAGAAGAACGCGGCCGCCACGGGAGGCGCGACCACGGGTGTCGACATTTTGGACAAGCCGAACCCCGCTTATTCCACCGAAGGGCGTATTCTCAGAATTGAAGGTGATGTAGTTCTGGAGGTGGTCTTCCTCGCCTCGAGCCAAGTGCAAGTGATCCGCGTGGTGAGCGGCCTAAGCCACGGTCTTGATGAAACAGCAATTCAGGCGGCAAAACAGATACGTTTCAGGCCCGCGAAACGCGACGGGCGGCCGGTTGATTTTCCCGCTCGTGTGCGGATTGCGTTCCGTTTGGCCAAGTAAGCTGGGGGCAGCGACATGAGGAAGATACTATGCAGTCCTAAAATCTTCGATGGCGGCTCCCTTCGCCCGGCTTGCGCCTTCAGCGACGGGCACCTTCATTGGTCTCTCAATTCATTGGTCCACGTTTCTAAGATCAGCTAATCGTTTTGTTCAATGGGTCTGAAGATAACTCCCATCGAGCCAGGCGGCCGAACACTAGCTTAGCTAGCCGAGAACCGCGCAGCAAACACGTCGAGTCGCAGTCAAACAGTCCACGCGGGAGGTCACTTGGGCCATTCGCAAGGACGGACGTAGAGTCGGGTAGCCGTCATTTGACCCGCCAGCGCGAATAGCGAGGAAGGCTACTGCGGCCGAGGCAATTCAAACGGTTTGATCTATTCCGATGCTGACCCCTATACCTGGGCCGACCAAACACTGGCAGATGTCAATTTGGTCGTGGGCAATCAAGATCATGCAAACAGGTCGTCGATCGATGAACAGCAGAGACCCCAATCCGAGGAGTTCGCCTTCCACGCGTCCGCAGATATTTGTAACTCTTCTTTACATTCAAGAAAACGGCGAACCCTCGACACTCCGGGCCCAGGATGTATTCGCGTATTTTCAGGAAGACGGCACGCCAGGATTCGGTACCTTCCCTTTGTTTACACGACGCCAAAGGGCGCCTTTGTGAGAATTCAATTCGGCGCTGCTCGCAATCTACTAGCCTCCTCCAATTACTCTGGATGTTGACAATGTGCGATAGAGTTTTTGAGTCATGGGACTCGAACGGGCATCTCGCTTCCCTCTCGTAACACTTCAGCAGGCCCGTCCGGGAGCAGGGTTGGGCGCTGGAGTCATCTTGACAACCGGTGAAGCAAGAAAAGGCCATCCACTCCCTACAAGGAGTGGATGCCTTTCGATTTTGCAAAGTTTCAAGAAAACAACGGGAGACGGAGATGGCTACCGCTTTTCGATGTCGGTGACGACGAGGCCGAGCAGCGCGTCGAGTTCGCGGTAAGCCCCGGTGGACTCATCACCTGTTTTGCCGGGTTTGGCGGATTCCTTCGACTTCTTTTTCTCCGTCGGGGGCCTCCTTTGGGAAATTGGCATCCCGTCCTCGGTGTAGGCCATTGCATAAGAGACATGCGCAGGGCGGTCGTGCGGAGAATCGTCGGGGAGAAGAGACGTAACGGTGGTGCCCACGGTCTCGTCGTGATTGTAGTGCCACGTCGAGCCGTAACTAGTCGTAAAGGCCCCCTGCCCCTCAGGCCATGAAGCAGCAGAAGAAGAAGGAGCCGTGGTTAGTAGCTCGGTCTGCCCGGATTCTGGCGAGGTATAAAAAACGATCAAGAAATTCCGTGCGCCGGACATGGGCGAATCCGAAAAACAGATTCCGGGCAATTTTTTGCTGTTCTTTTCAATCCAACGTGAAGCCCATTCAGGAATACCCAGATAGAGTTTCTCTTTGCCGACGCTGCCGAGGCTGACGTTCTTGGTGCAGCCAGGGTGCTGGCCCTGTTGGAAGGCTTGACCTCCTTCATCTTCTCCGAAAGAAACACGGTGGCGGTCCGGATCGAAAGCGGGCAATTCCGCTGACGGCTTTTCAAACCCACCCAATTGAACGCCTGGGCGCCGTTGAGGAGTCTCCTCGGCACCTTCCGTCGTACGGGAAGGGACATCGGCCGGAGCCGGTTCTGGAGCGGCGCCTGATGCTCCGGCGGTCGTCAACTCACCCGTGGAGACCGTGGATTGTGACTCAGCAGCAGGAGGATTTGCGCCAGGCTGCGGATCTAGCGTGGCGGCAGGGGCGGGTGACGGCTCAACGGGTGATGGTGGCGAGGAAGGTTCTACAAGGGCAGACGCGCCGAGCCAGTTAGCGATTGGAGCGCTCGGCGGCTGGCTGGTTGCAGCCGTTGCGGAGGCTGCGTGGCTTGGAACCGGTGCGGACTTCTTCGCAGGTCGCAAGGAAACCGGAGAAGGAGGAGTACTCAGGGCTCGGGCAGTAGCAGGAGTTCTAATTGCGGAGTGATCTTGCCGGAGGTAAAAGGTGATCGCACCAACGACAAGAAGCACAGAGGCGGCGAGCCCGAGAGTAAGGGCTTTTTTCGGACTGGCCGAGGTAAGTCGATCGAGCTTAACGGGAGACACGCAGAGCGATCCTGCATCGGACTCCTCCCTTTGCCAGCGGCGAAGCTCTTCGACAACCAAGACATCAGTTGATTCTTCGGAGCTCACTGAAACGCCGAGACAGGATTCGACGGCGACAGAAGGAGGAATCTGTTGGTGGCCAGGAAGAAAAGACTCGGACTCGCTCTTGACCACGGGCTCTGGTTCACTCCGGGCAAATTCGAGAACTGTTTTCGCTGCCGGGGCGTACGGGGAATTAGTCTTCTGGGCGACTGGTGGGGCGGAGGGAGCCGGAGGCGCCGGGGGAGTTGCGCTGAAGTGCAGCGAGTCGAGACTTCCTTGCAGCGGTGTGGCCGCGTGCATCAATTGCTCGACCGACGGCAGGGAAAAAGCTGGAGAGGGGCGCGGCGCAGTTGAGGTCACCGGAGAAACCTGCGGGGAACCGGGGGCATTGGTTCGAGCAGGAGCGGAGACTTCTTTGGAAAAATCGAGCAGCGAGGAAGCGCAAATTGCTGGGTTGGGCGCGACAGGCGCCGGAGGGATGGCGGGAGAGGCAAGCGTTCCAGTCTGTGCTGACGAAAACTTTGGGGTGAGCGGAGCGGCCACAGGAGGAACAACCGAGCTCTGGGGAGCGGAATTAGCCGATTGCGGGGTCGCACGCTCCGGCTTGGCAGCCGGGAACGGAGGCGGAGCCATCGTAGGGTTTACCGGTGCGATGAAAGTCGGAACTGTTGCAACGGGCTTCGGGGCAGCAGCCAGAGCGGTAGTAAGAAGAACGCTGATTTCTTTGGAAAAGTCGCGAAGCGAGGAAGTGGAAGTTGCCGGGTTGGGCGCATCAGGCACTGGAGGGACGGCCGAAGAGGCTGGCGCCGCTCCAGCTTGTGTCGGCGAAACTTTTGGTGCGGGCGGAGCGGCCACAGGAGGAAGCGGAGCCACGGTAGGTTTATCGGGTAAAACGAGAGTCCAGACTGGCGCGGTGGGCTTCGGATCAGCGGCCTTGGCGGCAGTGGGGGGAACTGGGGGAATCGTCTCGAGGTTTGCTGGTGCAATAGAGGGAGCAGAGACCGACGCGGGAGGGGCAACGGCAATAGGCAAGTCCCAGAAGCCGGCGGCGGGCTCCGAAAACTGGAGTTCGACGAAGCCGCTGGCAGAACCAGGTGCCGACTTCACGACCTGGCAGACGACTCCCTTCTGGGTTCTTTCGTTGAAGAGAAAAATGAGCTGGCCCGGAACCAGCGGGGCGGCAAGCCGGACAACCGCACCGTGAGAAGAAACCAGAACCGTCCTGGTAGTTTCGGAAAAGGGTTCGCGCTTGTCGGAGCCTTCGACGATGCGAGCGCAATGAATGGTTACAAGTATTTCGAGTTCAATCAGACGTGAGCGAGCCGCCTTTTCGGAACGAGTCTTGGGAAATGGTGGTAAAGGTGCACCAGCGGAATTCGGGTATCTTTCGATAGGTGCCATCTACTCCTCACTCTTAGAGCGACAGGGAGAATGTCCCCGGGGAGGTCTGGGTACCCCGTCAGTTAGTCATTTTATACGGGGTGGTTGGTGAGGCACAAGCCCTTCGGTGGACATTTCCCAGGTGGCGCAGAAATTGGAATGCGTTTCGAGAGGCCGGTATTCTTGTCGCTGGGGAATCATGTTTTGAATCATTTGTAACCGGGAACGAAGGAAGGACGGCTGGGATTCTTGCCACGGCCAGGACCCGGCCCGGCAGCGGCCTGACGCCCTCCAAATACGTCACCGTAATTCCGAGCGAGAGCAGAAGTTCCCCAACGATGCAGAGACCTCTGGCTCTCCTGGATTGGCGAATTTCTCTGCTAGTGCACCAACGGTGTGATCGTAATCTTGCGAAACTCGACTGGACCGTGGTCACCCTGGAGAGCGATTCCGCCAGGCTCGCCTTCATCGGAGTCGTGCGCCATTGCCGTTAAACCATCGATGACCCCCTTCTCAATCACCTTTTTACCGTTGAACGCCACCGTGACCTGGCACCCGACCAAGCGGATGTCGTAGGTTTCCCATTCACCGGCCGGCTTGCTGGCGTTTTCACTCGGTGCAATGCGGCTATAAAGGGCGCCTGCACTGTGAGCGTTTGGGGGGCGGCCGTAGTCATCCAGGATTTGCACTTCATAGCGATTCCGCAGCGCGACCCCACTGTTGCTGTGCTGGGCCAAGCGGAACTCGACGTGCAACTTGAAATTCCAGAACTTCTGCTGGGACACGATGTCCTGACCACGGCCCGTCGAGGCCAACGCGCCATCTTTTACCGACCAACCGACCGGTTCTTGGCCGTCCCACGACACCCAGCCGGTCATATTCTCGCCGTTGAACAGTTCAATTGGCTTTCCTTCTCGCCAAGTCCCGTCATCCATTTCCTTGATCACTGGCGCGCGTACGCCGATCCATTCGAGCAAAGGCTGGTTCGACCCTTCCACTTCGAAAACCCCTTGTAGCCTCCCATTCACCAGTTTCGCCGTGTAGACCAGTTTCCGACTAACCGGTTCGGCACCGGGACTCGGGCGTTCCTGCCGCGTCCAGCCGAAGCGTAGGGTGCCGCCGCTGATCGAGATGTCCTCGATCACATTCAGATCGCCGGAAAAGGCGCTGATGAACTTGCCTTGAGGTGTAGGTGTCCCCGCGTTTTCAATCTCCAGCCACCAGGCGCGAGAACGCCCACCAGTGGTTCTGATGTCCCAGCGGCCGTTGAACTGTTCGTCTCCACTAACAGCCGAGTCCTGTGCGAACACAATCGCCTCGCTCGCTGGGAAAGAAAGCAGCAGAGCTGCCGCTAAGCTTACGCCACGCCTACGCATGGACGAAGAATGGTTCCTTATCACAATGATCGGTCTCCTGTCGAACTTTCACTCGGGACTATAAGGCAGTCCGGCGACGTGTCAAGGAGGAATTGCTAATTGGGTTACCAGACTCTAGGCTGGACGGCTGCATTCGCGGCCGGGCTGATGTTGTAGCGCGGCAGTTTGACGGTACGATGGCACTTTCCATCTGGCATGAACGGTAATTTCGGCGCCCACAAGTGTCTCGCAACTACCCAATTTCGTGGGATAATCGCGACTCAAAAGAACGTAGGGGGCGTAACGCGCCGTGATGCTGGCGCTAGATCGATACTTTGGGAGGTAGACTCTCATGGGCAATGGTTCACTAACTCGTCGCCAATTCATCCGTGTCGGCGCAGGAGCTATGGCGGCAAGCACAGGCGCGAAAGTTACAGTCCTGAACCCCAACACGCTTTCCGCTTACGCCCGCGTGGTTTCGCCAAGCGACACGGTACGCTTCGCCTCCATTGGCACAGGGGTGCGAGGCTGCGAGTTGCTTCAGGCTTCGCTTCGTGTTCCGGGCATTGAGTGCGTCGCCGTTTGCGACCTTTACGACTCACGGCACGAGGCAGCCAGGGAAGCTATCAAGAAGGACGTTCCAGCCACACGCGATTATAAGAAGATTCTGGACCGCAAGGATGTCGACGCCGTCATCGTCGCGACGCCTGACCACCAGCATCGCAAGGTGGTTGCCGATGCCTGTGCGGCCGGCAAAGATGTCTATTGCGAAAAACCGATGTCCCACACGGTGGAAGACGGATTTGCCATGATCGCTGCGGCACAAAAGGCAAATCGCATCATGCAGATTGGCAGCCAGGGGGTCAGTTCAATCCTTTACGCGAAAGGCAAGGAAATTTTTGACTCGGGAAGGCTCGGTGACGTGTTCATGATTGAGGCGCATTCGGACCGCAACACCGCCAGCGGTGCTTGGGTCTACCCCATCCCGCCAGACGCAAACGAACAAACGATCGACTGGAACGCCTTTCTGGATGGAGCGCCAAACCGACCCTTTGATCCAGTCCGGTTCTTCCGATGGCGCTGCTTTGCGGACTATGGCGAGGGCTTGGCTGGCGACCTCTTTGTTCATTTGATTTCTGGGATCCATTTCATTACCAGCACGAACACGATCGCGCAGCGCGCCCAGTCTACCGGTGGCCTTTTCCGTTGGAAAGATGGCCGTGAATTTCCGGATCTGATCGAGACCTTCTACGATTACCCCAACTTTCGCGTTGTCCTTCGCTGCAACCTGAACAATGAGGCCGGAGGTCTTTTGGGGTTTTACGGCACCAAAGGAACGATGGTCATCAAGGACTCGACGCTGACGTTTAAACCGGAGGACTCACGCCCGCAACCAGAGAGCTACTCGATCTACGGCTGGCCGGCTAAATTGCGTGATGAATACCTGAAGAAATGGCACGAAGAAAATCCGTCACCTGCACCTCTCGATTTCCGGGTGGACGAAGAAGTGGAGACGTTCACAACACCACCAGGTTACGACGCCGTTCCAGACCATCAAGCTAATTTCTTTAACGCGGTTCGGAGTCGAAAGCCGGTTGTCGAAAATGAAGTATTTGGCAACAACGCGGCGATCGGTTGCCATTTGGCCAATTATGCCTATTTCAACAAGGCTGTGGCGGTGTGGGACCCGGGAGCCAAAAAAATTGCAAAAAGCTGATTAAATTCCTTTTTTTGCAAGCAGGGGGCCGGGGGTTCGAGTCTTCCACGTCCACCAATCTTTCCTGGCCCGCGTCCGCCACCTATTGGGGGTGTTGGCCCAGATTTAGAAACAAAGCCAAGCTCCAACGTCCTCTCGCTCGAAACGACTTGGTTGTGGCCCATGGCATGATCCGGGAATCCCGGGGGGCTGCAAAAGGAGGTATTGGCTACCTCGTCAAGCAGGGTTGGTCAACAACACGATACGGAGGAACGTACAATTGCCGAATCAGCGGCTTAGAACGTAATCTTGCCCGAAAGCTGGACGATTCTCGAGCCAGGGCTGAAATTGAGTTGCGTGCTCAACGGCGTTTGAAATGGCGTCCTGGGAGGCCCCAGGCAGATGCTCACCGCGCCGGTACAGCCCGTTGCGGTGGAGAATTGGATGGTGCTCACAGAAGTATAGTTTATGCGGTTGAGGGCGTTGTAAGCCTCAAGAATGAACTGTGCCTTAACGCGTTCTGTGAACGGGATGCTCTTAGTGATTCGAGGATCAAGCGAAACGAAGTTGGGAAGATAAAAGGTGTCACGGCCGAGTCCCGGCGCACGGTCGGTGCGGCTGTTACTGTCTCTATTTAGGTCCGAGTTGACCATGCCAGAGTAGGGTTGTCCGGTTTCGCCAGTCAGGATACCGCTGAGTTGCCATCCGCCGACTAGGTAACGCCACGAACGGTGCAACGAATGTGTATAGCCGTCGAGGTTCCAAATCGCGCTTAGCACGAGGCGGTGTCTTTGATCGTTCACGCCCGGGCCACGATCCCCGCGAAGGTTGAGAGGGTCCTGGACCATCTTGGCGTCGTCGCCAGAGAAGGGAACGACCGAAGTGGCGTCCGGGTTGTCGTCGATTACCTTTCCGAAGGTGTAGGAAGCAAAGAACTGGTAATTTTGGGAGAGGCGCTTGTTCAGTTGCACGGTCAGGCCGTTATAGACGGAATTGGCACTGCTTTGGAATTCCTCAATGCGCGCAAAGCCTGAAATGGGGCGTGACTGAGTGAACTGATTTACAGTGGCAGTTTGAGTAGACCCGACAAATCCGACGGTTACTGGCGTTTCAGGACCCTGGAGATTGATGTCCAGGGTGCGCGTGAGATGCGTGCCTTTGACCCACAGATAGTTGACCTGAACGGACAGGCTCGGCTGAATCAAGTATTCGAGGCCTAGGTTGGCCTGCTGCACATTGGGCTCGTGATAACTGGGCTGGAAGACATAAATGGTAGGGGCACCTGCGGTGCCACCGACCGGCGCGGCACAACTTGGAGCTGCGCCTGGAGCGCCGCATTTCGTGGCGGGATATTGCGGCATGTTTGCGCCGGTAAAGTTGAGAGTCTGCACATTCAGTGCGTTGTTCGAGAAGGCGGTGCCGACGGTGATCGCAGGAGTGCGACCGTAGAAAATACCGTATCCCGTACGAACGACCAACTTCTTGCCGAGAGGCGTCCAGGCAATTCCGAGCCTGGGGCCAAAGTCGGCATGATCGTTGTGAATCCGGTTGGTGAAGATTCCCGCAGCGGCGAGGCTGGCACTGGGGTTGAGCTCGGCAGGCTGGGCGATCAGGTCAAGATCGTATCGGAGGCCGAAATTCAGAGTGAGGTCACTTCGCACGCGCCATTCATCCTGGGCGAACGCTGAATATTCCTGAAGATTGGGATTCGTGGTGGGTCCGGTAGTGCCCGCGCCGGCGAAGGCTTGGGCAAAAGTATCCGAAGCGTCCGGACCAGTGAAGCAAGCCGCGCCGCCTCCGTTCAAATTGCATCCGAATCCCTCGAGACTATTGAAAACGTAAGCGCCTGAGAAGTTGCCAGGGAAGAAGTTGGCGATCTTGTCCGCGAGAAAATTCATGCCGGTTTTGATTGTGTGGCGACTGTGGGTGAGCGAGAGGGTATCGCCAACTTCGGCGCGCTGAATGTTGGTGAAGCGAGGGCTAAAGAAATTGCGTCCGACAATGAGATCGGTGACGCCGCCCTGGCGAACGGTGGCTTCCGGATTGATGCTGTTGGCCAGGCCGGGCTCGTTGTCGCGCGCATAGGCGGCCCGAGCAACGTTGACGATACCGGATGAGATGGTGGATGTAAGCGAGCCGGACAGGGTGTCCGTGGTGACATCCGACGCGCCGGTGTGCTCGATAGAATTTTGTGATCCGCCATTTTCGAAGCCATTGCCGACGAAACGCTGGGAGTTGTATCGGACGCTGAGGAGTTCGGTGTTGCCAAGCCGCCAGTCAACCTTGCCAAGGTAGACGTTCTGGTTTTGAGTGCGAATCCAGGGGTTGGCGCGTGCCTGAAGATAACTGAGAGCTGTTTGCTGATTGGCAGTCGGAGTGGCGGGAGCGGGCACCCCAAGAAAGACGAGATTGGGGAGGGTGTTGCGCTGGCCGTCGTAATCGAAGAAGAAAAAAAGTTTTTCACGGACGATCGGACCGCCGAGGTCTCCTCCGAACTGGTTGACGTGATAGGGAGACTTTTGGCGGCCGTTGATTTTATTGATTGGGTCGTTGGCATTCAGGCTTCGATCGCGGAAGAATTCAAAGGCCGCGCCGTGAAATGCGTTGCTACCGGATTTGGTGACCACGTTAATCACCGCTCCGCCAGCATGTCCCAGCTCGGCGGAATAACCGCTGGAATTCACCTGGAATTCCTGTACCGCATCTTCGCTGAACTGATAGGGAGCGCGCCCCGATCCAGTGCGGCCGACGGACTGGCCGAAGAAGGTGTTGTTATCGTCCGAGCCGTCGACGATGAGGGAATTGAGGGTGCCGCGCTGGCCTGCAAAGCTGATGTCGCCACCGCGTACGTCGAGGGTGACGCCTGGGGTGAGGAGCACGAAATTGATGAAGTTGCGGCCGTTTGTGGGGAGGTTTTCAATGGCCACATCATTCACCGCGGAGCTCACCTGACTACGTGTTGTTTCGACGATGGGGGGTTCATCCGTGACGGTAACGGACTCGGTCTGTCCAGCCACCGAGAGCGAGAGGTTCAGGTTCAGTCGGGCGCCGACACTCACCGTGATGTTCTTTTGCATCAGCTTGGCGAAACCCGGGTGCTCGACTTCGATGGTGTAGGTACCTACCGGGAGGACGGGGAACGTAAAGAGGCCGTTGGAATCGCTAGTGGTTTGAAAGTGGATGCCGGTCGCATCGTTGGTACCCGTCAACCTGGCGCCGGGAAGAGCGGCACCGGATTGATCGACGATGATGCCTTCTATGGTGCCCTGATTCGCCTGGGGCCACACGGAAGGCGAAAGGAAGAAAAAGACAAAAAGGAATGCGCGGCAACAGCGCAAGAGGGCCGTTCGCGTTTCAGAAATGTTCACTGCAATTTCTCCTTCAGAGTGCAGTCGAAGCTTTTGGCGTTCAGGTCCCCCCGGTGGCGCTCCGCGGTAGAGCAGAGACGCCGCGAGAATCAAAAGCCGAGCAACACATGCGAAAGAGCCGAACGCCTACACCAACAATACGTTGTCCTTTCTTGAAGTTCTAACACAAGAGCCGGCTCAAGCCAAAGCCGCCAGTCATGTCTGAGCCATAGCGTAGCTGACCGTGCTTGGCTCGAATTTTTTCTAAAGAGTGTCAAAGAAACTGCCCGGCACGTAAAGCTCGGCACGGTTCGTGAGACGACCGGCAGGCGGCGCCATCGGCTCTTCACATATCACCACTACCTGGAAATTCTCAATCGAGGCACCGAGCTGCCAAAAGCAAGCCGCTAAACAACGCTGGTGCGAGCCACTAGGACATGACAAAATCTTTTATTTCAGGACACCATCCGTTCCGCCGTTGAGAGAGATTTTGACTTTTGGTGGGGGTGCCAAGCAGAAAATAGAACCAACCGCAGTAATAAGAATTTATGACCTCTGGTTGCGTCATGGTCATATGAAAACTCACTTGCCCCTCTGGCATACCCCTTCCAATTCTGAATGACGAACTCGTAGGTGATGTATTGATTCACGCCAACAGCATCTGGCTGGAAGCCCTCCCGTACGCCGGAGGTGAACCGCTCACTGCGCAACACTGACCGGCAGACGATGCTCTGTGCTGATGGCCAGATCATCGCAATGGGTGGTCGCGGCCAAGAAGAATATTCAAAAGGCCCGGAGCGGGCGGGGCCGCGATTTGGAGAGTACGAGACTGTCCAGGAAATGGCGACGGCAGCGAGCGCAATGGTTTTACAAACTCCTTACACACAGCTTGCGGCAAATCAGAGAGTGGATGCACATAGTAGCAAATACTCGCTTAGCAATTGAGGGCCAACGAAGCGGAACTACGAGCGACTTGTGCCCGATTCAGGATTCTGACTCGGACAATGCGTGACCATCAGGCCGGTCCGCAGCGGATGAGAGCCTCGAAAGTCAATATTTAGTCAGAGTCAGCCTCGAATTTGAGGCAAAGCAAACAACTTGGTGAATCGTCTCGTCGTAGTTTGGCGATAGTTTGCAGAGATTCATCTAGAAGGAAACATGAAACTATCAAACAGAACTCTCAGGCTGTTCATGGGCGCCATGTTTTTCTTTTCAGGACTGATAGTCGCTCCCCGCGTGGTGCTTGGCAGCCAACAGCCTAAAAAGGCCCCCAGTTCTGCCATCACCTCAAGCCAGGGCAAGCCCGGCGACGCGCCCGCCGATGCCTCCGCGTCTACCGAGGCAGAAACCTGCCAAACTTGTCACGGGGACATTACCACCAGCTTCGAGAAATCGCCGCACTGGAAGACGATGAATGACACGCGGGGTGGGCATTCGAAGCAGGGTTGCGAGGCATGCCACGGTCCAGGCGGGGCTCACGCAGACGATCCAAGTAAGGAGGCAGTGTTCGATTATAAGAAGGCAACACCAGAAGCCATTACGGACCGTTGCCTCACCTGCCACGCCTCAGGCTCGGAGCACATCAGTGCTTCGAATTCATTCCATCGGCAAAACGACGTTAGCTGTACCTCCTGCCACTCGATGCACCATGCAACGACTAAGGAACACATGCTGGTCAGGGCCGAGCCCGGGCTTTGCTATTCCTGCCACTTGCAGCAGAGGGCTCAGTTCAATATGCCGTTTCACCATCGCGTAAACGAGGGGCTGATCCATTGCACCGATTGTCACAACCAACACGGAACGGGCGGTGTCCTTGAAGGAGACCATCTGGTCCGGCAGGTGCGCACCTCGGCCTCTGGGGACATGGTTTGCTTTAAGTGCCACACGGACAAGCAGGGACCCTTCGTCTTTGAGCACGCCGCCGTGAGGATCGAGGGATGCGGCTCATGCCACATCGCACACGGGGGGGCGAATGCGCACATGCTGAAATACAGCAACATCAACCTCTTGTGCCTGCAATGCCACACCAATTCGCCTGGCATTCACGCGACGGTGATGGATGCGAACCAATCTCATTATGAACAAGCGTGCGTCAATTGCCATGTGAAAATCCACGGATCGAATGTCAATGGTTTGCTGGATAGATGAACTTGATGGAGACGCATTTTGCGCTGGAGAAGAAATCGTGACTAACACCAAAGCCTGGCAAAAGGCGCAATTCATATACGGCAGGGAGAACAGCGATGAATAGTCGTGCAAGAATCAGACCGTTCGGTTTGCTGTTGGCGGCCGCTTTGTTTCTTTTCTCGCCTCTTTCCCGGGCGCAGGATAACCCAGAAGAGGAAACCAAGGGCATAGATTCGGGCAATTATAATACGCAGCAAAGCGCGGAGACAGGCTATCGGGCGACGTGGATTGACGGGAACCAGGGTAATTACGGAACCTTCGTAAATCTCAATTCCGGCCTGCGATTGTTCGATTACACCGTGAGTATGAGGTCGCTCAACCACCATGGGACTTTCTTCGATGGTCTTCACTTCAGCAACTTCGGTTACGGCGGCGATCCGAACAACGTCTCGCGCCTGCGGATCGATAGGAACAAGTGGTACGACCTCCAGGTGATGTTTCGCCGCGACCAGAATTTCTGGAATTACAACCTTTTCTTGAATCCCTTCAACCCGACGGTCATATCACCAACGAATCCGGCAACGAATCCTTCGTTCGCCGTCACCTCTTCCCCGCATTCGCTTACCCGCATTAAGCGCATGCAGGATTTCAATTTAACACTCCTCCCTGAATCACGCTTGCGATTCCGGCTGGGTTATTCACACAATGTGGACGTAGGGCCTGCATTCAGCACATTCAACGGCCCCGCCGCCCGTTATCTGCTCGCTGAAAACTACAGGATAATGATGAACGGATACCGGTTGGGGATGGACTTCCGGTTTCTGCCAAAGACGACGATTTCTTACGACCAGATTCTTGAGTATGACAAGGATGACACCACTGACGCACTCGCGTTTCACAACGTGTTGCCGACGGCCCCAGGTACGGTACGGGGACCAGTTGACTATGGAATAGAGTGGTTTTACCCCCCGCAAGGAGGAACGCGCCCGTGTACGCCGGTGTTCCTTCCCACTGGTTTCGCCAACCCGGATTGCAGGGTCTTCCTTGGCTATTCCCGGCATAGCAATCCGCGAAATTTCATGCCCACGGAGCGGCTCAGCTTCCAATCCAGGTCCATCAAGAACTTGGAAATGTCCGGGTCGGCTAGCTACAGCACCGCCGACAACGTCATTAACACATTCAATGAAAACATCAACGAATGGACCGCCAGTGCAGCCGTAAAAACTCGTGGGATTCTCAATTCTGGTCCGGCGGAATCCAAGCTGGTTGCCGTGCGCGCGAATTGGTCTGGAGTTTATTTACTGAGCCGCAAAGCGAGGATTATTGATCTGGTTCGTTATGACAACTGGCGTAATCCTGGATTGTCTGATCTGCGGAGCTCCACTCTCTTCGCCACTCAGCCACAAGTGCCAGGCCAGATTGGCATTCAACTGCCCCAGGCTCAGTTTTCGCCTCTCATCCCCGACGCGCCGGCGTTTGCAAACATCTGCCCCGGGCCAGCGTATAATGCAGCGACTTGCCCACAGCATACCGCGGCAGCTCTCCCTGACCTCACTCGCACATTGATATCGACCTATCTCGGCCAAAAGATGCTATCGAACACAGTCCAGCTGCAGACCGATATCACCAAGCGAATCAGCGCTCGAATCGGATACATGTATGAAGACCGGGTGATCACCGATACTGGATATTTTGGGGGGACGGTGGATTATTACGAAGCCACCAGCCATATTCCCCCGTACGCGAGCGCAACTTATTATCCGGGTGGGGCGGCAGGCACGGCGGCGAACCGTTTCCTGGCAGCACGCGGAAAATGCGCAGTTCCATCCGGATCGAACACGCTTCCCGCTGCCTGCACCTTGAATACGGACGGCACGATTTCGTATGTCAACCCTGCCCCTGCCAGCTCGGATCGCGTGGACCTGCCCATCGCCGAACACGTGGGTCTCGCGGGGTTTACGCTGCGCCCGATAGATTCACTGCGAATCAATACTGATTTCCAATTTGGATATAACAACCGGGCCTACACGCAAATTTTCCCGCGGCAATTCCAAAGTTATAAGATCCACGCCACCTACAAACCAAAGCCTTGGGCAACCATCGACGGAGCAATCGACGTTCACGAAAATCGCGACAACGTCAGTAACATCAATGCTCTCGAGCATGGGCGGACGTACAGTTTCGGGACCACGCTGGTGCCGAATTCCAATTTCGCGTTCTCTCTCGGATACAACTACACCGACCTCTACATGCAGTCCTATATTTGCATGAGGGACACCGGATATGGCATCGCGGCTTATGCACGTTGCCCCTTTTTCAGCGGAACCAATGCGATAACTCTGGGCGCCATGTCATTTTATAGCAACAAGCAGCACTTCGCCTATGCCGACGTTATGTGGAAGCCTGTTAACCGCGTCACCGCCAGCCTGGGTTATTCCGGAACCTTTAGCGGAGGCGACACACTCTTTCTGAATCCGCGAATACTGGGCGGCACCCTGGCGTTCAATTATCAGAGACCCTTCGCTGCGCTCAAGATCGATCTATTCAAAGGTCTGAGCTACAAAACCACGTTGAACTATTACGGATACAATCTCAAGACCCTTGCGGGTACGCCAGGCCTTCAGCCAATCGGGTCAGAAGACTTCAACGGCAGTACTGCCACGTTCGCAGTCCGCTATGCCTTTTGAAAATATCAGGTATCGCTCCTGATCGGAATAAGCGCAAGGCATGAGGAAACCTCATACGGAGAGATTCGATAAGGAATTGGCGTGCATTACGTCGGAGTGCGGTCTCTTCTTGGCCGCACTCTCCGGTAGAGCTGAGATTACGCTGAAACGCAGTTCGACTTCCGGTGCCAGGTCAATATCATGATGATTGGAGTGTCCTCTTGAAAAGAGTGATTGGAAACATCGTTGGAAAGTCAGTTCTCTGCCTGGTGCTTGTCGTCGGTTTCGTTTCCGCGACTCGCGCACAGAACGCTGCAGAGAAGCTCTATAAGGCCAAGTGCATCGGTTGCCACGCGGCTGATGGGAGCGCGAACACGAAAGCGGGCAGGAATACGGGCGCTCACGACCTCCGTTTACCAGATGTACAGAAAGAAACCGACGCCACATTGATCGGGATCGTAACGAAGGGCAAGAAAAAGATGCCTAAATTCGAAGAGAAACTGAAGGCCAAAGAAATTAAGGAGCTTGTTGAGTACGTTCGAGGCTTCTCCAACAAGCCCTGAATAATGTTCTCGCTCGGTAACCTGGCAGCGAGACGCAGGCGGGCACGCTCGATACAGGTAGGGAGCAAAATATGAACCATCCAGAGGAAATGCTTGGAGGCAAGACTGCTGAGATTTCTCAAGAAGGTTGTGACGGACGCCGCCGATCGTTTCTCTGCCTCTTGCTTGGCGCAGGAGCTGCGGGCGTTGGTGCGCTCCTCTCTGTGCCGCTGTTTCGTTTCATACTTCATCCACTGCTAACTGCTACAAGTTCATCGTCGTGGAAGGAAATCGGCACTGTGGAGGATCTCGCTTCCATTACCTCACCTGTCAAGAAGCTCGTAAAGATCGAACAGCGAGATGGCTGGCGCAAGATCGTCATGGAGAAGGCCTTGTACGTGTGCAAGGATGCGACCGGCCAGCTCAGTGTGTTTTCCTCAGTTTGCCCACATCTAGGATGTTCGGTCGCCTGGCATGATGAGAAAAGCAATTTCGTGTGTCCATGCCACAACGGGCAATTTACAGCAGACGGCAAGCTCTTGGAAGGACCCCCACCAAGAGGAATGGATCAACTAGAGATTAAGGTCGAGGGTGACATGCTGGTGGTGCATTACCAGAATTTTCGGCAGCTCGTTCCGCATAAAGAAGTTATCGGCTGAACTGTAGGTGACAAGTGGCAGAGAATAGTTATGTGTTTGGGAGGGAACGTCGCGCCATCCCTCAGCCGTCAGACCACGGAACAGTCATTGGCTGGACTGATCGCCGGACCAGTATGAGTGATCGCCGGAAGCGCGTCGGCTCGATTCTCCGTGCTGTACTTGATGAAGCGATCCCCGGAGGAGCCAGTCTTGCCTACGTGTTTGGATCAGGGCTGCTGTATCTCCTGTTATCACAAATTATCACAGGCATGTTTCTGGTGCTTTACTACGTTCCTTCTGCTGACCATGCACATACTACCGTTGCTTACATCACCAAAGAAGTGGCATCGGGTTCCTTCATCCGCAGCATTCATGCTTATGGTTCCAGCGCAATTATCATCGTCTTGTTCCTGCACGTCACTCAAACTTTTCTCTATGGGTCGTACAAGGGACGGCGAAAACTACTCTGGCTGGCGGGATGTGCGTTATTTGCTTTGATGCTGGGGATGTCCTTCACGGGTTACTTGCTACCGTGGGACCAAAAGGCCTACTTTGCCACGACCGTGGGCACGAATATCCTGACTTATGTTCCATTCGTGGGGAACTCACTGAAGACCTTGCTACGCGGTGGGACGGAGATGGGCACATTGACACTTTCCCGCTTCTTCGTCTTTCACGTGTTCCTGATTCCGGCTTGCGTTTTCGCCTTTGTTGCCATCCATGTTTTCTTGTTCCGCAAAGCCGGACCCGCAGGACCGGTTCAAGGAGCACCCGAAGCCTTGAAACAATCGACGGAACCGTTTTACCCGAAACAGGTTCTCTACGATTTAGCCTTTGCTGTGCTCATTATCGCCTGTCTGGGCCTATTGGCTCATTACGCCCCTGTGGAGCTTGGCCCCAAGGCAAACCCTGTTGACACCCAATATGTGCCGCGTCCGGAGTGGTATTACGTTCCCGTTTTTCAGTGGTTGAAGTACTGGGAGAGCGGCCTCGCCGTCCTAGGTATTTTGGTGATCCCGGCATTTGTTGCCCTTCTCTTCGTGGCTCTGCCGTTTCTTGATCGACGCCCCGAGCGCCGGCCGTGGAAGCGTCCCGTCTCAGTATCGATTTACGGTTTCGTCTTTATTGGGCTGGGCGCCATGGGCGCCATCAGCCATCGCAATGATTTGCGCGACCCGAACCTAGCGCCTCAGCTCGCAAAGCAGCGCGCGGACGTCCAGGCCTTCATGAAAAAGCCGTTTGAACCCGAGTTGGCGGGGCCGTCGCTTATCGCCGCCACCGTGGCGCTCACTAACCCGGTTGCAGGCAAAGGCAAGAAAGTGTTCGACCAAGAGGGCTGTGCCGAGTGCCACGGCGAAGATTTGACGGGAACGTCGGCGGCGCCGTCATTGATTGGAGTTGGAGATAAGCACGACAGCGCAAAGTTGGAGAGCATTTTGAAGCAGCCCACAGACGCAATGACGGACGGAGGAATGACCCCCGTTGAGTTGAATGACGAAGACCTTAAGAGTTTGATTGCATTCCTTAAGGCCCTTAAGTGATTGGCGGGCAAACGGTATAAACCGCCGGGAATTGAGGATTTCCGCGATTGGTTCAACCAAAGGGCGAGTTGGGAAACGGGTGGGTCAGTCATCAGGCTTTCGGCAAAATGCCCTTCTACGATCACCGCACGCCAGCCGCGCCTTGGGCGAAGATAGGCTCCAACCGATTGAGTGGCTCTTGCGGGCAAGTGCTTCGCCATCAGAAAAAGTTGGTGGACCTGGCCGGGATCGAACCGGCGACGCCTGCTTGCAAAGCAGACGTAATTCAATCTAAGTCGTTTCTTCGGTTGCGCTTGGCTGCGAACAGCGCTTTAGGTAAACAATTGCGGAAATACGACGCCGGTGGCGAGTAGCGAAGACCGCCGGCTTAGCTGACAGAGTTGCTTTTTTCCTTGACATGTGTATAACATGCATTCATGCTTTACACATGTCACGGATGATTCAACTTCGCAATGTTCCCGACGGCCTGCATCGCACGCTAAAGGCGCAAGCAGCCATGGCGGGCATGTCCCTTTCGGACTACCTGCTGGCGGAGATTCGCTGCCTTGCCGATCGGCCCACCATGGCGGAACTGCGCGAACGCTTGCGCCGCCGCGCTAGAGTCACTGCGCCCGTTTCCGCTGCCGATGCGATACGCCGAGAGCGGGAAGCGCGGTGATTGTCCTGGACGCGTCTGCGGCCATCGAATGGCTTCTGCAAACTCCAGCCGGAATTAGAATTGACAAGCGTATTTTTTCACCGCTCGTGCCGCTCCACGCGCCCCATCTCCTCGACATCGAGGTGGCTCAGGTGCTGCGCCGTTATGTCCGGGATAAGACGATTGCCGCTCAGCGCGGGCAAGAAGCGCTGGAGGATCTGGGCGACCTTGCGCTCAATCGTTATCCTCATGATTTCTTGATTCCACGTGTTTGGGAACTCCACGCGACCCTTACGGCCTACGATGCTGTGTACGTCGCGCTGGCAGAACTACTTGATGCCCCGCTCCTGACCTGCGATGGGAAGATCGCTTCTGCCCCAGGTCATCATGCTACCGTCGAGGTAATTTAACTACACGTCTATTCGGGGGCCACGACCGGACCTACGTGCACGACCGTGGTCAAGCGCCAGTTAAGATATGGCTGCCCCTCGGTTATGACTCGCATAAACTCATTGATGGGCGGGTCCCCGACCACGGCATCCTTGTGCGATGTCTTCGTGAATCGCGTCCGCGGTCGGCAGATTGTCAAATGCCTCGAACTCATGTCCATACCAGGCCGACGCACGCTTCGAGCACATGCCAGGGCAATTCCCTTCTCGCGTCACAGTCCACTGGCGCTGTAACTACCTTGTTGATGGCGGAAGGACCGGGCTAGGGAATGACTCGGTATCAGATTTTTCTGCGGCAGCATCAATCCATGGGATGAGAGAGTCTGAGAAGCTAGCTAAAGGGTGTTGCAAAACCACTGATTTTTCAAATTCCGTCGGCTGA